>JBAPOI010000186.1:0-25486 GCA_049279555.1 Candidatus Sulfotelmatobacter sp.
TGCGGGATATTCATCGCCGCCAGTTCGACTCCCGCCAGCGCGTCGCGGACTGCTCCAAGGCGGTTGAACGGACGTATACCCTGGAAGAGAGTCAGCCAGCTTCCTTTGCGCAATTCTTCAGCCTGAGCGTGACCTGCCCTTTGCGTTGGCGAGGCTTGTGATTTGTCGTTCGCAAACATCTACTAACTTCTCCAAACGTATTCACGAAGATTTAACATGAAACGGAGAGTTTCTGCCTAGTTTCTGCTTGACAATCGCTCCTAATATATTTATGTTAGCGCGCCATAACAGTTGAAGGGACTTCTAGTCTTCGCTGTTACTGAGGCCGGTTTGGATCCTAGATTCAGCGGAACTCGGGCGCGCCAGTTCGCATGCTAATACCTGATCTATCAGGGCGGTGCTAAGTCTTGCTCCCCTAGGTATAACCCAGTTTTATTTACAGCCACACTCGCAAATGCATCTCGTTGGTCATTGTGAGATGTGACGAAACCGTTTCTCAGCAGTACTGTCACCCTGTTTTGTGGGCCATTCCGTAATCGGGGACAATTCAACAGTCGTCTTGATTTTGTGGGTAGATTCATGCCGCCGCTTCGATCCCTGCAATTCGAAGACCTCCTGCACTTCGTGCGGAGAGCAGCGCCGATTCTCTTGCTGTCGGCAATGGTGGGACATCTCTTTGCCTTTGCTGCGACTGGCAATGATGGCAGCCACTCCTCGAAGCCCTCTTCATCGGCTGTCTCATCTCCCAGCGTTGAACCCGAAGTTACCATCGTGGAATTCAACGACTTCATATGTCCTTATTGTTCCAAGATGGTTCCAGTGATGGACAAACTGGTTCATTCCTATCCGGGCAAGATTCGACTTATCGTCAAAGACTTTCCCCTCGAGTTACATCCAGGGTCCGAACTCGCTCACGAGGCTTGTCTGGCCGCGAAGGCGCAGAACAAGTATTGGGAGATGTATCATCTGCTTTTTGCAAACCAGCAACATTTGCAGAGAGCCGACCTATTGCAGTACGCAAAACAACTGCACCTTGACATGGCGAAGTTCGAGAGCGCCCTCGATACTCACAAATACAAATCGGCGATCCTAGAAAGCGTGGCGGAAGGCGAGGCGCTTGGCGTAACCGCAACCCCCACCTTCTTTATGACCGGGCGGAAGGTGGAAGGCGTTCAATCGTTCGAGTCTCTGCAAGGGAGGGTTCAAGCGGCGCTCGGAGTGGAACAGCCTGCTCGCGATGGCAGCTCCGGACAGGAATCGAAGCTAGCTGAAGTGAACGTGGCAAATGCTCCCGTGCGTGGTTCGCCGGATGCGGCAGTTACGATCACCGAATACGCCGACTTCCAGTGCCCCTTCTGTGCGAGCGCCCGAAACTCCGTCGATCAGGTTCTCCGCGAATATCCAGGTCGAGTCAAGCTGGTCTTCAAAAATTTCCCTCTCGATTTTCATGCCGATTCCAAACTGGCACATCAGGCTGCGTTGGCGGCCGGCAAGCAAGAAAAATTTTGGGAGATGCACGATCTTATCTTCGCGCGGCAGAACACGATCAAGCGCGATGACCTTTTCGCAATGGCCAAAAGCCTTGGACTGGACATGGATCGCTTTGCCAAGGATGTGGAAAGCGAGGAAGTGCGAGCGCAGATCGACGCCGAGCATGCCGAAGGACAGCGAAGGGGCGTGCAGGGTACGCCGACTTTCTACGTAGATGGCGAAGAACTCATCGGTGCAGCGAACGCGGCGATGTTTGAAACCCAGATCGATCGCTCTCTCCGCGCCAAAGGAATCGAGCCGGCCAAGCTGCCGCTTGCCGCGGAGGGCGGCCCCGCCCGCGGTCCGGAGCACGCACCCATTACCGTTCTTTGGTACTCCGACATAGCCAGTCCGCTTGCCGTACCGGCGAATCGATTAATGGAGCAGGTCCTTGATTCGTATCCCCGTGATGTTCGCGTCGTTTTTAAGAACCGCCCGCTCGAATTTCATCACGACGCTGTCCTTGCCCATCAGGCCCTGATGGCTGCCGCTGCTCAGGGAAAGTTTTGGGCGATGCACAGCGTTTTGCTGGCCAATCAAAGTTCGTTATCTGCACCCGCGCTGGCGAATTATGCCGGGCAGATCGGCCTGGACACACAGAAGTTTGTCGCCGATCTTTCCAGCCAGACGCTTCGTGATCAGGTACAGCGCGATATCTCGCAAGCGCGCGACGCGGGGGTGAACGGCGTCCCGGTTTTCTTCGTCAACGGCGCGCGCGTGGATGGCGTACAACCCCTCTCCAGTTTCAAGACGATCGTGGAAGAGCAGATTCAGAAGACGCGAGTGGCAATGGTTCATGAATAGCAGTGGTGGGGGCACACAGGCATGAGTTCGATGCGAGCAACAGTCCTCTCGTTTGTGGGCGCGGTATTGATTTCCATGCCGGTTTTAGCGCAGACGAGCGTGAAGCTTAATGCTGCGACGAGTCCAACATCTGGACAAGCGGGGCTGACGACTGTATCCGTTACCGGCTCCGGATTCCCAAGCGGCACGATCTCGCCCTCAAGCGTCACGGTTACGCTGACGCCTAGCGGTGGGACTGCGGTGACAACTACAGCAACCACCGTGACTCCGGGAACGGGCACGACAGACACGATCGCCTTCTTGGTCCCTGCTTCGATTTCCGTATCTACACCCACCGTCTATGCAGTCACAATCTCAGGCCAGACCACAACAGGGACCGCATTCCAGAGCTCAAATTCTTCGAATCTGACGGTGAATCCGCCGTCGTCCATCACATCGATTTCCCCTAACAACGGACTGCAAGGTCAGACCATCTCGGTAACGATCAATGGCAAGTACACCAATTTCGTGAGCGGCGTGACGCAAGCGAACTTCGGTCCAAACATTTCCGTGGGTGGAGCGGCGCCGGGCGCTAACGGTCTCGTGGGAGTGGTCAGCGCAACCAAAGCGACGGCGAATATCGTTATCGGCAATACAGCTGCCGTGGGCAGTTACAACGTAACGGTTGTGACAGGTGCGCAAACGGCGACGCTGGCCAACGGCTTCGCGATAAATGAGGCGAGCGTCAAGCTCGGCTCCGCGACTACTCCGACAACAGCACAAGCGGGCGTGACCACTGCATCCGTTACCGGCTCGGGATTCCCCAGCGGGACGATCTGGGCGGCAAACGTTACTGTGACACTGACGCCTAAGCCGGGCGGAACCGCCATAATTACTACGGCGTCGAGTGTAACTCCGGGGACAGGATCGACGAGCACCGTCAGCTTCCTGGTGCCAGCCTCGATTTCCGTGCTCACTCCCACGGTGTATGAAGTTTCGATCTCAGGCGCAACCACGGCGGGCACGCCATTCCAGAGCTCAAATTCCTCCGCGCTGACGGTTAACCCAACGTCAACGATCACGTCCCTTTCGCCCATCTCAGGACTGCAAGGGCAGAGCCTTACGGTCACTATCAACGGCAAGTACACGAATTTTGTGAGCGGAGTGTCGCAAGCTACCTTCGGCCCAAACATTTCGGTGGGCGGAGCGGCGGCGGGTACGGCTGGTCCGGTAACCGTGGTTAGTGCGATCAAGGCGACCGCGAGCATTTTTATCAGCGACACAGCTGCGTTGGGCGCTAATAACGTAACGGTAGTGACAGGCGGTGAAACGGATTCGATCACGAATGGCTTCTCCGTGAACGAAGCGAGCGTAGTGCTCGGTTCCGCGACCAGTCCAACATCAGCAGAACCAGGGCTGACGACTGTATCCGTTACGGGCTCCGGCTTCCCAAGCGGGTCGATCTCGCCAGCAAGTGTTACGGTTACTCTGACGCCTAAGAGCGGTGGAACTGCGGTGACGACTACTGCAGCCACCGTGACTCCGGGAACAGGCTCGACCGCCACCATCGCCTTCCTAGTGCCCTCTTCGATTTCCGTATCTACTCCTACGGTGTATCAAGTTGCGATCTCGGGCGCTGATACGGTGGGCACACTATTTCAGAGCTCAAACTCCCCGAATCTGACGGTTGATCCGCCATCGTTGATCTCATCGCTTTCGCCTAAGACTGGATTGCAAGGCCAGAACCTCACGATCACCATCACCGGCAAGTACTCGACTTTCGTGAGCGGCGTGTCGCAAGCGACTTTCGGCCCAGACATTTCGGTGGGCGGAGCGGCTGCTGGCGCGGCCGGTCCTGTAACTGTTGCCAGTGCGACCAAGGCGACAGCGAGTATTTTCATCAGCAATTCGACGGCTGTGGGCAATCGCACCGTAACGATGGTGACGGGTGCTGAAACGGACTCGATCACGAATGGATTTGCAGTGACCGTCGACAGCTCTCCTCCTGTTGCCGTGCCCGGCGGTCCGTATACAGCAAAGCTGCCTGCGGCGGTGCAATTCAACGGCAGCGCGTCCTACGATCCCAAGAATAAGTCGGCCGTGCTTACCTACTCCTGGAACTTTGGCGACGGCACAGCGAATGGGACCGGCGCTACGCCGAGCCACGCCTATGCAACGGCCGGAACCTACAACGGCAGCCTGACGGTGACGAACTCGACCGGCGTGTCGAGCTTACCTGCTTCATTTGTTGTGACCATTACTGCCTCCATGCCGACCGCCGTACCCGGCGGGCCCTATTCGGTGCAGTTGCCCGCGGCGGTACAGTTCAACGGCAGTGGTTCCTCAGATCCGAATGCCGGCGCCACGCTCGGCTTCAATTGGAATTTCGGCGATGGAACAGCAAACGGGGTGGGAGCCACGCCCAGCCATACCTACGCCACCGCTGGTACCTACAACGGTTCTCTGACGGTGACGGACAACCTTGGTTTATCCAGCGCTCCAGCTGCTTTCGTGGTGACCGTCGCGGCGGCACGTCCACTGCCTCAAATTACGATCATCAGCCCAACCCCATTGAGTGTGTTCAACGCCGCCGCCAATCCAATCACGGTGACCGGCACTATCGACAACTCGAGCGATACCTTGTCCGTGAACGGCATCGCAGCATCGGTTTCCGGCGGATCGTTTACCGCACGCGGCATCTTACTCCGCGAAGGGCAGAACACCATCACGGTTACAGCGACTGACGTTTACGGCGATGTGGGTGCGGCTTCGGAGACCGTGACGTTGAACACCACGCCGCCGCAACTCGGCATCCTGGCGCCAGCCAACGGATCGACAGTCACCTCTTCCACGGTAACTGTTGCTGGCAATGTGAATGAGCAAGTGCCGGGCACGATTAACGCGAAGCAAGTCACGGTCACGGTAAATGGCATCGCTGCGACGGTGAGTAACAGAACGTTCTCGGCGGCGAATGTCCCGCTGGTCCAGGGCATGAACATTATTACTGCCATGGCCGTCGACCCGGCGGGCAATACCAGTCAGACGCAGGTCACTGTCACTTACATGGGCACCATTCCGGTGCAAAAGATTCTCAGGGTTTCAGGTGAGGGACAGACGGGAGCGATCAGCACAACTTTGCCTCAACCACTGGTGATACAGGTGGTCAATACCAACGGCGCGCCGGTCCCGAATCAGCAGGTGACATTCTCTGTCGCCAAGAGCGACGGCGTGTTGACCTCGAGCAACCAGCAGGGCCAGCAGATCAATGCGATCACCGACCAGAACGGACAGGCGAGTGTGCAACTCCAGTTGGGAACGCGGGTCGGGGTTGGCAACAATCAAGTCGCGGTGACGGCTACGGGCTATACCGGTCAAGCGCTATTCTGCGAAAGTTCCACCGTCGGACCCCCGTCACAAATCGTAGTTGAAATGGGTGATGCGCAGAGTGGCATCATCGGTCAGCCACTGCCGGCGCCGTTAGATTTGGAAGTTCTTGATGCCGGTGGCAATCCGGTGGCGTACGTGCCCGTGACGTTTACGGTTCAGTCCGGCGGGGGCACGCTGAACGGCAACAGTACGCTGCAGGTTAGTACCGATATCAACGGGATGGCCAGCGCTCTGCTGAACCTGGGCCAGCAGGAAGGCATTAACAACAATGTCGTCAGCGCAACCTTTGCCGGCAACACAGGGCCGGCAGCGAGTTTTGTCGCATCGGGCCAAGCTGCGGGTCCAGCTGCCATTACCAGTATCAGCGGCCTGGTCGAGGATGATTCCAACACGCCGATTCCGGGCGCGACGATAAACCTCGAAGGAACCGCTTACACGGCTAAGACCGATGTGAATGGGAACTTCACCATCTCTCCGGCGCCCGTTGGATCCTTCCTCTTGCAGGTAGTCGGACAAACGAGCACACGCACGGATGCCACGTTCCCGACTCTCGTCTACAACATCACGACAGTTGCGGGAATCAACAATACCCTCGGAATGCCGGTCTGTTTGCCTCCGCTCGATCCGACATCTGTGCAGACCTACAGCCCGACTTCAACCCAGCCGCTCACACTGCAAATGACGGGTGTACCCGGTTACGTGTTTACCGTAGCGCCGGGATCCGTGACCAATCCGGACGGAACTCCTTACAGCGGTCCGCTTTCGCTATCCCAGGTGCATGCCGACCGCGTGCCTATGGCGCCGCCCCATGGCACCTTGCCGCTCATGGCTGGTACTCTGCAGCCGCCGGGGCTGCACTTTAATCCCCCAGTCCAGGTCCAATTCCCGAACACGAGTGGACTGGCCCCAGGTTCGGTCGTCGACATCTACTCCTACGATCACGATCAAATGGCGTGGGTTTCGCAGGGGCCTGCCCGAGTCAGCACAGACGGGTCTGTCATGGTATCGGATCCTGGATTCGGAATCAGCAAGTCGGGCTGGCATTTCCCGCCGCCGCCGCCGCCACCGCCTAAGTGCGCCAGTGCTTGCACGACTACGAACCCCTGCCTGACCAGCAAATGCGTGAACGGGGCATGTCAGACTAGCCCCACAAATGAAGGCGGAAAGTGCAGTGACGGAACTGCAAGTCAGCAATGCGGCACCAACGGAGTGTGCAAGGCTGGCACCTGCACATTTAGCAGTACTGCCACGGATGGGCAGTCTTGTACGCCTACCGATAAGTGCATAAAGAACCCGATGTGCAAGAGCGGCCAGTGCACGGGTCCGCAGCAGGACACCAACACCTTAGTCCAGGACGGTGCACTCAATGCCAATGTGGTGGTGCCTCCCTCGCTATCGAGCGGGCTGACACAGTTCTTCACCACTTTGACGGGCGGCGCCATTCAGTTCAAGACCGTCACCGCCGGCCTCAAGGGAACGGGCAAGAACTGCTGCAACCAAGACGTCGGCTTCCAGCAACTTGGGATCCTGAATTCAAGCGCCACCGTCACTATTACTGGGGCTGTGGGGAAGCCCATACCAATATGGGGAACTCCGAGTCTTGAACTCAAGAAGAACTTTGGTGCTTTCGAGGTTGATGTCGACTACGCTTTGGGCGTTTACCTTGACCTAGGCAGCTTCGCCGTCAATGGCGAGATAGGATACCGTACCGACGCCTGCAAGCCGGATGGATCCGATAGCTGCGGCTACGGTCAGATCAACGCGCAGTGGTCTCCTTCAATTTCAATCCAGGGGACGATTATCTTCTGCCTGGAAACCTATACGACTTCTAACTGTGTTGGGGGTGGCGCTCAGGGAGGCGTAAAGGGCGCAGTTTCAATTGGCGCACGCTACAACATGGACAGCGTTGCGGGGCTGGGAGGAAGTAACGGCCAGTGTTCTTCGGGCCTCGAAGGGTTCTTTTCCGCCGGCCGGGGAACCGCATTTATCACTGCGGAAGTCGATGTCCCAAAGAAATACACGTTCGGTTACCAGTGGCAGCCGAGTTGGGCGAAAGGTGTCACTTGCGTAGTAAGTGGGCAGGGGTTCGCTTGTTCGACCCAGTGAGCGAGGCATTCAGGGGAGTGAAGCCGTAAACCTTTAGGACGATGGGAAGAGGCAGCCTCTTGCGAAAGAGCTTCGCGAGACGCCGTCGAGAGACTCTATGAACCGAAAGATGAGCGACCGAGGGGCAATCCGGCGAATCGTCCCGCGATTTCTATGCCTGCTTCTGGCTTGCGCGGCGGCCGGTCAAACATTGCCCAGCTCAGCCGCGTTGCTGATTATGCGGCGGCAAAGCGTGCCGCTTGCGACTGACATCGAGCGATCCTTGCTGCGTACCGGCATGTTTCTGCAGTTTGAAGCACGATGGTACGACGTGGCGCTGAATAAATTCAGTGCCAGCATGCCGGATGAATCCGAACGGGCGTGCGCGGCCGCCTTGGAAGATATCCGTACGAAGAATTATGCGAAGTTTAAGAATATCTGGGAGATTCCTCCCAAGCCACCGGTTTCGGCCAATGAGCCCTTCTCGGGCGGCGTGGAAATCGGAGACTCCAACGCATGGTTGAATGCGTACTATTCGGTTTTTGACTTTGAGCATGTAACGATGGTAGCGAAGGTCCTCGTGGGATCACGCTCCGTTTGCGTTTGGGATGCGAATGCCAAGTCGGGGCCAGTACGCAGGGCGTTCATTGTGCGCGGAGCAAAAGTCAGCGCCGTAACCAGTGACACCAAACTGGAAGAAGTGATCCTGAATTCCCTGGAGGCCGCGCGCCGGACTCCATCGGCCTATAAACCCGTTTTCGATTTCCATCCCAGAGTTCAATTCCCGATTCCCAGTGAAGGCAACGGCTCAGCGGGCGAACATCCCGTATTCCTGCAATTTGACGGCGTGCCGATTGACTATGACCTTGCGCAGAAAACGCCGCCGTCAACCAGCGATCCGTTGATCGAGTTTTACCAGCGCGCTTATGCCGCCAACAGCGAGAAAAACATGGACGCACTCCCTTCCATGTTCGCGCCCTTGAGTGCCGCCAAGTTGAAGGAATGGACCGAGAAGGAGCAGGAAACGGAAAGAGACAAAGACAGCAAGGAGATCGCCAGCCACGCGGAGCACGCATTTCTCGAGCCACGCTATGTCAAGTTTGTAATCCATGGCGATCCGGTTTCGCTCGTTTTTGTGTCGGGTGAGTCCGGCAAAGCGTGGCATCCGGAGCGCCTGAGCTATCGCTATGTGGTGAAAGATGCGGCTTCCGGGCAGTTTCAGCTTGCCAACCTGGGATACAACAATGCTCTCGATCAGCTCCTATATTCAAGCTTATTTGATATGAGAATTTTGCGGGCGCCAGAGTCGAAAAAATCGGGACCTGCGGCTGCGCCCGCAAAAACCAAGACGGGTAAGTAGCGGAATGACGGATTTTCCAGAACCAAATGTAACCCGGTTTGCGTCGGGAAGCAGCGCGCAAGCCGAGAGTTGGAAAAGGCGAGAAAGCGATGAGTCGAGCCAAAGCGAAGCTGTTGCCAGGCAAGATCACTGAGCTATGGGCGAAGGTCGCAGAGCTGATACCCGGTGTGCGACGGAGAGTCTTGCGTCTCCGTCACAGCCGAATGTTAGCGCTCCCGGCATCCTTGGTGGCCTGTGCCGTTCTTGCGGTGAGTCCCGCCTGGGCGCAACTGGGCTCGAACTGTACCGCGAGTTTGCTGAACCGGACTGTGCAGGTGAATGCCGACGGCAGCTTCGCGCTCGGAAACGTTCCTTCCAACCCACAGAGCCTTTACCGAGTCCGCGTTCGCTGTCTTAACCCGGATGGAAGCTTCGCTCAAGGCATGTCGGGCCTACTTAACTTGAGTGGAAGCGGAGACTCGGTCGACATCGGCACAATCGATTTTGACAACTTTACTCTGCCTCCGGTTTCGATTTCGACAACCATCAACGAAGCTATCTCGTCCCTTACCACGGTAGGCCAGACTGTCCATCTTTTTACGCTGGGCACCTATTCGGACGGGACGCAGCAGAGTCTCAGTTATCCCGATTCTGGAACGACGTATATTTCCAGTAATCCCGCAGTGGCAACCGTGGACAATACCGGCCAGGTAACCGCTGTTTCCGCTGGCAACGTAACCATTACGGCAACCAACGAGGGCGTGGTTGCGACGGTGCAGATCCAGGTACTGATTGCGCTGGATAGCGACGGCGATGGTATGCCCGACGATTACGAGATCGCTAACGGGTTCAATCCCTTCGATCCTAGTGACGCAGGACAAGATGCAGATGGGGATGGCCTCACCAACCTCCAGGAATATCTGCTCGGAACGAATCCGCACAACCCGGATACGGATGGCGACGGCGTTCCGGACGGTATGGAAGTGAAGCTAGGGACCAACCCGCTCGATCCTGACACCGATCACGATGGACTCACGGATGGTCAGGAGCTGGCATTAGGCACCAATCCGCTCAACCGGGACACCGATGGTGATGGTATTCCGGATGGCATTGAGGTGCGTATCGGAACGAACCCCCTCGTGCCCGATCCCACGACAACCGTGCAAGGACGAGTCGTAGATGGCAGCGGCAATCCGGTGATGGGCGCTTCCACGGTGGTCTTTACTTACTTTACGGGCTTCACCGATTCAACCGGCTATTTCAGCATTTCGTACGTTCCCTCCGCCATTGGCAGTATCCAAGTCGCGGCGCAGACTACGAATAATGGCCAGATTCTAGACGGAACTTCCACCGCAAAACAAGGGGTGACCGCCGGAATCACAGACGTGGGCACCATTCAGATTGGCGTAGATGCCGGGGCTGTCTCTGGCGTGGTCTCAAATCTGAAGGGCGCGCCGGTGGTGAACGCTCAGGTCACGGTGTCGGAAGGTGCCAACGTGCGCACGACCACGACCGATCCCACGGGACATTACCTTGTCAACAACATGGTCGCAGGCACGATCACCGTGGTTGCGACGGATCCCAGCACCGGCCTGCAAGGACAAGGCAGCGGTGTTTTAGTGACCGGACAATCGGTAAATATCAACATTTCACTGGGCGCGAGCGGCACCATCAACGGCGTTGTGATGAAAGCCGATGGCATTACGCCGGTTGGCGGAGGCGTTACCGTGACGCTGTCCGGTTCGACCTTCGCGACGACGTCAACCGATCCAGTAGGCAGATATTCATTTAGTTTTGTTCCCCTCGGAATCTTCACCATCGACGCTACCGATGGCAATGGAAATCATGGGCGCACGAGCGGGAATCTGTATGCGACTGGGCATACCGTGGGCGCGAACGTGGCCTACCTGGGACGCGGCACGGTCGCGGGAACAATAACGAGTTCGGGCGGGGTCACGGTACCCAGCGCGGCCGTCACCCTTACCAGCACTTCGGTCTTCGGCGGCACCTACCAGGCAACAGCGGACAGTTCAGGAAAATTTAGCTTCCCAGGTATCTTCGTCGGTCCATTCACCGTCACCGCGCAGGACACGGTTGGACGCAGGGGCGGACAGGCTCAGGGCAAGATAAGTTCCGACGGACAAAGTGTGACCACGAATGTCACCCTGGGTGTGGCCGGCACGATCTCTGGCACCGTGTTTCAGGCCGACGGAGTTACGGTCGTCGCCGGAGCCCGTGTGTCGGTTTCGCCGTTCGGCCTCACTACGACCACGGATGCAAATGGCTATTACGAATTTGACGTATTACCGGTAGGCACATATCAAGTTTCCGTCACCAATCCCGCGACTGGAGATCAAGGGGCCGGAAGCGGCACGATTAATTCCCAAGATCAGGTTGTGACCGTAAACGTGACCCTGAACGGTCTTGGCCAGGTTGTCATTACTGTGATTGACGGCGGCGGCAATGCGATTACCGGCGCTCAAGTCGCTTTGACCAGCACGACTTCGTTCGGTGGCACGCAAAATGGGGTCACCCAATCGGACGGCACGGTTACTTTTGCGAAAGTACTGGCGGGCACGTTCAGCGTCACGGCAGTCAATCCCTCAACCCAACTGTCTGGTACAACCACGGGCAATGTTTCGGCGAATGCCAGCACTCCCGTCACCGTTCAACTGCAACCCGCGGGCACGATTCAGGGAACTGTTTACGGTCCTGATGGGCTCACGCCTGTTTCGGGTATCCAGGTACAACTGCAGGGAGAGATCAACCTCACTACCGTATCGGCGGCCAACGGTTTTTATCAGTTCGCTACGGTTCCGACCAATACTTACACAGTGTCGGCCTACGACGGTTACGGCAATCTCCGTGCCACGGCTGCAAATGTTTCTCTCACAGTCCAGGGTCAGACGGTAACTGCAAACCTGACGCTCATCGGCTTGGGAACGGTAAGCGGGCAAGTCACCAATCCCGATACCACAATAGCTACCGGAGTTGGAGTAACACTCACCAGCCTTGCGCCGGGGTATGGCCGTTCGTTCAATTCACAGAGCGACGTAAACGGCAACTATTCGTTCTCACAGGTGCCCGTAGGCGGTTTTACCGTCAATGCACTGTCGCAGACGCCCACGCTATTGCTAGCCGGCAGCGCCTCCGGACAGATAGCCTCCAACGGCTCGCTGGTGACGGCGAATATTCAGCTGGCTGCTTCCGCGTTTCCCGTCAACCTGGCTCAGCCGTCCTATTTGTATGACGGCAACAACTTCCCGTGGGATGTCGCTGCCAACGGCACCATCGCGGATGGATTCGAATACACCTTCGACGGCGATTTCAGCGCGAATAAAGGCGCGATGAATCTCGCTGTAATCCTGGGCAACAGCACCAATGCGTTCACAGGATCCAACTCTGGAACTCTGGCGCAGAGTGGCCAGGAAATTGATATTCAGCAGGCGAACCTTGCCGGCTTGAACGTGACCCGCAAGGTCTATGTCTCCAACACCGGATACTTCAGCAGATATCTCGACATTCTGAACAACACCAGCGCGAGCGCGGTCACGCTGGGCGTGCGCTTCACCTCGAATATTCGGCCCACTAACACATCATTCCCAGAGGTGATCAATACCTCCACGGGGAACTCCTCGCCAAGCAATCAAGACGACTGGATGACCCTTGGCGACAACTTGGACCAGGATGCGACGCAGACTTTCAGTCGCGCCAACTTCGTGATTCCGGAACTGGCGTTCGTGTTCCAGGGAGCCAATGCACCGATCCAGGCTACAACGGCAAGCTTCAATTTGCTTTCGGTCGACATCGTCACGCAGATTTTCGCCGGAGGTAACAGCGAGATCGGGCAAGTCCAGTCCGAATTCGACAACATCACGATTCCGCCCGGTGGATCGATCGCATTCTTAAACTTCGTGGCGCAGCAGACCAGCCGCGCAAGCGCTTTGGCGTCAGCCCAGAGAATCGTACAACTGCCCGGCGAGGCTCTTGCTGGCATTAGTCCCACTGAGTTATCCGAGATACAGAATTTCGCGGCCACCAGCCCCAGCACCGCCGCTGCTCTGCCTGCGCTGAATGCCAACGTGGCCGGTCAGGTTCTTGCCTCCGACAGCCTCACTCCTATCCCGGGAGCTACGGTCACTTTCCAAAGTACCCTGCCGTACTACCAGCGCCTGCAAAGCACTACTTCGGACGGTAATGGAAATTACGCCTTTAACGCGGTCACCGGCTCAACTGGAAGCAACCTTATTATTCCGTCCGCGCCGTTCACGGTGCAGGCGACACTACCCTCGACTCTCGTACAGTCTCCGGTGGCCAATGGCGCGTTCGATCCGAATTTGCCGCTCATAGCTACGCAAAACATCTTTTTCACTGACACGGGAATCATTGCCGGCACGGTGAGCCGGCAGGAGGGTGAAGTTGTAAGCCTGGGCCAGGTCAGCCTAAGTGGCAGCGGCTTTAACGGGACACAGAGCACCGCAATCGGGGCTGATGGCAGTTATGCCTTCTATGCGGTTCCACCGGGCCAGTACACCGTGATTGCAACCGTTTCGAATCCCACGGGCACGGGGCTGACGGGCAACACTTCAGCGTTCGTTTCCGATGGCCAGACGACCCAGGCGAACATTGTTATTCCGGCCACAGGAGCAGTTGCCGGAACGGTCACGCGCAGTGACGGAAGCGCGGCGGTCAACGTGACCGTGTCCTTACAAGCAGGAAGCTTCTCGCGCTCTTCGACCACGGATACTGCCGGACGGTTTAGCTTCGGTGACGCACCCACTTCCTCGTTTACTCTGGCCACTTACGATCCGCTGACCAATACAGCTGCCAGTGCGCCGGTCACGGTTGTGGCAGACCAGACCGTCACGCAGAACTTGGTGCTCATATTAGGCGGCACGGTCACCGGAACAGTTACGGAAAATGGAGGGGCTATTTCCGGGGCGCAGATTACCGTTACATCGAACAACGGGACCTTCACCACCACCACCGGTGCCCAAGGCGTCTACACCGTGAATCAGGTCGCTCCGGGTAACCTGACCGTACAGGGAGTGGATCCGACAAACAACGAATCGGGCCAGTCCACGGGTGCACTCGGTCTCTCCGGGCAGACCATCCAGATCAATGTGCAATTGTTACCATCGGGCACTGTAACTGGTACCGTGTTGCAGTCTGACGGTGTTACCCCGGCTCCGGGCGCTCAGGTATTGCTCTGCCAGAGCCTTTCCGGCACCAGTTGCACCGGATATTCCGCCACGATGGTGACGAATACGAACGGCACATACTCGTTCTCCGGCGTGCCGCTGGTTGGCTTCACAGTTGACGTCACTAATCCCAACGGCGACCGCGGACGCAGCACCGGTCAACTCTCCAACAACGGGCAGACCCTGACGTTGAACGTACGGCTTAATGGCCTCGGCGCAGTGACTGTTACGGTCAAAGACGCCAACGGAAATCTGATTCCGAACGCGCAGGTCACGTTAACCGGAGAAACTCAGTTCGGGGGGACTCTAAAGACTACCACTCAGAGCAACGGCACGGCGCAGTTCAACAACGTACTCGCCGGTCCATTCTTTGTCGCCGCCACCGATCCGGTGACGCTGCTCGGAGGCAGTGTAAGCGGAAGTGTCACCTTGAACGGTTCGACCAGCGTTACGGTCAACCTGCAGCCGGCCGGTAATATTCTCGGCGTCGTCTACGCGTCGGACGGCAAAACGCCGCTGTCGAATATGACTGTGAATCTGAGTGGATCGACCACTCGCCAGACTTCGACGGGAGTAAACGGCAACTACAACTTCACCGCCATTCCGCTCGGGACCTACACGATCCAGGTCTACGACAGTTCGAACCGGCTCCGCGCTCAGGCGGGTGGCGCCACGCTTACCAGCAATGGCCAAGTCCTGCCGGTGAACCTCGTCGAATCGGCTCTGATCACTTCGGTCAGCCCATCGACAGTCGTGCAGGGTCAGACGGTCACGCTCACGGTTCTAGGGGACTCCACCAGCTTCGGTTCCGGTACGGTATTCAACTTCGGGACTGGTGTCACCGTGAATTCCACCACGGTGACTTCGGCCACATCAGCCACTGTCAACGTAACGGTTTCGCCGATCGCCGCTACGGGAGCGTTCAACGTCACCGCAACCACAGGAACCCAGGTTGCGATCGGCGTGAATGCTCTAAATATCACAGCCAGCTCAGCAACACTTCTTTCCGTGAGCCCCAACAGCGGCCAGCAAAACAGCCTGGGCGCTCAGGTAAATATCACCGGCAGCAACACGCACTTCACTCTTTCCGCTCCGATGGTAAACCTCGGATCGGGAGTGAACACGACCCAGGTGCAGGTGTTTTCCGATACTTCCCTGACCGCGACCGTCAACATTTCACCCGTCGCTCCACTGCAAACCAACACGGTCACGGTGACCACGGCTGGCGAGCAGGCATCGCTGGCCAGCGGATTCACCGTAACTGCCGGCAATCCGTACATCACCGCCGCTTCTCCCGCCAACGCACAGCAGGGCAGCACGCTCACGGTTACGGTCACTGGCCAAGGCACAAACTTCGCAGCCGGCATAACCAGCGCCAACTTCGGCGCAGGCATTACTGTGACCTCTTTGGTTGTGAACAGCGCCACTTCAGCCAGCGTTACCATCGCGATTGATCCTGCGGCGACGGTCGGAGTTCGCACCATCACGATGACCACAAACAGCGAGGTCGCGGTTGGCACCGGTCTGTTCACAGTGCAGACAGGTCAGCCGTCGGTCGTGTCGGTGACGCCGAATACGATCAGTCAAGGCTCGACACAGACTGTTACCGTAACTGGATCGTTCACCCACTTCCAGTCCGGCGTCTCGCAAGTCAGCTTCAGCGGCGACGGCGTCACGGCTGGCGTAGTAACCGTGAACAGCCCAACCAGTCTGCAGGTGCCAGTCACCGTAACCACCGGAGCAACGCCGGTGGCGCGCGGCCTCACCGTAATCACAAACGGCGAAGTGGCGACCCTAGGGAGCGCGTTAACGGTCACATCCGGCTTGTCCGCGATTACCATCATTAGTCCGAACGTGGGCGCGCCGAACGCCACCGTAACGGTCACCATCACCGGAACGTCCACCAACTTTACGGCGAACAACACGGTGGCGAGCTTTGGCAACGCGATCTCCGTCGGAGGAGCGGCCGAAGGCGCCTTCGGGCCAGTAACCGTCACCAGCCCAACCTCAGCCACGGCTGCGTTGACGATCGACCAGGCAGCCGCCCTCGGCGCCCGCAACGTCGTCGTTCAGACAACGTTGCCAGACAATTCCATCCAGATGTTGACCGTCAGTGCGGGATTCACTGTGCAGACGGTTACTACAACGGCACCTTCGCTGGTGAGCGCGAGCCCCGCCGCCAACGCACAGAATGTTCCGCTGAATGCCCGGATCACGATGGTGTTCAACGAACCGTTGAATCGCAACAGCGTCAACAGCAACAACATCTATCTTGCGCCAAACGGTTTCGGCTGCTACTACGTCGCCTACCAAGGCATACTGGCAATTCCGGGTACGTTGACCGTCGATGCTTCCGGCCGAATCGTTACCTTCGTCCCGTCCGCGCAACTGGGTATCGGCGCGACGTATTCCATCTGCATGAACTACTACATCTTGAGTGGTGGTTCATCGTTCACCGACGCGTCGGGCAATGCATACCAAGGTTCGTATCAGGAGTTCGCGACCGGCTTCCAGAACAACAGTTCAGGTCCGGCATTCGTCGCAGCCAACATCCAGAACGGCGATGCAACAGTACCGACCAACGCGAATGTCGTGCTCAGCTTCACTGAGTCGATCGATCCTTCAACCGCTTCCTCGGCGATCCAGGTAACCTCCAGCGGAGCGCCGGTGAACGGCACGTTAGGCTGTTCGCCGGATTATTCTCAAATCACGTTCATGCCGGCGGGCGGGTTTACTCCGAACACGAGCTACACCGTCACCTACACATCGGCACTGGAGGATTCCGAGAGCAATCCGCTGTCGAACCCGGGCACGTTCAGCTTTACCACCGGAACCAGTGCCGATAATTCCTACGCGCAGATGTCGACCTGGAACCCGACTTACTCCGAAACGACCGGCGAAAACCCGACGTTTACGGTGGTCTTCAACGAGCCCATGAGCCCGCTCATGGAACAGGTCAGCAACTACTACGGCGGCTACTACAGTGGCTACTATTACATCTACAACACTGACACCGGCTTGAACGTACCCGGTACCACTCTCGCGCTCTCTCCAGACGGCACAACGTTCACGCTCTCACTCGCCGGCCCGCTCGAAGCCAGCACGCAATATTGCTGGAACATTGAGGCGGCGAATCGCGTGGGGAATTGGTCCTATGGTCAGGCTTGCTTCATCACTGGCACCGCAGTCGACACCGTGGCGCCGACGGTTTCCGGAGTCTCTCCGGCACCGGGAGCTACCAATATTGCCCCGAACCCGCAGATCCAGGTTGTGATGAATAAACCGATCGACCAGACATCGGTTGCCCACGCGATTGTGCCAACACCCGCAGCCGGAGGCGCTGCCGTGGCCGGTTCCACGAGCTTGGCCTATGACAACGTCACCCTCACGTTCGCGCCGATCAACGGCAATCTGCTTTCGCCGAACACAAATTACGCCGTCTCGGTTTCGGGCGTAAAAGACGTTGACGGCAACGTGATGTCGCCCTATTCGTGGAACTTCACCACTTCCAACTCCAGCGTGGGAGACACAACCCAAGGCACCGTCCTGGTTTCTCCTGCGAACGGAGCGACGAATGTCCCGGTGAATACTCCGATTGTCCTCACCTTCAGCAAACCAGTCGACCCGCTGAGCGTGAACTCTCAGAGCGTTAACGTGAACGACAACACGGTAGGCGCATCTTGGGGCGGCACGATTACCGTCAGCAGCGATCAGTTGAGCGCTACCTTTACGCCGAACTTCCCCTACGCCGGAACACACCAGATCTGCGTCAACCTTTCCTATGGCGCCTCGCTCATGGACATTTCCGGAAATGCGTTTATCACGCCGAACACGTCTCCCTGCTTCACCACGGCTGCGGCCACGGATAACGTTCCTCCAACGGTCGTTTCCGTCGTGCCGCCGAATGCCGGCAATGGAATCGGGCCGAATAGTCCGGTCACGGTGACGTTCTCGAAACCGATGAACCCGGCGACCCTTTACCAGGACATGGCGTTGTTTGTCGGAAGCACTCTTTACACGAGTGGCGTAAGCATGTCATCGGATAGCACGATGGCGACCTTCTATACTGGCAGCCTGACCTACGGGACAACGTTCACAGTCGTTGTTTCTCCAAACGCGACTGACGTTTCGGGCAATCCGCTCGGCTCGGAGTTCACCTCCACTTTCACAACCGTGCAGAGCGACAACACGATTCACCCCTCGGTCACAGCTTTCCGTCCTGGGACCGGTGCGAGCGGTGTGGATCCGAATACACCGCTGACGTTCTTCATTAATTCACCCATCAACCCGGCAACGATGAGCAATGCCATCTTTGTCGCGGTGAACAGTGGTCTAATCACCGGCAGCACCTCGGTGGACGCGACCAATCAGATTGTGACCTTCACACCGTCGAGCCCGCTAGCGGCGGGAAGCATGGTTCAGGTCTGGTTCTCCAGCGCCGCGACCGATAATTTTGGCAATTCCCTCTACAACTACTATACGAACTTCTCCGTCGCTCCGAGTCTGACTACGACGGCGCCGTCGGTAGTCTCCGCCTATCCAAGTTGCTGCAACAACCAGACACCGGCGAACACGGTGGTGGACCTGCAGTTCAATAAGTCCATCAACTTCACCACAGTGAACAGCAACAATTTCTACCTTTCCGATTGCAGTGGAGACTGCGGCTGGTACACCCCAGTCCCCATTAACGCCACGATTTCACAGGTATCGCAGAACGTAATTCGCCTGACACCGTCTGCGCCTTTGAACGTTGGAGACCAGTACGAAGTCATCCTAGGTTCGGGCATTCTGGACGTTAACGGAATCGCTTATCCCGGCAATACTGGATGGGATTTCACGGTCACGACTGCTGCCGACCAATTGCAACCATCAGTCGCCGGCTTCGCACCGGTTCAGAGTGCCACGAATATCGGCGACAACGGCATCGTTCGGGTCACGTTCAATAAGAACATTGATCCACTGACAATCAATGCGCAGACCCTGACGTTGCAGTCGGGCGGGAACACAATTCCTTATACGTTCAGCTACGACAACACCAGCCGGGTGACGATAACGCCGGAGAGTGCACTGCCGGATTCCTCTCTGATTACGGTCGCCGTCGCCAACGGGATTACCGATGGCGTGGGGAATGTCGTGCCCCCAACCTCGGTCACATTCCAGACCGCCGCTGGGCCGAATTTCAGCTCGCCGCACGTAGTCTCCAGCACAATCGCGTATGGCGACAACAACGTGCCGGTCGGGAGCGTGTTTACTATGACCTTCGACCGTCCAATGGACACGCGAACGTTTGTCATCAACAACACAATCTCGCTGCAGGATGAATCTCTCGACCAGCAAGTACCCATCGTTGTTTCATTCAGTCCGGATGGGACTCAAGTCACGGCGGCGCCGGTTACTCCGCTCGCGGTCGGTCGCAGCTACTATCTGCAAACCTGCAGTGCGCTTGATCTAACGGGTAACTCGGAAAATTGCTTCAGCGCCTACTTCACGACGGCGATCACGGCGCAAACCGGTGGCCCGCAGATTCTCCAAACTGTTCCGCGTAACGGCACGACCGGGCTTCCGGTGAACTTCACACCAGAAGTGCAATTTGACCGGCCGATCGCAGAGCCTTCTGCTTCTAACGTGACCTTGGTGGGCAACGGTATTCCGGTCCCGTTAACGCCGAGCTTCGTGAACGGCGATACCATCGTGCGCTTCCAGCCTGCCTCATTGCTCCAGACCAGCACGACATATGTTCTGACGGTAACTGGAATCACCGATCCCGCAGGCAATCCGGGACAGACCACAATGGTTCTCTTCACCACCGGCACCGGCATCAATGTGTCCTATCCGCAGGTCGTCAGCGTGAACCCGCTTAGCGGCTCGACCACGGGCACTCAGCCGTCCATCCAGCTGAACTTTAATGAGGCAATTGATCCCATCCGTTCGTCGGGATGGTATCTCTATAACCAGTCGGCCAACACGAACGTTGCCGGTTCGGCGCTCACGTTCGCTTCGAACCTGCTGAGCGCAACCATCACTTATCCGGGTTCACTCGATGTCAACACCACCTACCAGTTCGGCATGGGCTCTCTCTACGACCTCAATGGAAACTCCGGATATGCGTGCTGCTGGAGTTTCACCACCGGTTCCGGACCGGATACCAGCCCTGAGACTGTCACCTCGGTTGTGCCCGCGAATGATCCCGGAGGCGCGAATCCGGTTCCGGTAAACACGACGATCAGCGTGACTTTGAGCAATTCAATCGATCCTGCCACTTTCACGCAGAATGCCCTGACGCTGACTCCGGCTGCACCCGGAAGCGTCTCTTACTCGGGTGACGGCCTCACTCTCTATTACTACCTGGCGGCACCTCTGGCACCGGCTACGCAATACACCATCAACGTCTCTGGTTTCACCGATGTGGATGGCAATGCTGTCCAACAGTTCACCAGCAGCTTCCTCACTAGCACAGGCACTTACACCTGCTGCGGCACGGTTGTCTCGATTGTGCCGGCGAACGGTGCACAGGCCGTCGATCCTTCGATGCCGGTTGTCGTGCAATTCGACCGCTCGGTCTATCCGCCAAGCGCCAATGCCTATTCCATCCAGTTGAGTGACCTTACCGACAACAACAATCCCATCGGTGGCAGTGTCGCGTTATCGACTGACGGAATCACCCTTACATTCACTCCTGCGTCACCATTGCCCCCGAACTCGAACATCCAGATGCAAGTGAGCTGTTCTTCTTCGTTGCTCGACCTGGCCGGCAATGCTTTCCCCTGCACTACGGAGCAGTTCACCACCGGTGCAGGCGCTACGACCAATCCTCAAGTCGTCTCCGTCGCCCCCGCCAATGGCGCAACCGGAGTTGGGCCCGGAGCGGGGGTCACGCTGGTGTTCAACGAATCCATCGATCCGAACACCATCACGCCAGCGAACTTCCAGCTCTTCAACGGCTACACCAACCTGCAGGCCTATCTCACGTGGTCGTCCGATAACCGCACGGTCACGCTCAACACGCGGCTGCCCTACAGCTCCACGCTGACCGTGGTCGTCAACAACGGAGTCGTGGATCTCAGCGGCAATCCGATTACCACTCCGTTCCGCAGTTCGTTCTCCACCATTCCGGCGCCTACCGCGGAGTTCATTCCCAACGTGACCGCCATGCGGCCGGGCAGCGGCAGCACTGGCGTTGCCACGACCACGGCGATTACGCTGTATGCCAGTTCGCCGGTAAATCCTGCCACTGTGCAGGGTGAGGTTGTGGTTTCGCAGAATGGCGTCGCCGTCACCGGAAGCGTCACCGTGACACCGAATGGAGGTGCGATTGAATTCACTCCGTCTGCGCCGCTGACCTTCAATGCGACCGTGCAGGTTTTTGTTCAGCCAGCCGTGCAGGATATCTACGGAAATTCCTTCGCTGCGTATTCGAGCCAGTTCGTGACCACCAGCGACTATGCCGTCGCTCCTCCAACGGTTCTTTCGGTGGAACCCGGAAGCAGCGCTGCCGCTCCCACGAATTCCATCGTGGACGTCCAATTCAGCAAGCCCGTCGATCCAGGCACGGTGACCTCCAGTAATTTCGGGCTTTACAACTGCAATGGCTGGTGCGGATGGTCCAACAGTCTGGTTGCGACCAACATCAGCTTCCCGTCGCCTAGTATCCTTCGCCTGACCCCGGTTTCACCGCTGCCAGCGAGTTCTTCGTTCCAGATCTCTATTGGCTCGGGCATTACCGACCTCAGTGGCAATGCCTACGGCGGAGGAACATGGAGCTTTAACACGGGTACGACCTTCGACGCAGTGCAGCCGACGGTGGCTGCGATTGCTCCCGCGAATAACGCTACAAAGGTTGGTGACAATGCGACGATCCGCTTCTCGTTTAACAAGGTGATGGATACCATCAGCATCAATCCATCGACAGTGACCTTGTCGAACGGGCCGACGCAGCTTGCTTACTCTGAAGCATTCAGTACCCCGGACAATGTCACGTACGTCACATTAACGCCGCTGTCTCCGCTGCCGGATAACGCGACGATCACGCTTTCGCTCGGAAGTAGCATCACCGATCTTGTCGGCCAGAATCTGGCCGCTAAAACTGTGACGTTCAACACCGGCAATGGCCCTGACCTGACGGCACCGCAACTCGTGAGCCAGAGTGTCACCAACAGCCAAACCAACGTGCCAGTCAACACCGCCATCACGCTGACCTTCAACAAGCCACTTGATCCGAGCGCCTATCTGTTCGTGACTCTGTACAGTTACTCTCTCGGTCAAAACGTGACGACGACTGGATCCGTAAGTCCGGACGGGATGACGATCACGCTGATTCCAACCTCCGCTTTGTTCCCTGCTTCTCAGTACCAACTCTGTTACAACGGCGTCACGGACGTCGATGGCAATGTGTCGGGAAGCTCGTGTTTCAACTTCAATACCGCCAGCGCTCCGGTGACGACGCCTCCGCAGGTTCTGTTTATCGTCCCGCCCGCAGGTGCTTCAGGAGTGTTGGAGAATTCGATCATCGAGATCGTATTCGACAGGCCGCTCGATCCGACAAGCCTGGGACAAGTAACCCTCAGCAGCAACGGTACTCCCGTGCCGGCGACGGCTTCTCTCGCCTGGGGCAATGCCGCTGTGCGCGTTACGCCGTCCGCGCTCCTCGCTCCCAATGCCAGCTACACAGTCACGGCGGCAGGAGTGAAAGACTTGTCTGGCAATGTTCTCGCCAACCCGTATGTGTTCGGCTTTAATACCGGCGGAACTACTGGATCGGCATCGACGCAACTGCTTTCCGCGAACGTTCTCGTCAGCGGCGTATCCACTCCGCTAACCAACAATGGCCTGTCGAACGTGGACGTGGGCACGACCATTCAACTCGTATTCTCGCAGGCGATCGATCCCGCTTCATTCACGAACGGTAGCGGCGTCTCGCTGAGCGATGTGAGCATTAACGACTCCAGCGAACAGACGGTGCCGTTCTCGCTTACTACCGTCTCGCCAGATCAAACAACGGTCACACTGACGCCGAACAATAATCTGGCGCCGACTTCGCAATTCCAACTCCGCATCAATTACGGAACCGGTTTGATCTATGACGTAATCGGAAACCCGATTACGAACGGCGCATACTACAACTTCACTACGGGTACAGCGAGCGCGGCCACCGGCGCCCCGTTGCCGATCTACAGCACGGGTCTTGGGGCGGGAGGCACGACTCAACTTGCGGGTGGAGCGTCCGATCCAAACTGGTCGGTGAACAATCCCAACAGTTGCTGCGTTTATAGTGGTCCCGCCACAGTTCTCAGTTCCGGCAACCTCTACTCTTCGTGGCCTCCGGACAACGCAAATTCCCAGTGGATTGCGTGGTCCGATACAAGCGACGGAGGGCCCGCGGGATATACATTCACACAGACGTTCGATCTCAGCGGATTCGATCCAGCGACGGCAGCAATCCAAGGGACGATATGGGTAGACGATGGCGCGTATCTGTACTTGAACAACGAGCCCGTCGTGTACGCGGATAACTCAACTTGGTCGTTATCCGGGCAGCCCGGCATACCCTTCTCGATCGGACCTCACAGCACGCTGTTCCTGCCCGGAACGAACACGCTCACGGTTGTTCTGACAAGCTCCGATTCGAACTTTGAAGGGATTAACGTTCTGATTGCCAGCGCGACAGCCGCCCCGAAGACGACTCAGCTCACCAAGTCAAAGAAAACGATCTATGCCTCGACCAACCCTCCGGGTACGCGAGACCGGCAGCACATTGGACCGCCCTCCAGTTCCTGGCTGGTCCGACCGTGGGACGCTGCATTCTGGTTCGATGATTTTTCCTTGTTCACTCTTTCGATTTCCGGTTTACCGCAGCAGCGGGATTCCGTGTCTCCGATCTCTCTGAATCTGCGTCCACCAGATCTGGATCGACCAGATCTCGGAGAGCAAGATCGCGAACTGCGGCCTCCTTACCGCGGCGCTCAAGACAACGAAGTCCTTTTCGCCAGTCGAAATGAGTTTGCGTCCGAGCGCACGAGATGATGATGCAGTTCCGTCCGTGCCGCAGGCGCTTGGCCGCGCTGCTTTGGGGGATGTTTTTCGTTCTCTGGTGCATCTCAACTTGGGGTCAGTCCCCTTTCCCGCCTCGCCTGCCCACGCCAAAGCCGGTCAACCCCGCCCAGCTTCGCTTTACCGATGTAACCGAGAAACTAGGCATCAACTTTCGCCACCAGCCTGGGCTGACCTCGCAGAAATTCATCATTGAGAGTTTTGGCGGTGGTGTCGCGGTATTTGATTTCGACAACGATGGCCGCCCTGACATTTTTTTCGCAAATGGCGCAGCGATTAAAGATCCGGCTGGCCCAACCGATCGGCCTGAAAAAACGGACCCCTCTTTTTGGAACCGGCTTTATCACCAGGAAAAAGACGGGACCTTCACCGATGTGACTGCCAAATCTGGTTTGTCGGGAGACGGTTACTCTTTCGCGGTTGCCGTCGGAGATTACAACAACGACGGCTTTGACGATCTTTACGTCACCGGTTTCGAACACAACCACCTGTACCGTAACAATGGCAACGGCACATTCACCGACGTTACGGAATCGGCTGGAGTCGGCGCGAACGGCCTTTCCAGCGGAGCCGCATGGGTCGATTACGACAACGACGGTTTGCTTGACTTAATTGTTCTCCGTTACGTGCTGTGGGACTTCAACCTCGGAACGCGATGTGGCACACCCGAGCGCCGCCAGTTTTGCGGCCCGGAAAAGTTTCCACCATCGACCCTAACCCTCTACCATAATGATGGCCGCGGCCATTTCACAGATGCCACCGCCAGGTCTGGCCTCGCGGATTTGAAGATCAAGGGCCTCGGGGTTGATATCGGCGACTACGACCACAACGGATGGACGGATATTTTTGTTGCCAACGACAACTGGCCGCAGATGCTGCTGCACAACAACGGCGACGGGACCTTTGAGGAACGCGGCTTTCTTGCTGGCATTGCGGTTGATGAACACGGCCATACTTTTTCCGGCATGGGCGTCGACGTGGCCGATTACGACAACGACGGCTGGCTGGACCTGCTGGTTGACGACTTGAGCTTCCAGCGCTATTCGCTGTATCGCAACAATCGCGATGGAACGTTTACCTATTCAAGCTCCAGCACCGGACTTGCTCAGATTAC
>JBAPOI010000187.1:0-2392 GCA_049279555.1 Candidatus Sulfotelmatobacter sp.
TGTCACCGATAGAGTTGCTGACCCATCCAGTAGCAGAGACCCCGACATCAAGAACGCGCGGCAAGCAGGATCGGTTTACTTCAGACAGGATGCTCGTCGTAAATTAAAGTAAATCACGGCCACAGGTGCGCTCGCCGTTGAAAGACACCAGTGGCGACAACGGTCGAAAGTGTAAACGGCGGCAAATGAGCGGGAGCACGCACGATCCTCGTCATCAGGTGCCGCACCAAGCAGACATCCCCGACCATCGCGGCAAGGTCGTTAACTCGTCTGCTCGCCACCTACCTGAGCAACGATAAAATGTTGGGAGGTACTGCGATCCGCCCTCCTCAACATCGGTGTCTCAACGGTTAACCCGTCGCGTCAAGTCCGTCGATCTGCTCACGCTTGTATACAACATCCCATCTAACGGAACCCCTCGACGCCGAGCCGTTGCCATCTGGTTCACAACCGTTTCCATTAAGCCAGGTCGTTCACCTGTTTATATCCCATCAGTCCAATGCGCCTCAAATGCAAGCGATCTACAACAGGGTCGCAAGCGACCTACCTTGCCCTCTGGGGACATATTGAGTGGTATTAGCACAGCCGATCAGAACCAATCTCGCCAGTGCTATACTCAAAAACCTGAGTAATAAATTACTGGTACCATCACGCCAAGCTCACACCCCACAGTCCCACGTTCGTACTAAAGCACCTCGGTTAATGACAAACTACCACATCTAAAGAATCTCACTTGCGCTGCCACACCTTAGTGCGGTATACTTAATAACACGTTTAGGCTTTACAAGTAAACGTACGTTCTGGTTGTTTAGTTTAACGACCAGCGCTTTTCTTTAAGTCCTGATAACCGATAGGGAGGATACTATGAATCAGGCAACCCTCACTTCCCGGACCATTGCAGGTCATTCCATCAAGACGCGTGGTCCCAAAGGCCAAGAACTCGTATCTCTTACGGACATTCATAAGGCAGCCGGCTGTCCCGCTAGCAAAGCCCCTCGTCAATGGTTGAAACATCCGGACACTCTTGCGTTTCTCCAGTCTTGTGCGACTAACACCGACGTCGAAGACTGCTATCTCGTCCAGACACAACGCGGTGCTCCGCGTTCCGGTGGTGGCACGTGGGCGCCCTGGGAAATCGGTTTGAAATACGCCGCGTTCCTCAATAAGCCTCTTGAAAGAGCGCTAATCCGTAGCTGGTGCCACATTGATGAGGAAAAGCACAATCCGGATTTGGCCGTGAACAGAGCCCTTCAGCGCATGAAACAGCACTACCTCAGGCAGTATGCCTGCGATGAACTCGAAGCGGAAGCGATGGCAGCCGAGCGCATGAACAGCATTGCCTGTCGGAATCTCATGACCGCCGAATGGCTTCACCGTGGCGCTGGTGCGAAAGATCTCGGACCACTGACCAATGCGGGCTACATAGGGCTTTACAACAAGAACGCAGCCCAGCTGCGCGTCGACCAATCGTTGCCCCCGAAGACCAACATGCGTAACCATCTGTCACTGCATGACCTGGTTCAGACTGCCTATCACGAGGTATTGACCCGGGAGCGACTGCAAAAGGAAAATATCTACGGCGTCGAGGCCATGTATCGAGTGAGTCAAGAGGTCGGTGAATACCTGGCAGCCGGCGTAGCGCCCATCCGCAACACAAAACAGACGCCCTTGCACCACGAACACCCCCACAAGACAAAGCCCCGACGGTAAGTACCGTATCCTCCGCGCGTCTTGTTTAGTTGCTGGCTTCGGCCTCACTGAACAAGACGCCGGTTTTTATGTTTGTCTGCCCATCAATCAAGACCCGATAGAGGGATTGCGCTGTCCGCCTTTTGCGGATACTGTAACGATGTCCACCAACACCTATTGTATGAACTAAAGGAGTATTCCATGAAGATGTACACACAACGATTACGCAGTGCGGGTTTCACCGATCGTGAGATCACCACGATTCAAGATTACTGTGATACCGCCGAGCAATCCGGTCAGTTCAGCCGCCACAGCGTTTGGGTGGATATGGAGGGTAAGGCGCGGTTGGTGTGTCTGACGATCGCGGAGATTCTGGATGAGGTGCGCCCGGGATGTTGGCTCGATCGCGCTCCAGCTCATGCAACTCAGATTTCGCAACCGGAAGCACAAGCCGCGAGCGTAACGGAGAAAAGCAGAGCCTCATAGTAGGTGCCAAGAAAGAATATCGAGCTGTCGCCCAGTAAAAATGTACTGGCGGTGACCAATGATGTAGAGAACAAGTAAGTGTTGTAATGCAAGACAGAAAAAGACAGGAGTATAACATGAAGAAGCAGACCCTTAAGATTCGTTATGGCGACAGTGAATACGGCTGGATTGAACGCCTCGGTGGACATCTGGGAAAAATCATCAACCAGCCCATTCT
>JBAPOI010000188.1:0-2602 GCA_049279555.1 Candidatus Sulfotelmatobacter sp.
GGCGCCGGACGCCGGCAAGACGAAGTTGGGGGATTGATGGGCTTCGTGCGCCCCAACGTCGGCGGTGTCTCGCCCGGCCAGGCGACTACGGTGAACGCGTGGACGAGCGCGATTACCGGTCAGGCGCCTCCGTATCCGTTGTATGGCGGGAACGGGCTGCCTTATGGGAGTTCGGGCACGTTGGGTGGGGGTGCGCCGAGTGCTGCGACGGGGCCGGCTGGGCCTACGTCGCAGAGCGCGCAGACCGGTGCGGCCGCTGGTCCGCTGACGATGGCGCTGAATCCGGCGACCGAGACGAATGTTGGGCAGAAGCAGTTGCTGGGGTCGTAGAACATGCGAGCGGAGTTGATCGGCCAGCGCTTTGGCGCCCTTACTGTAATCGAACGTGTACGAACCACTCCGAGTGGGACGCTTTGGCTTGCTGCTTGCGATTGTGGCGGCCAACGTGAGTTACTAACTACCACATTGAAATCGGCGGCGAATCCTGGTTGCAAGAACTGTGAATCAGACCGCAGATCTGCTGTGCACATAAAGCACGGGGACTGTAGCGGTCCTAATAGGGGTGGCAAGACGAAGCTTTACATGGTCTGGAAGGGAATGCTCAGCCGATGTCGCGATGTGGGCAATACCAGTTACTTTTATTACGGTAGAAAAGGCATCTGTGTAACTGATGTTTGGTCTTCTTTTAACGTCTTCCGAGAATGGTCGGTCAAATCGGGTTATGTTCCTGGATTATCTATTGATCGCCTAGACTCTGGTGCGGATTATTCGCCAGAGAACTGTGAATGGGTAACGCGCGGCGAGAATAGTCGTCGATCTTGCGAGCATCGGCGCCGAATGAAACTAGTGCAATGCGATGCGCCTTGACCTGATGATCCTTGCGGCCGGGATTGTGCTGGCGGTTGTCGCAGTTATGCTTGGGCTGGAGGTTAGGTTCTGATGACTAGTGTCATAAATGCCGAAGATATTTGCATTATTGAGAAGGTGGCGGAATATCTGATCCTTGCAGCGAACTTGCGCGCAGATGCGCCGCGTGAGGATTACGTGCGCGCCAACCGGTTGTCGTTCGAGTTGGCGATGATCTTGCCGGCCGGCATTTATCGGTTTGTCGTGCGCTCGCTTCGTGAAGGAACGCCCGACTGCAACATCATGCAAGCGGCCGTTATGGTTCGCTGTTGGCTGCATGGTGGCGCGGATGACGGGCTAAGCGGAAATGACGATCTTGCGTTCCATTCGCCGGGGATTGGAAAGAAGTAATGCAAAAGTTCACCGAAGAGGATCTCCTGAGTGTGGCGGACATTTTAAGAAAATCCGCACTGGACATCTACGACGGCACCGTTTTGGCGCGCGAAGTAGCCAAGGATATTCTAAACGATGTTGCTGTACGGCATGGTAACCCGGCTTTCTCGCCGGAACAAAATCCATATCGTTTGTCAGTTCCAGTTTCCGTCATGCGCCGTATAATGAGGACTGGCTGATATGCCGCTCGACACCACCGACGACAAGTACGCCCGCGCGTATTACGAAAGCGCCGGCCCCACGCTGTTGGCCGAGATGCCGCCGACATTACCGGGAGGCGATGCGCAACCGGACGAGAATTGGAACGAGATATTCCAAAGGCGGGAAGCTAGATTAAATTCTCTCCGCAACTGGAGGTGGTCATGGTGGGCCACTTGGGCGGTATTAGCCCAATACATCCGCCCCGAACGGTACCATTTTGTCGTGGCTCCTAACGTCTGGAACAAAGGAAATTGGCTGAACGAGGAGATCATTGACAGCACGGCGACGCTGGCGATGCAGATTTGCGCGGCTGGCATGTGGACGGGTCTCACGTCGCCGACGCGGCCTTGGTTCAAGCTTGGCGTGGGGCTGCCGGGGTATGAGCCGGACGCGGATGCAGCGGAATGGCTGGAGGACACCGAGGATCTGATTTACATGATTCTCGCCGAGTCCAACTTTTACAATATCATGGCGCAGGCGTTCCAGGACGTGGCGACGTTCGGCACCGCGCCGGTGATTATCTACGAGGACCAGCAGGATGTAATCCGGTGCTACCTGCCGTGTGCCGGCGAGTATTTCCTAGCGACCGGGTTCCGGCTGAATGTGGACACGTTACTGCGGGAATTTGTGCTCACTGTTTACGCGATCGTTGAGATGTTCCATCTGGAGAACTGCCCGCCAGATGTGCAGAATATGTGGGCGATGGGCGGCGCGTCGTGGGATCGTGAGTTCGTGGTGGCGCATTCGATCGAGCCGAATACGTCAATGTTGCCGCGGGCCAGGAGCGACAAGCCGTTTTTTGTCGTGCCGAAGAAGTTTGCGTGGTGCGAGGTCTACTGGCTGCGCGGGCAGGCGACGGAAAAGCCGCTGAGCATTCGTGGGTTCCACGAGGCACCGTTCTTTGCTGCGCGGTGGTCGGTGGTGTCAAACAACCCGTATGGGCGTTCCCCGGGTTGGGATGCGCTGGGCGACACGAAGCAGATTCAGTTAGAGACGGTGCGCAAGGCGGAATACGTTGAAAAGGGCGTCCGGCCGCCGATGGGCGGTAATCCGGAACTGAAGAACGAGCCGGCTTCGATTCAGCCTGGACACCTGACGTATG
>JBAPOI010000189.1:0-3073 GCA_049279555.1 Candidatus Sulfotelmatobacter sp.
GCCACGGAGCCGGCGCCAATGCGCATGAACTTGCGGCGGGTTAAAGAATTCATTCTGTTCCTTTCTCTTCTCCGTATTTTTCCAGCACGTGGCGCGCACTACGGAGCGGCGTAGCGACGCAAATAGAGCAAACTTTTGGCTGACGAGTAGGGCAGCAGAATCCTACGTCTTGCGAAACAGGCAAGTCAATGCCGGTCGAAGCGCAGGCGGTTGCAGCGCGGAGCGCGGTGTTATCCTAGTCGGAACGTCGCCATAATGAGGCTGTAACCTTCATGTCCGATCCAGTCATGTCCAACTCAGGTAGTGCAGACGCTGCCCAATCCATTAACGCGTCCGAAGAATCGTTCAAAGATATTCTCTCGCAGTTCGAGAAAAGCAAAACGCGCAAGCCGGCGAAAGCGGGAAATGGCCGCGAAGGCACGGTCATTGCGGTCACCGTCGATTCGGTGCTCGTCGATATCGGATTCAAAACCGAAGGCATTTTGCCGCTGTCGGCGTTTCAAGGCGCGGGTAAAACCGTGACGCCCGGCGATAAGCTTGCGGTCTCTATCAAGGGCCGTGATCCAGAGGGCTATTACGAACTCAGCCTCGGGAAAATCGAGCAGCCAAAAGATTGGGCATCTCTGCAAAAGGCCTTTGCCGAGAAAACGACAATCGTTGGCACGGTGACCGGTGTGGTAAAGGGCGGCCTGAGCGTGGATGTCGGCGTTCGCGCGTTCCTGCCGGCTTCGCGCAGCGGTACGCGCGATGCTGCCGAAATGGCAAAACTGGTCGAGCATGAGATCCGCTGCCGCATCACCAAGCTCGATGAGGCAGACGAGGACGTGGTGGTAGACCGCCGCGTGGTCGCCGAAGAAGAAGAGCTTGCGGAGAAAGACCGCCGCTACTCCGAGGTGAAGGAAGGGGAAACGCTGCACGGCACGGTTCGAAGTTTGATGGATTACGGCGCGTTCATTGAGATTGGAAGCGTAGACGCGCTGTTGCATGTCAGCGATATTTCTAGGAGCCGCGTGAGCAAGCCGGCGGACGTTCTCTCGGTTGGACAAGAGGTGGAAGTCAAAGTCCTCAAGATTGATTCCGAGCGGCGGCGCATTTCTGTCGGCATGAAGCAACTGGAGCCCGACCCGTGGGATACCGCTACGGCAAAGTACAAACTTGGCGAACGCGCTCGGGGCACGGTGACGCGCGTGATGGATTTCGGCGCATTCGTGGAACTAGAACCTGGCGTCGAGGGACTGATTCACGTCTCGGAGATGTCGTGGGGAAAGAAGTTGAAGAGCGCCAGCACGATCGTGAAACCGGGGGAGACGGTCGATGTGGTGATTCTTGGAGTGAGTATTGGCGAGCGCCGAATTTCTCTTGGACTGAAACAGGCGCTGGGAGATCCCTGGGCCGACGCCGCGCAACGGTTCGCCGCAGGTTCCGTGATCGAAGGATCCGTCGTCAGCATCATGAAGTTCGGCGCCTTCGTGCAGCTGACGGAAGGCGTGGAAGGCATGATTCATGTCAGCGAGATGAGCGCCCACAAGCACATCAACCATCCGCAAGACGTGCTCAAGCTTGGACAAGTTGTGAAGGCTCAGGTGCTCACCGTCGATACTGAGAAGCGGCAACTGCGCCTTAGCATGAAGCAATTAGTTCCGAGCGGGCTGGACGAATACATCGTCGAGCACAAGGAAGGTGATGTGGTCACGGGCCGAGTCGTCGACAGTTCGGATGGAAATGCCAGCGTGGAGCTTGGCGAGGGCATCCGAGCAAAGTGCCGCATCGCGAGCGCGGCAGCGGAAAGCAAACTTCGAGCCGAACCGGCTCCATCATCTTCGAAGCCTGATTTGTCTTCCCTTGGCTCCATGCTGCAGGCGCGATGGAAGGGCAACGCACCTGCAGGCGCGACGAAACCCGAACCCGTCAGCGCGGGACAGATTCGCAAGTTTCGTATCGCGAAGATCGATCCGGCTGGTAAGAAGATTGAACTGGAGTTAGCGTAGTCCGATCATCGCTCACCCGAAAGTCGCGCGGTCCGGCGTCACAACTCACTTTGCCTTTTGCTCCGCAATCCATTTATTCGTGCGCGCCTCCAGCATATCGAGTGGAAGTGTTCCGCCGTTCAGCATCTCGTCGTGGAAGGTACGTATGTCGAACTTTGCGCCCAATTCTTTTCGCGCGCGTTCCCTTAGTTCGCGGAACTTGAGCTGGCCAAGCTTGTAACTCAGGGCTTGCGCAGGCCATGCAATGTATCGGTCCGTCTCCGACTGGATGCTCGGCTCGTCGACCGCGCCGCTCTTGCGGAAAAATTCGACCACCTGATCGCGAGACCATCCTTTCGAGTGTATCCCAGTATCGACTACGAGGCGCACTGCGCGAAAAAGTTCCGAGGAGAGGCGACCGTAGTCTGAGACGGGATCTTGATAGAAACCAACTTCTTTGCCGAGTTGCTCAGCGTAGAGCGCCCAGCCTTCGATATACGCATTAAAGCCGAGACTGTGCAGCCGGAACTTGGGCAACCCGGTGAGCTGCTGCTGCACGGATAACTGCATGTGATGCCCGGGAACGCCTTCGTGGTAGGCGATCGCCTCGTCATCGATAAGCGATCGCTCGGCGAAATTTGAAGTAGCGACAACTACCCGGCCCGGCCGCTTTCCATCCGGGGTGCCGGTAACGTAATGCGTCGCTGCGGCAGCTTGGAATGCCGGTATCGCTTCTACGGTGACCGGCGACTTGGGAAGCAGCGTGAAAAGCTCGAGCAGCTTCGGTTCCATCTGCGCGATATAACGGCGGAAATCATCGAGAATCTGATCAGCCGAAGTCGGGATGTATTTTGGATTGGTCTTGAGTGAAGCTCGAAACGAAGCAAGGTCGGCAAAGCCTGCTTTCTTCGCAATCGAAGTCATCTCGGCTTCGATACGGTCGATCTCGCGCAGGCCCAGTTGGTGTATTTCGTCCGGAGTCATCCGGGTAGTAGTCCGCGCGTAAATGTTGTTCTGGTAGCGCTTCTCGCCGTCGGGTAATGAGGTGATCGAGAGCGTGGTGCGGCCTTGCGGCGCGTATTCCGTCTGCAGGAAGGCAGCGAAGG
>JBAPOI010000190.1:0-9619 GCA_049279555.1 Candidatus Sulfotelmatobacter sp.
GCCGCCGAAGTGTCGTCACAAAACGCTTGACAGGGTGCAGCGTCGTTAGAGACGGAATGACGCCGACGGGTGGAAGCGCACGCTGCTTTTTCAAACTGACCCACTACCAAATCTGATTCTGCTTGGCGCAATTCCGGATTAACGGCGATAATCCCTTCATGTCCGGAACCCCGGCCCTTTATTCGCCAAACGCGATGCGCGCAGAGAAGCGCGCGGTGGCGGGTAACTCCGTGGTGGCAGCGGTACTGATCACCACCGCGAAAATCGCGGTCGGAGTGACCACAGGAAGCCTCGGAATTCTTTCCGAAGCTGCCCACTCGGCGCTGGACTTGATCGCGGCCCTGCTCACCTATTTTTCCGTTGGTGTATCCGACAAGCCGGCCGATGCCGATCACCAATACGGCCACGGTAAAGTCGAAAACTTCTCAGCCTTCGTAGAAACCGGCCTGCTTCTAATCACCACTGTCTGGGTCATCTACGAAGCCATGTTGCGGCTATTTTTTCGCCGGGTAGATGTCGAACCTTCGGTTTGGGCCTTCGCCGTGATGCTGATTTCGATGGCGGTGGATTGGTGGCGTTCGCACGCGTTGGGCCGGATCGCAACCAAATATCAAAGCCAGGCCCTCGAGGCCGACGCGCTGCATTTTTCCACCGACGTTTGGTCTTCAGGCGTCGTCATTGTGGGCCTCGCTCTCATTCTCTTAGGCCGGCTCTATCATCTGGATTGGCTGCTGCGGGCTGATCCAATTGCCGCTTTGTTTGTTGCGGGCGTCATCGTATCGGTGAGCTGGCGACTGGCGCGCCGCACCGTCGATGCTCTGCTCGATGCGGCCCCCGCCGGAGTCCGCGCGCAGATCACGGATGCGGTAGCCCGAGTGGATGGCGTGCTCGAGGTTGGCCGGGTTCGCATCCGCCGCGCCGGCAACCACTATTTCGCCGATCTTTCGGTTGGATTGGCGCGCACTGTGACTTTTCAACGCTCCGAGCAGCTAGTCGCTGCGGTGACGGCTGCGGTTCACAACATCCTTCCCGAGGCCGATGTCACTGTCCAGCCGCTGCCGCGCGCTCAGGGTTCAGAAAATATCTTTGATCGCATTCGAGCCGTGGCAACCCGCCACAACCTGAATGTGCATGACATCAGCGTGCAGGATCTTGCTGGCCAGCTTCACGTCGAACAGCACGTCGAACTCGATGAGCGGCTGTCGCTCAAAACCGCGCACGATCAGGTAACCGAGCTCGAAGCTGATATGCGCCACGAGGTGCCTGAGATCGCCGACATTCTCACTCACATTGAGAGCGAGCCCGCCACCATCGAAACCGGCGACGAGTTAGTACGCGACGCCGAGCTCGAACGCAGGCTGAAGAAGGCCGCCAGTCAGTTTCCCGAAATCGTCGACATGCATGATGTTCAGATCAAGAAAGTGCGTGGCCGGCTCTACGTTTCCTGCCACTGCACATTTTCGGACGATCTACCCCTGGCTCGTGTTCACGACATTCAGACCGACCTCGAGATCCATTTCAAGCAGGATGCGCCTGAACTTTTTCGCGTGTTGATTCATCCGGAGCCCAGTACGGATAATCGGAGATAGAGGCTTGCATGTGACATCGGTCACAGACAGTCAGCGGTCGAGCCTAGGATTGTTGATTACTGATTGTTGATTGCTGATTGAGGTTCTGCTGATGGAACATAAAGCCGAAGCCCTTAAAGATCGAACCAAACAGTTTGCGTTGAGGATTATCCGAGTAATTCGGTCTCTGCCAACCGGGCCCGAGAGCCGAATCATCGGCCATCAGCTACTACGCTCCGGCATGTCTGTCGCCGCCAATTACCGCGCAGTCTGCCGCGCTCGTTCCCGCGCGGAATTCGTCGCAAAATTGTCAATTGTCATCGAGGAAGCTGATGAGTCCTCCTTCTGGCTAGAATTGCTTGTTGACGTAGGCTTGATACCGGCGGGCAAGCTCAAAGATCTGAAATCTGAAGCTGATCAATTGGTGGCGATCTTTAACTCCTCACGAGCGACGGCGAAAAAAGGTTCTCAATCAACAATCAACAATCAGAAATCAACAATTCTCCGAGGCAAATCCGCATGACGAACGCCCGCGCCACCTGGATCGAAAAACGACGCTTTAACGCCATTTCCGATAGTGGTCATGAGATCGCCCTCGACGGCGACAAGGTTACTGGGAACTCGCCCATGGAGCTTGTTCTCATCGCGCTCTGCGGATGTACAGGGTACGATGTGGTTTCGATTCTCCAAAAAAAGCGGGAGCCTCTCACCGGTCTCGAAGTCCGAGCTCAAGCCGAGCGCGCCGTCGAACCGCCGTCTGTCTATACCGAGATCAAGCTTATCTACCGTGTGAGTGGTAAAGTTTCCCGCAAGGCAGTCGAGGATGCGGTCAAGCTTTCGAAAGAAAAATACTGCTCGGTTTCAGCCATGCTTGAGAAAACCGCGAAGATTACAACGGAAATCGAATACGCGGATAGCTAGACACGAACTCTGCCGTGCAAACAATTCGCGTTCAAAGTTTCTCAAATCATCGAAGCGATTCAAGAGGCCGCCATCCCCAGCTCAAATCATGACAGCACGCGCTCCCATCCTCTGCGCGGGTATTTCTTCATCGCTTCCGCCGCGTTTCTTTGGGGAGTTTCAGCCGCTCTGGGCCGCGCCGTTTTCACGGGAAGGCTGTCACTAGGCTCGGGGGCGTTCCGCCCCATCGATCCGCTCATTCTTTCGCAGACTCGGACCACATTTTCGCTGCTGGTTCTGCTTCCCATTCTCGTCGCTGGGCACGGCTGGAAGCGCATTAAGTTGCCCGCGCGCGATCTTGCGTATTGCTTTCTGTTGGGCACGCTCGGTGTGGCCGTATCGAACTACTTTTATTACGTCGCGATTCAGCGAACCAACGTTGCAACCGCCATCATCGTGCAGTACACGGCTCCAGTGTGGGTGCTGATTTATGTGGTGGCTCGCGGCCAGCAAAAACTTTCTCTGCAGAAAGCAGTTGCGGTAGCGCTGGCGGTCACTGGAATCGCGCTGGTCATCGGCATTTTCGGAGGAAAGCCAAACGGCGGACCAGCCCTTCGCCTCGACTATTACGGTATTGTCGCCGCCTTGCTGGCCTCGTTCTCATTCGCGTTTTACAATATTGCCGCTCACGGCATCCTTGCCCGCTATGATCGCTGGCGCATTCTGGTGTGGACGCTCGCGGCCGCCGCTGCCTTCTGGCTCGTCATCAACCCTCCCTGGAAAATCCTTCTCGCGCACTACTCTGCCATGCAGTGGCTGTTTTTGTTCGTCTTCTCGATGCTCTCGGTGCTCGGCGCGTTTTCTCTTTATTTCCTGGGACTGCAGCATCTGGAGCCGACCCGCGCCATCATCGCCAGTTGCCTTGAGCCAGTGTTCTCGATTTTGTTGGCTGCGTTGCTGCTCGGAGAAGTCCTGCGCCCCATCCAGACTGTGGGAATTATCTTTGTGCTTGCGGCGATCGTGATCGTGCAGCGCGGAGGGCCTACCGTTGCCCGGGACACGGTTGTGGTCGAACCGATTGAATAGAGTGCGAGAATATGCGCCGGGGTCCTTCACTCGCCGAACAAATCTCTAAGGGATAACTTACTCGATCTGCTTGCCCAAAGTCTCCGGCAATTGGGTGGCGATCAATGCGGCCAATAGATATCCCGCCGCGCACAAGTAAAATGCCCAGCTCAAGCTTTTCAACTGACCCACTCTACCAATGACCAGCGGAGCGATCGAACTCAAAGTTCGCGCGCCATTGTAGGTGAATCCCAGGGCGCGGGCCCGCACCGCGGTTGGAAAAATCTCGCTGCCCATGATTCCTGAACCGGAGAAAACTCCGGTCCCAAAGAATGCCACGACAATTCCCAGCACCATCAGAACCACCGGCGCCCGCGCTGCGGCATAAAACGGAATCAGAGACGCTGCCGCCAGGCTATAGATCAAGAACGCCCTGCGTCGCCCGAAATAATCCGCGATCCAGCCGAAGCTGCCATACCCTGGAAACATCCCAAACAGATTCAGCACCACCAGCAGGGTGGTCGTTCCGATTACCCCAAAGCCGCGGCCGCCCTGCGACACTGGAAGCGACAAATATGGCGGCAGCCAGGTAAACAGTCCCCACCAGGCAAACAGGCAGCAGAAGTTGAACAGCAACAACGCGAAGGTATGTTTGACATACGGTGGCCGGAAGATCGTGGCAAAAGTGGTAGAGACAGAATTCACTTCCTTTTTGCCACCGTGACTCAGAGGATCGCCGGTCACGTCTGCTCGGACATCTGTCATGTGCCCCTGCCACAAAGCCGATTCAGGAACACTACGGCGAATCCACAAGGTGAGCAGCGCCGGCAGAATTCCGACAAAGAACACGGCCCGCCACCCGAAATAGCGCGCCACCGGGCCCGCCACCAATGCCGCCGCGGCAAAGCCCAGCGCCCATGAACTCTGCACGATGGAAATCGCTTTAGCGCGAAACTCCGTGGGCCAGGTTTCGGCGACCAGGGTCGCGCCGGTATTCCACTCGCCACCCATGCCCAGCCCCAGCACAAAGCGCGCCGCGGCCAGCATGGCAATGCTGGTTGACAGGCCTGATGCGAACGAGCACACGGAATAGGTCACGATGCTGGCCATCAGCGCCTGCTTGCGTCCGATGCGGTCGGCGAGAAAGCCAAAGAGCACTCCGCCCACCCCGGATGCCAGAAGGGTCAATGTGCCCAGCAGCCCTGCGGTAGTCTTGCTCATGCCCAGATCGCGCATCAGCAGCGCCAGCACCAGCGCGTAGAGCATGGCGTCGAATGCATCGAGCGCCCAGCCCAGCGATGCCGCCAACAGCGTGCGCCGTTGGCCGGACGTGGCCTGCGAGATCAGTTGAAATGGGCCGATTGCCATGAAGCCGGGATTGTATGGCGCGCTTAGAAATTGTCAATCTCTGATTTTTTCGAACTCTGATTTCAAACTAAAAAGTTTCTAACTCTGGAATGTTTCCTCTCCTGATACTCTCGCCGTGCTTTTACAATGTTTTGACTACTCCGGCTGCGGTTCTAGGTTAGCCTCGTGATATCGCTTTCAGGGAACACTGATCGAGGACAGGAGTCTGTATGTGGTTTCGCCGGTTTGCCGCGCTTCTAGCTTTTCTGCTGACCTTTCTGAGTCCCTGCTTCGCTCACCACCTGGCCGTGATCGTTAACAAGGATAATGCCGTCGATCACGTCACTGCCGCTCATCTGGTCAAAATTGTTCGCGCAGAGGTCAAGACCTGGTCCGATGGCAAACCGATTATTCTCGTTCTGCACAGGGACTCACCGGGGGAGACCGAAACGCTGGAGCACCTCAACAAGATGAGCGCTGCAGAATGGAGGGCGCTGATCGCGGCTCACAAGGATTCAATTCAGGTAGCCGATTCCGATGCCGATGTTCTTAAGATTGTGGAGTCCACGCCGGGCGCTATCGGTTTCATCGAAGTCCGCTCAGTAAACAACAGCATCAACGTAGTGAAAGTCGACGGCAAGCTGCCCACGGAAACGGGCTATCTGCCGCATTAGCTTACCTTCCAGCTAGTTCTTGAACTGGAGCGGATCCAAGCCTAGAACATGTTTAGTTCATGTGCGATCTTACGCGCCTCTGCATACTCTTGGTCGTTGGCTAGGACAAATCGTTTGGCTCGCAAGATTTTCAAGATGGCATCGTCTTTTCCCTCCGTTAAAGCCAGAAGGGCGTGGATAAATCTCTCTCGCTCTGCTTCTGGTACTTCCTTGCGCGCCACCCATACATAATCGACATATGGCTTGGAAGTGTAGAAAATGCGAACTTTCTTCCCATCAATCTTTGCCGTACTGATCAGGAAGTTGAGGACCGTTTCGTCAATCGCTCCCGCATCAACCACTCCGGTTTCTACCATCGCTGCAGTCGCGGGATGGCTTCCGCTGAAACGAAAGTGGAAATAGGTTTCGGGATCGATTCCTGCCTTCTGGAGTTCGTAATAGGGCATCATGTATGCACTGGTTGAGTCCTTATCTCCAAAGGCAAATTGTTTTCCTTTCAGGTCCCTCAGCGAATGAATCGACGACTTCGTGGCGGTAATGAAGACCGTATAGTAATTCTTGTCCACAGTGCGTTGAACCAGCGGGATGACTCCGTACTTGGCATGCGTCCGGATATAAATTAACGCGCCTAGGCAGGCAAAATCGTAAGTTCCATTCGCCAGTTGAGCAACGGTATCGCGGAAGCTATCCGGGGCTGCAATACTGACCTGGCTTCCCAGGGCCTTCGAGAGATAAGAGCGCAAAGGCTCCCTCTCTGCCTGAGTCGCCTGATCCATGACTACAGCGATGGTTATCGTCTTTTCGCCATGAAGTGATGCGCTGGTTAAGAGCCAGATTGCAACCAGCGCAGCCGTAGTTCGATTTCGCAAAGGCACACCTCTTCTACCCGCGGAATTCCTCTTCATCCCGCAACGCCTCTGGGGGAAGTGTTACGCACAATCATGCGAGGAGCACATACAAACGTGATCAGGAGTGTGACTCGAAGGTGAGTACGTTACCGTTTTGGGCTTTCGTGGAAAGTGGAAAAATTGAACATTATCGCCTCAGTCGTTTCCACCCAGACTTTTGGTGTTTTTGTGAAAAGGGGTCTTTTCGATCCGCTTTCCGGCACCTCATTTTGAGGGAGGCCACAATGGCATCTTGTTTATTTTATTAATGATGGGAGCCCGGCAGCAAAGGATCATCTCAGGTCGATTCCTACCCCCACGGAAGTGCCATTCCCAAGCTTTTCCCGACCAGCTAACCTTCTTCTTGAGCAGGCTTCGGGGGAGGGCTGCTCGACTTACGTCCCACGACTCTTTGAGTCTGGGGCGTTTTGTTTTGCGCAGCATTTCGTTGGATACGGTTTCTGTACGAATACGCCTTAGTTCGACTTGAGCCGAAGCAGGTGAAAATACCTTCTTGCCTTCTTCACGTCCTTCCCAATCTGTTCGCGCAATGCCTCCACCGACGGAAACTTGATCTCATCCCGCACCCGGTCAAGGAAGCAGATCTCGACCTCGCTCTCCGGAGTTAAATCGATAGGATGAAAGTTCAGCAGATGAGTCTCGATGGCAAAAGAATCTGCCCCAAACGTAGGGCGGTTGCCCACGTTGGTCACCGAATCGAAGCACTCGGAGCCCACCCGCGTCCATGTAATGTAGACGCCATCCTTCGGAACAAGTTCCTCGTAGCGAGCTAGATTGATGGTTGGCACGGTGTACTTCGATCCCAGCCCACGACCCCGCCCCGGCGTACCCAGAATGCAAAAGGGACGGGCCAGCAGATGCCGCGCCCGGCTTACGCGCCCCTCGCTCAGCAGCTTGCGGATGTGACTGCTCGAAACCGGCTCCCTGCGCAACTTTTGCTCGGAGTAGACCTTCACTTCGAAGCCCATTTCCTTGCCGAGTTGCACGAGCAGATTTACGTCGCCAGAGGCTTTGTGTCCAAAGCGGAAGTTGTAGCCTTCGTGCACCGCGCGCGCGTGCAGCTTCTTCTTCAAGATGCGCTCGGCAAACTGGCGTGGTGTCATCAGGGAAAGATCGCGCCCAAAAGGCAGCACAAGCACTGCATCGATGCCCGTGGTTTTGAGCAAGCGTAGTTTCTCGGGCACGGGAGTGAGCAGCTTGAGTCCGGAGTCCGGCCGCAGAATACGCGCCGGATGCGGCTCAAACGTGACCGCTACTGCCTTTGCTCCAATCGGCTGTGCCCGAGCGACGATTTCGCCGAGCACGTGTGCATGCGCGCGGTGGACACCGTCAAAATTGCCGACGCTCACCAGCGACGGACCGAATCCCGCCGGAACGTCTTCGAGTTTGTGGAAAACATGCATCGATAGAAGGTCAAAGTGCTAGGTCTCAGGTCGTAGGCCTTAGGGTCTGCCCAAGACCTAACACCTAAGACCAAAGACCTAAATCTCAAACTCCAGTTTCATTCCGTCATAAGCCAGCCGCACATGCGCCGGCAAAGTCGCATTCGTTGCCTGGTGTGCCAAGTCGTGGCAGATGTGAGTGAAGAACCCCCGCTTTGCCTTCACGCGATCCACAATGCGCAATGAATTCTCGACGGTTGAGTGCGTGGGATGTGGCTTGTGCCGCAACGCATCCAGGAAAAGAATGTCCAGCCCTTGCAACTGATGGAACGATGCCTCGGGAATTTCGCTATGGTCGGTGAGATACGCCGCCGATCCAAAACGGTAGCCGTAAATTTCCGCTTCGCCGTGGATCAGCCGAACCGGCTCAAATCTCGCCCCGAACAAATCCACCGGACCGTCAATCGGCCGCAGTTCAAGTTGCGGCAGACCGCCGTATTTGTAGTCGGCATCGAAGATATAGCTGAACATCCTGCGCAAAAAGGCGGCCGCATCCGGACGAGCGTAAAGCGGCAACTTCGCAGGCTTGTGAAGATAGCTGAGCGGTCGCAGATCGTCGATGCCAAGAATGTGGTCAGCATGGGTGTGAGTATAAAAAACCGCGTCCACCCGCTTGATGCGCTCTCGGACGGCCTGCGCGTAGAAATCGGGCGAAGTATCGATGATCACTACTTTGCCCGCGTATTCGATCATCACCGAAGGGCGGCTACGGCGATCGTGCGGATCGCTGGAGGCGCAGACCGCGCAATCGCAACCCAGTGTGGGCACGCCCATCGACGTGCCGCTACCGAGAACCGTGAGCGTGGCCTTCATGCTTGAACGTTCGTGGCTCGTACGATCATGCGCGGCCTAACGGCCAGTTCCTGTAGCCGCTCCGGACTGCGGGGGGCGCGCCAGAGCGTTGGTGACTTCCACATAGGCCATGCGTACTTCGTAAAGGCTGTTCTGCAGAAAATTCTGCTCGACGGTGGTCAGATTGCCCTTGGTTTTTTCTGAGAGAAGAGACAGCGTATCGATCGTCTGTCGCGCCCCGATGATATCCACCCGAGGTTGCTCGCCCTGTTGGTGCATCAGCCCCAGCTGCAGCATGGCCGTCATGTAGAGCGATGCCAGGAAGCGCTCAAACGTCATCTCGAGTTCTTTGGCGGAGTGTCCGCTGAGCTCCACTCGTGAGTCGAGTTCCTTTGACGACTGACGGTAGGCATCGGCTTGGGCTTGCTGCTCGGCCACCGTGGGTGCCGGTGGAATGTCGTCTCCCAAGCCCGTCGCCTCTCCGGAAAAAGTTGTGACGGAGTTAGCGTCTGAGGCGGGTTCTTTCTCTTTTTCCTTGGCCGAGATCGGAACCGGCGTCGGAGGCTTAGCGGCCTTGGGCGACTCCGCTTCTTCGGCAACGTCCTTGCGCAATTCTCCGTCCTCGGTGAACAAACGACGGTCGGTAACAGTGAAACCAGATTCTTGTCTCTTCTCAGCCATAAAACGTATCCTCGTAGATCTCTATAAACCGATCCCTATAAAGCTTGCGATTTTAAACCTTGTGCAGCACGGCATCTTCGGCCTGTTGTAGCGTCGCGCCGGTGAACGGCAACTGAGTTACAGTTGCTCTGACCGCGCCTATCATAACCTCGCGCCCCGGAATACCGGTCTCGCGTCGGATGTATCCCAGAGCAATCGTCCGCTCGCCCGCAGGCGCGTTCATCGCAGCAACGCTCGTAATC
>JBAPOI010000191.1:0-27112 GCA_049279555.1 Candidatus Sulfotelmatobacter sp.
GTCGAGTTCCTGCGGAGATTCTGTGATCAGCGCGGCGCCCTGAGCGCTAGCTGCAGAAAACATTTCAGCATGCGCAAAAGCCAAGCGCAGCGTTCCATAGCCACCCATAGAGATGCCGCTGATCGCACGATTTTTGCGGCCGATGCTGATGTGATATTTATTTTCGATGTGAGGAATGAACTCCTGCAGGAAAAAATCGCTGTAGCGTACAGAACCGTTGGCGGAGTTTACATAGAAAGTGCGTCCGCCCTCGGGAGCAACGATGAGAAATTCTCCGATTTTGTGCTGCTTGTGAAGATCGTCGAGCAATGTCCATCCGCCGCTGTTAAAGAGCGTTTGCTCATTGTCACCGAGGCCGTGCAGAAAATAAAGCACGGGATAGCGTTGCATAGGATGCCTCACCGCGCCCGCATCGTAGCTCGCGGGAAGGTACACGCAATAGTGGACCTCGTGTTTCAGGAAGCGGCTGTTCAGGGCATTGCAGTCAATGCGGCTTTGAGCGCGGGCAGAAAGTGGAACCGACAATGCAATCGCAGCGAGTGCGCAGAGGAGAATAATCTGGAGCCGACGATCCGTGTGCCGACGATCCATGAATCGAGTTTACTCGTAGCGTAACGCCTGCACCGGATCGAGCCGAGCCGCGCGTGCCGCGGGGTAAAGGCCCGATAGAAGGCTCACGATGAAGGCAAACACAATGGCTGAGCCTACCAGCCACCACGGCACTGCCCAAAAATGCTCCGGCGGCAATGCCTGCCGCTTGAGATAGAGGTTCGTCCCCAAGTTGATGGCCTGGCCGATCGCCCAGCCCAGCGCGACTCCGACGATGCCCCCTAGAATTCCCATCGCACCTGCCTCAGCGAAGAAGAGTTTTTTCACATCGCCATCGCTGGCACCGATCGCCTTCATGATACCAATCTCGCGGCGGCGCTCGAGAATCGCCATCACCAGAGTGTTCACGATTCCGATCGAGGCGACAGCAAGCGCCAGGCTGCCGAAGATACCAAGAAATAAATCCAACACGGCGAAAAACTGCTGCAGGCTCCGGGTCGCATCCAGGATGGAAAATGTATTGAAGCCCATCTTCTTGATGGCATCTTCAATCGCGCGTATCTGCGAGGGATTCTTCACGCGCACGCTGATCGAAGAATACGCCGGTTGATCGGTGGCAGCGCGAGAGATCTCGCGGAGGTCGGTGGGCTGCATTACGTGCAGGCTTTCCGCAAGTTTGAGTGGGAGAAAAACTCGCGCCCGGGTTGGACCACGCATGCTTTCGGGATCGAGGTCGGCGACGCCGACAATTTTCAGCTTCTGTTCTCGCGAGACTACGGAGTAAGCTGCGCCCGCAAGATTCTGGTCACCTGAAGGTATCGCCGTATCTTTTCCTGCACTCTTCGCCGCACTCTTCGGGGCACTGGAAGATGCGGCCGGTGACGCTTCCCGCTGCGCGTAGCGCATTACCAACTCTTTGCCCAGCAACGGAGCGGCTAGCGAAGCGATGTCAGTTTCGTCGAGCCCAGATTTTGTCGTTTTCCCGAGCAGTTCTTCGGCGAATGCTTTCTGGACGACTACTTCAGGCGCCGTATCGGAAGAGAAAAAATGTCCCTGCATTTGCTCGAACGCATCATTGGACTTCGCCGATTCGGGCAGCGCAGAAATCATCGTAAGGTGGGGCTTGTCTTCGTAGCGCAGCTCGGTAATAAAGCGAATATCGGGATACGCCTCCAACACGTTCGGAAGGCGCTCGATCTCCTGACGAGTTGATTCATCGAGGATGCGGCTCTCACCCGGGGCCGGCCCGCTGCGTTCTTCTTCGTGGCCGAAGCCACGCAGATCGCGGCGCGATGTGACGACCACGATATCGAACAATCCGGACTTCATTAATCGGCGGGACGCAAGCTGTTGCAGTCCGATGCCCAGCGACAGCATCGCGACCAGCGATGCCACGCCCACGGAGATGCCAATGGTGGTCAGCGAATTCCGCAAAAGCGATTCGCGCAGGTTGCGCACGGCGAGTTCAGTGAGGTCGGGAAGCTTCATGGCCGCACTGCCTCCCTTCCCGAGGGCTCTATTCTGGCAGCGGACGCAGAAACGGAATTCGCTTCATCACCGACTAACTTGCCATCCGCGAGAAAAATGAGGCGTTGTGCATAGCGCTCAGCCAGTGCCCGCTCATGCGTCACCATGACGACTGTCATACCCAATTGCTGATTGAACTCGCGGACCATATTCATGATTTCAGTGCCGGTGCGGCTGTCAAGATTGCCTGTGGGCTCATCAGCCAGCAAGAGCTGAGGACAGTTGATGAGTGCGCGAGCCAGCGCAGCCCGTTGCTGCTCCCCGCCGGAGAGTTCGCTCGGTCGATGATTCATACGCGCCTGCAGGCCAACTCGTGTGAGCGCTTCCCGCACCAGACTGTCGCGTTGTCCCCGATCAACCTCGGCAAAGCGCATGGGCAATTCCACATTTTCCGCAAGTGTCATGCTCGCGATGAGGTTGAACGATTGAAAGACCATTCCGACGGTACGGAGACGATAACCCGCCAACTCCTCACGCGATAGTTTGGCGAGATCGCGATCTTGAACCACGACGCTGCCGGAGGTAGGGCGGTCCAGGCCGGCGATTAAGTTCAGCACCGAAGATTTGCCCGAGCCTGAGCTGCCGAGGAGCGCAACGAATTCGCCCGCGCGCACTTGCAGGTTCAAACCATCGACTGCGCGAATCACGGCGTCGCCCATCCGGTAATGGCGGCAAAGCTGCTCCGCATGAATCGCGGGACTGCCGTTCTGGGTCGATCCGTTGTTGGTCGATCTGCCTGGTGCGCCCATCGGCTAGCGAACCTCTCCCCTCAGCACGCGGATGGGGTCCGCGGCCTTTACTTCGCTATTGCGCGCTTGCACCTTGCTGCCATTTCCGTTTCCATCTCCATCCATCGAGTCTCCCTCACCCGGCGCGAGAAAAAGATTCTCCTCCACTCCATGTTGCCTGGTGTAGAGATCGTAATAGCGGCCTTGCGCGGCGTAGAGTTGCTCGTGCGTTCCGCGCTCCACAATTTTTCCCTGCTCCATTACCAGAATCTGGTCGGCGCGGCGGATGGTTGAAAGCCGGTGCGCGATTACGAATGTGGTGCGCCCCTTCATCAGATAAGAAAGCCCGTGCTGGATCATCTGCTCCGATTCCGAATCGAGGCTCGAAGTTGCTTCATCGAGAATCAAGATGCGCGGCTCGGCGAGAATGGCGCGCGCAATCGAGATCCGCTGGCGCTGGCCTCCGGAAAGCTTGACGCCGCGTTCGCCGACCACCGTGTCGTACTTATCGGCAAAGGACTCGGCAAACTCATCCACGCGCGCGATGCGGCAGGCGCGCATGATTTCTTCATCGCTGGCATCGGGACGCGAAAACGCGACGTTATCGCGAATCGAGCCGTCGAACAAAAATGATTCCTGCAGCACGACGCCCAGGCGCGTGCGAAACGAATCGAGCCGAACCGTGCTCAAGTCCGTACCATCTACCAGGATGCTCCCCTTGCTGGGAACATAAAAAGCGGAGATCAAACCGATGGTGGTCGATTTACCGGAGCCCGAAGAGCCCACGAGCGCCGTTACCGTGCCAGGATCGGCGCGGAAGGAAATATCGTGCAGAACTTCGTGAAGCCCGTCGTAGCTGAAACTTACGTTGTCAAATTCGATCTGCCCCACAATATCGCGCAGCGGCACCGAGCGATTCGGATCCTGATCTTCCGGTCGCTCGCGCAAAAGTTCCTGAGTACGCTCCAGCCCCGCCAGAGCTTCGGTGAGTTGAGTTCCAATCCCCACAGCTTGAGCCATAGGCGCAATCAAAAACGCCAGCAAGGCGGTGTACGAAACAAGGTCGCCAATCGACATGGTGCCGGCCATGATTTGCCGCGCTCCTACAAACGTGACCACTGCGCCGACTATGCCCAGAAGAACGCTTGCCGAAAGACTCATTACGGAAGTCGCCGTTAAAGTGCGCATGACGTTATCGAGCAGCCGCTTCACGCCCTTCGCGAAAACTGCTTCCTCGCGCTCTTCCGCGTGATAGCCCTTGATCACGCGAACTCCGCCCAGCGATTCTGTGAGACGGCCCGTGACCTCGGCGTTGATCTTGCCACGTTCACGGAAGATCGGCCGGATCGTGCCGAAGGCTTTCGTGAGCGCGATGGCAAAGCACAACAAAAATCCCAGCGCAATAAAAGTCATTGCTGGACTGATTCGCACTAGCAACACCAGCGCAATGCCTGACGTGAGCAAGCCGCCGGTGAAGTCGACCAGTCCCGTGCCCAACAGATTGCGCACACCTTCAACGTCGCTCATGATGCGCGACACGAGCATCCCCGTTTTATTCACGTCGTAAAACGCAACCGGAAGCCGCGAAATGTGCACCTGTACTCGCTGCCGCAGTTCGGTAATCAGACGCTGCGCCTCCTTGGAGAGCAATTGTGTCAAGGAGAAAGAAGTAATTCCCTGAATCATCGTCGCCCCAAGAACGAACATCACGAGTCGATTCAAGAGCTGCAGCGAGTGCTTCGGGATGACGCTATCGAACAAAAACTTGGTGGAGTAGGGCAGCACCAGGCTGGCCACGCGGTTTACTATCATCAAGAGAAAGCCGAGGCTGAGCAGCCCCATGCGGGGGCGCGTCAGCTCCCAAACGATGGGCAAGACGGCCCGCAACCGTTGCACTTTGGGAGGTTTCTGAGGTGCCTTGTCTGCAGAATTCAATCTCTTGTTGGACGCCTCCAAAGCCCATTTCGCTTCATTATTACTGCATTGTGACACGGCCCGGCCCAGCGTTGTATCCTCGGGGCTTGTCCCGTCCATCTTCGCCAGAGCGTTCTCCGACCCTGGGCCTGTTGCTCGGCCTGGTGGTTACGCTCGCCGCAGTGCTGGCTTATTCCGCTTACATCACGTGGCAAGTGGCGGGTCTGCGCAAACTTCAATCGGAACTGATCGACCGCAATCGCAGGGATTCGCTACAGTTGCTTCGCATTCAGAATGACCTGAACCTGCTCGCGGTGGCTATGCGCGATATGACTGACAACGATGAACCATATCCGCTCACCGCATGGTCGGCGCAATTTCAGCGCATCCGCACCGACCTCGATGATGCGATGCGTCTCGAAGGCCGACTCGCACCGACCAGCAGCACGGTTCAGCAGAGTGCTTCGCTAAGCGGCTCGCTGACGCAATTTTGGGACGCAGTCGATCGCGTGTTCGCTCTGGCCGGTTCAGGTAAGGAGAAAGATGCAAGGGCTGAGATCCAGCTCTCGCTGCAGGCGCGGCAGGCAGCTCTCAGCACGACCGTCGCGCGGTTGCTGGTACAGAACAGCGAAAACGAGGAGCAGGCTGCGCGGCGCATTATTCAGATCTACGATGGAGTGCAGCGGCAGGTGTATGTGTTTCTTGCGGCTACGCTGGCCGCGATTCTGCTGACCGGATTCTCCATGATACGGTGGAACCGGCGTCTGTTCGCCCGCATGGCCGAGCTTTCGGAGCGGCGAAGCGAGTTGGCGCAGAAACTGATTGCAACGCAAGAGTCTACCCTGCGTTATATTTCGCGCGAGTTGCATGACGAATTTGGCCAGATTCTAACGGCAATGGGGGCAATGCTCGGCCGGGCGGGAGCGCATGCCCCGGAAGGCTCGGCATTGCGCAGCGACCTGCGCGAAGTTCGCCAGATTGCCCAGGACACGCTCGACCGCGTCAGAAGTTTGTCGCAAGCGTTGCATCCCGTTATGCTGGATGAAGCCGGTCTCGAAAAAACTCTCGACTGGTATATTCCGACCGTGGAAAGACAAATCGGAATTGCCATATCCTATGAGAAGCAGGGCGAGCCGTTCGATGTGGATGGCAATGCCGCAGTGCAGATTTATCGCGTGCTGCAGGAGGCGCTCAATAATGTCGCGCGGCACTCTGGCGCGAAGCAAGCTTGGGTGCGCTTGCGTTTTCTGCCTGCGCAGCTTGAGATGGAAGTAGAAGATCACGGTGTCGGCTTGCGCGAGCCCCTTGTGGGGCAGGGCATCGGGATGGTCGCAATGCGTGAGCGTTCGGAGTTGATGGGAGGTCGGATTATTTTTTCGACGCCCGCTCCCGGCGGCACGCTGATCCAACTCACCGTTCCGCGCGAGAAAGTTGAGCTCGGCGATATCGAGCCCAGCCCTTCGGTGCGAGAAAACGAATTGAATCGAGCTGACTACAGGAAACAATAAACAGAAAAAATAAGCGATGACTAAGAAAATCAAAGTTCTACTGGTGGATGACCACAGCCTGGTACGGCGCGGCTTCCGGCGTATGCTAGAGGACGAACCGGACATGGAAGTCGTGGGCGAAGCTGGCGATGGCGAAGAGGCTGTCAAGCGATCGCGTGAATTGAAACCTCAAGTTGTAGTGATGGATTGCGCCTTGCCCAAAATGAATGGCCTGGATGCGACGCGCCAGATTCTTGAGGATTCGCCCGAAACCGCAGTCCTTATGCTCAGCATGCATTCTGAGAGTACGTGGGTGCGGCAGGCCATCGACGCCGGAGCCAAGGGCTACATTCTGAAGAACGCGATGGACCTCGAACTGGGGCCAGCAGTGCGCTGCGTGGCCGGCGGAGAAACAGTTTTTGATCCTCACGTCGAACAACCTTCGGCGCTCAAAGGCGAACGCAGCAGCGGCTTGACTCCGCGCGAGTTGGAAGTCTTACAGATGATTGTCGATGGGAAATCGAACAAGGAAATTGCCACGGTTCTCGATCTCAGTGCCAATACAGTCGCGGTTCATCGCGCCAACATCATGAACGCACTCGGCATTCACAAAACTGCCGAGCTTGTGGTTTATGCCATTCGTGCCGGGCTGGTGAACGTTCCGTGAATCGCAGATCTTTTCTGCGAAGCGTCGGGATGTCCTCGTTGTTGCTGACGCCGCCACTTCGGGCTTTGACTGCGGCTGCGGCGAATATAACTGCTCCGGGCTTCCGGTTTGCCGACGTCACCTCTCATGCTGGCATTCAGTTTCAGCACAACAGCGGAGCTTTTGGAGGGAAGTTTCTGCCCGAGACTCTGGGCTCCGGCTGCGCCTTTCTCGACTACGACCGCGACGGCTGGCAGGACATTCTTCTGATCAACGGAATGGATTGGCCGGGCCACAAGCAGCAGCGCTCGACACTCCGCCTGTATCGAAACAACAGAAACGGCACCTTCAGTGACGTAACCGCCAAAGCGGGCCTCGATATTGAAATGTACGGCATGGGCGTGGCCGTCGGGGATTACGACAACGATGGCTTCGTCGACATTCTCATCACTTGTGTTGGACAAAACCGGCTTTTTCGCAACACCGGCAAAGGTACGTTCGTGGATGTAACCAACTCGAGCGGTCTTGGAAAACGCCAGGCATTCAGCACGTCCGCTCTCTGGTTCGATTATGACCGCGACGGCCTGCTCGATCTTTTTGTGTGCAACTACGTGAAGTGGTCGCCGGAGCACGATGTCTTTTGCAGTCTCGATGGCAAGCACAAGTCTTACTGCACGCCGGAAGCCTATCGCGGCGAAACTTGCTGGCTTTTTCATAATCGCGGCAACGGAACATTCGAGGACGTTACTGCCTCGAGCGGGATTTTCGACAGCAGTTCGAAATCACTCGGCGTCGCTATGCTCGACGACAACCAGGATGGTTGGCCCGATTTGCTGGTTGCGAACGACACTCAACCCAACAAGCTGTATCGCAATCAGCGCAACGGTACCTTCAAAGATGTTGCGGTCGAGGCCGGACTCGCCTTCAGTACCGAAGGCAAAGCGCGAGCGGGCATGGGAGTCGACATTGCGGATTTCACGAACGCGGGCCGTGCTGGCGTCGCGATTACGAACTTCGACAACGAGATGACTGGTCTCTACGAGTTCTCTGGCAAAGGTTACGAAGACGTAGCAGCGCAGGCGGGAGTGGGATCGGCTTCCAAAAACAGTCTGGGCTTTGGATGTGCTTTTCTCGACGCCGATCTCGATGGCTGGCTCGACCTAGCCGTGGCTAACGGCCATATTGACGAGACTGTGCGGAACATTCGCGGCAACGTGGGTTACGCGCAGCCTCCGCTCCTTTTTCTTAACAACGGAAAAAGTTTTCGCGATGTCGCCGCCGAGGTTGGCGGCGGATTCGATCAGCCGAAGGTCGGACGCGGCCTCGCCTATGCCGACTTTGACCGCGACGGCGATCTCGACCTGCTTCTGACAACGAATAACGGCCCGGCCTATCTTTACCGCAACGATCAACTGGCGGGTAATCATAGTATTCGTTTTCGTTTGGTGGGGACCAAATCGAACCGTGACGGAATCGGCGCCACAGTTCGCATTGTCTCCGGCGGTTTGAGCCAGTCGCGCATGGTGAAAAGTGGGTCGAGTTATCTTTCACAATCCGAACTCCCAATTACGTTCGGACTGGAGAAGCGCGATCGTGTGGAACACGCTGTCATTGCCTGGCCGAGCGGCCGGACGGAGGAGTTCACGAATCTGGCTGCGGGACGATCTTACGAATGCGTAGAAGCCAAAGGGATTTCGCCGTTGGATGGATTTTGAGGATCACAACCGCGTCTATGGCCGCGTTACGCTTCCTGCGGCGCTAAGATCGATATCAACCGACTCGCTTACCTTCAAAAACAAAGTGCTCGGATTCTTCATCCCCCATTTCGCATAGGGCACCGCGAAGTGAAGAGTTGCGGTCCAGTGATCGGGCAGTATTTCTACTTCTGCGGGAACCGTGATGTCGTGATCCGAGCCGTGAATGCTGAATATCCCATGAACATGCACCGAAGACTTTCCTGACGAACCGACAGTTCCCTCAATCCGATCTGGGCGAAAGGTAATGTCCGGATAGCGGTCGCTCTCCAGCACTTCGCGATGCATCTTCCGGTCGCGCATTCCGCTGCCGCTTTCGCCGCTCTGAGCGTCCACATTAATTTCGCCAGTTAACTTGCCTGAAGCGGGATCGAGAAGCAGAGAACCCTGCTTCAAGTGGAAGGTTCCCTTCACGGTGTGCAGCACATCGCCAAGCGTGAAGTTAATCGTTGTGTGCTGAGCATCAAGAGTGAACGTTACACTTTGCGCTGCAGGCGCAACGGGCGCAAACGAGAGGAGCGCAATCACCGCCAGGAATTGCGTACACACCTGGCGCTTGTGAACCGCGAGCCCCGATTCTTTCATCGAGTTATGCAGTCTGCCGTCAGCAGTCCCCAACCCAGAGTGAGCCCATCAAGCGCCAGGTGAAAGGGCGAAAGACTTCCTACGTGAAGGGCTAGCAATCTGCGAAACACTTCGGGATGCTTGCGAAACGCCTGCAGAATACGTTGCTGAAACTTGGGCCGTCCATCCAGCGTGAGCATTAATCGCGCCATCCACAAAGGCCGCCGGGCCAGACGCCGGTGAACTAACTGATACTGTGCGAGTTCGCCGGAAACAAAACATTGCGCCAGCACAATGGCCTGGTTGAAAGCGAGCCCGAGGCCGTCTCCTGTAATTGCGTCGACCGTGCCGGAAGCGTCGCCGATCAAGGCGATATTTTTTCGCAAGACGCGCCTCAGTTTGCAGTTGGCAGACACCGAGCCTTTCTCGGTGGAAACGACCTCAGCACCGCGAAGCCGTGCTTCGAGTTCAGGAAACACCGGCAAAGATTCTTCAATTCGAAATCCTGAGTCGCGCGAGGCTACGGCTACACACACTTGATCGGGACTGACAGCGGTGGCATAACCCTGGCTGCATTTCCCCCAATAAATCTCCATGCGATCAGTCCAGGGGGTGACGCGATAGTGCCGCCGAAAGGCGTATCGCAAGCCGGTTCGCGAGCAGGCATCGAGATTTGCCCAGCGCCGAACCCGGGAATTCGCTCCATCGGCGCCTACAATCCACCGGCCGCGGATTGTGCGCTTTCCTAACTGAACTCCCTCCGCGGAGATCCCCGTGACCGCACTCTGCCAAAGCAACTCAACACCTAAGTCCTCGGCGCGTTCGGTCATCGACCGATGCAATGTGGTGCGTCGAATCGAAAGTCCAAAAGTGCGCGAAGGAAACATCGCTTCCGCCGACAATCCGGCGCTCAGAAATCGCACACCGTGAAGCGCCCAACTCTCGGCACTCGGAACAATCACTCCGAGCCGTTCCAGCGCCGTAACCGCATCCGGCATCAGCGCTTCACCGCAGGCTTTGTCAATGGGCGGCGTCGCGCCATCGGCAAGCACAACCCGCAATCCTTGCTGGCGCGCCGCGATCGCGGCGGCCAATCCCGCAGGCCCTCCGCCAATCACGAAGACATCTGTCGATTCCGGCACCCGCGCGACCTCACCATTGCAAAAGCAAAAGTTCGGAACAGAATCCAGGTCCCATCGCACCGAGTAACCCCAACGCTCCAGGCTTGGGACGCCGATTCTTCATCACGTCCTCGAGAACCACCAGCACGGAAGCCGACGAAAGATTTCCGACTTTCCGCAGGCAATCCCACGAGGCGTCAATCTGTCCATTGTGCAAGCCGAGCGCATCGGAGTAAGCGTCGAGTATCTTCGGTCCTCCGGTATGCAGCACCCAGCTTTCCAGATCGTCGCGCTTGAGTCCGTTATCCGCCAGAAAAGCGTCCACGTCGCGGCCCAGATTTTCTCGAATCAGCGTTGGAACCTCAGTGGAGAGTAAGATGCGGAAGCCTTTCTCGGAGATGTTCCAGCCCATCATTTCCTCGGTGCTGGGATAAAAGACGGAACGCGTGGCGAGAATTTTTGGTCCGTTAGGCTCATGGCCGTTCCCATGGCCCGTGCCATTGCCGTTCCGTGTAAATTCACTCCCCGTCACAATCACGGCGGCAGCGCCGTCCGCGAAAAGTCCAGAAGAGATTAAGTTTGCAACCGACAAATCTTCACGCTGGAGCGTCAGCGAACAAAGCTCGACCGACACCAAGGCGGCGGCCTGCGAAGGATAAGCTTGAACGTAATCCGCGGCGCGCGCGATGCCAGCCGCGCCGGCCACGCATCCCAAGCCGAAGATTGGAGTGCGGCGAATATTCGTGGGGAGCTTCATCCGATTGATCAAAAGGGCATCGATCGACGGGCTAGCCACGCCGGTGACCGTCGTGAAAAATAATGCTCCCAAATCCTTTGTCTCGAGTCCGGCAGTTTGAAGCGCACGGCAAAGAGCCTGTTCTCCCAGCTCCTGAGCGCACTTGATCCAGATGTCGTTGGCCTGGCCCCAGGTTTTTATATCCACATACTGCTCGGCAGGGATCGCGAGGTAACGGCCGTCGACGGTCACATTACGGTGTAGCCGCGCCAGCAAAAGAGGATTCTTGAGCTGGTCTCCCCAATAGTCCTGGAGGCGCTCCAGAAGTACTTTCTGCGTATAGTAATGTTTCGGAAATGCGCTCGACGAACTTGCGATCCTCATGAATTCTGGCTCCTAGGTGCAGACTGGCAGCAATCTATCACCATGGCTAACCGAATCCAAGCCTGCTTGCAGTTCGGTATCAGGCTCCGTTTCGGTTGCACCGAGGTGACCGGTGTCAGCTCACGTATTGTCGCAGAGTTGGCGACTTTTGTTTGTCTTTCTGTTGCAAAAAATTCACGCGCTCTTCAGTGCCTGACGAATCGCGACCGGTAGAGAAACTCCGGCCATAAGCCCCAAACTTCGCGGCACTCGCCGCGAAATGGACGGACATCATTGGATTGAATTATTTCAACACGGCGATCGAACTTGGCGTGTTTCCCGTCTTATAGGTGAAAATGGTATTCAAGCTGCCGTTGGCGACGCCGAAGGCCTCGATTCCAGGTGTACCCGGGGGCTGATTCCCTACATAGAGATATTTGCCGGTCGGGTCCAAGGCTAAGAAACTGGGATCCCCCTCAGAGGCGAAGGGCGAATCGGCGATCGCCGTCGGAAAGCCCGTTGTGGCGTCGAGCGAGTAGGTTGCTACATTCGAAGATCCCTGATTGGCAACGTAGAGATAGGTTCCCGTCGGATCGATAATCATGTTCACCGGACCTTGATCGACATCATTGAGAGGAGATCCGGAGACTTCGGCGAGTCCGCCGGAGGCATTGATCGAAAAAATGGAAATCGTGTTCGAACTCTTATTCGCGACGTAGAGAAAAGTGCCCTTCGGATTAATCGCGAGCCCAGACGGATTCGCTCCATCGCTGGGAGTCACACCGAGCGGCGTTAGCACCCCGGAATTCACGCTGAAGCCTTCGATCGTTCCAAGCGACTGTCCCGTGCCCACGGAACTGGCGACGTAGAGCAAGTTGCCGGATGGCGCCAGAACCATGTACTGCGGAGCCAAACCAAGAAAAAACGGTGACCCTGTCACCGGTGTCAGCGCGCCGGCGCTGCTATCAATCGAAAAAACCGAGATGTTATTCGATCCGACATTCAGACAATAAAGAAAGTTGCCCGAGGGATCCATCGCCAGAAGCTGGGGCTGCGAACCCAGCGGCGCAACGGAAAACCGTGGTGTCACTTCGGTGAGAGTTCCGTCGCTGGCAATCGTGAATAGAGAAATATCGTTTTCGGCGTCACCAGGGTTCGCAACGTAGAGGAATTTCCCAGAAGGATGGACGACCATTGACTCGGCCCCATCGCCTGCGGGGAACGGGCTTCCCGCGATTTGGGTCAGCACGCCAGAGTTCGGGTCTTCTCGGTAGGATGCAACCTGACTTCCGGCCGGCAGGGTAACGAAGACATAATGGCTCGTGGTGCTGCCGCAGCTTATGCAGCTGGCAATGCCGGCCAGAACCAATAGCAGTACCAATGCTTTTTGAAGCATCCGTAACTCCTGAGAGAATTTGAAAGCGAAGAACAATAATACTGGCTCGCCGGGAAAAATTCGGCGCGAAACGGAACACCCTATCATACGGTCAATGGACGAAAAAAGGGGACACTGCGAGAGCGCGAAGTACCACGCCATGGCAGTTCGAAGTTTCAGGAATTCAGATTAGAGCACGCAACGCACGCAACCGCCGCTTTTCTCTGCGATGCCTTCCTTTGACGACCGGGTTGCACGCACCCTGCATGCGACGCTATGCCCATGACCAGCGACAGAAACGCATACCTGCGCAATCTTGTTCCTCAGGCGGACTGGGGCAACCTTTTTCGCACCACCCGCAGATAGGCAGCCCCTCCACTTCGGATATTTACATAAGGGGGCTGTTGGGGCTAATATCCGCGCACATGCTGCCAAAATCTCAGTTTTTCCCACCCCGTGAACCGGTGCAAACGAGAACCTATTTGGACGGATTTTTAGCCTAGGCCACCCCTGCCACCGGCCACCTGTTGAGCCGCTCGTGCCACGAGCTCTTGGATAATCAGTTCGTATTTTGTAACTACAGCACAATCGAGATGCGTCGGAAGACAAATCAGTCGGTTCGGCTAGTGCATGGAAGCAAATGAGATAAAGGCTGGGACGAACTTGCCGTTCCAATTGCGTAACTTTTCGTTGCTAAGCTTCGCCATCCGTTCCATTTCGCTATATATGTTTCGTTAACGTTAACGTCTGTTATTTATTAGGGTTTATCTGGATAAAAACTCAATGACAGTTAACGTTCACGGTGCAAGTGGGGTTTGCACGGAGAAGTCTAGAAGCTGCGAAAATTCAGTTTTTAGCTGTGGATGTCAAAACGAAAAGGAGGTCAGTTATGCACATCGTGAAATTCGCCACGTCGCGAGTTCAACGAGGGATCCTCGCGGCTCTCATCACGGCCGGTTTCGTCACCATGACGGCAACCGCCCAGACAACAGTACAAAACAATGGAACGGGCACGAATGACGGGTACTTCTACTCGTTGTATACCAGTGGAGGGTCTGCCACCATGACATTTCCAGATTCGTATCCTGGCCAATATGCAATTACCTGGTCTCACGTAAACGATGTGGTTGGCGGCAAAGGCTGGAATCCCGGCGGAAGTATGAGTGTAGGCTACAATGTCGGCGAAGCTAGCGGCTATAACACCATTTCTATCTATGGTTGGACGACAAACCCGCTCGTCGAATATTACATCACTGAGTTTGGTTCCTTGTATACGGCGAATGCAACCTATAAGGGCAGCGTTAGCAGCGATGGACACACCTACAGCACATATGAGCATGAGCAAGTCAACCAACCTTCCATTGAAGGCACTGCTACTTTCGAACAGTACTTGGATGCCTGGGGCGGGTCATCGATCGGATCAAACCACACAGTCACCACCGGCAACCACTTTAGCCATTGGGAGAACCTTGGAATGCCCATGGGCAGCTTCAACTATATGATCTTGGGCACAGAGGCCTACAACGGCGCTAGTGGGTCTGTTAATGCAACAGTGTGGTAACAAATCTCTCGCTAACTCATTGGATATCGCAAGGGCCGGCCGGTTTCACACCGGCCCGGCGCTTTGTATTTCACGAACGATTTAGAAAATCAAGCGGGCGCGGATCGTTTTCATGCGGATTTGAGCTTGCCTGAATATGTAGCTCAGATGCAGGCGATTCTTTGAATTGAATAACCGGGCGTTCCAATGAGAAAACTATTAGTCGTAGCGGCAATATTGTTTGTTGGCGGCGCCTGTTCGGGAGAAGTGCCTGATACCTTCGTATTGGTCAAGGGCGGGACTTTCAAGAATACAACCTCGAACTACTACGGAAAAGGTGTAACCGTATCGGACTTCTATATAGGCGAATATGACGTAACTCAAAAAGAGTGGATCCAGGTTATGGGAATTAATCCATCAACTTTCAAAGGCGACAATCTGCCGGTGGAAATGGTGAACTGGTATGACAGCATTGAATACTGTAACAAGAGGAGTATACAAGAAGGCTTACGACCATACTACGATATACACAAGGATAAGAAAGACTCCAATAACAAGCCGAATCCAAAGTTCGGTGATCTCGATGATGTGAAGTGGACGGTAACGATTAATGCAGGAGCTAATGGCTACCGACTGCCGACAGAAGCAGAGTGGGAATATGCTGCAGGCGGAGGTCAGATGAGCCGGAGTTACATCTACAGTGGAAGCGATAATGTAGAGGAAGTTGCCTGGTATTGGAAGAACTCTGGAGATAATTACTTAGCAGGATATTGGAACTGGCCGACAATAGAGCAAAACCATGGCAAGACAAAACCTGTTGGTGGCAAGAAGCCCAATGAGCTCGGGCTTTACGATATGTCAGGTAATGTAAGGGAATGGTGCTGGGACTGGTACGGAGACTTGAAGACCAATTTAACCGACCCTCAAGGAAGTCCGGACGGCTTTGGCCGGGTTTGGAGGGGCGGCGGTTGGATGGGTGCTACCTTCTGCTGCGCGTCAGCTTACCGGGGCAGTTTGGCAGCGAATGGCAAGGGCCCCGATCAGGGTTTTCGTGTCTGCCGCAATAAGTAAGTAAGTGGGAACGTCACAACACCTCGAGAATTTCCACTGATGGGAAGGGGAATACCGCATGGCCATCTAGGCCTTGAACCCTGAAGGGGAAAACTTGAGGACAGCTCACGGGACGATCCCCAGTTTTCAAATGAAAGTGATCGTAAGAAAAAAAGAGCGAGCCCAGAAGGCTCGCCCAAATTTCCCAACGTGATCTTACGTCAGTTCTCCGGAACCGAACTCAGGCAAGATCGTAGCGATCCAGGTTCATCACCTTGTTCCACGCAGCCACGAAGTCTTTCACAAACGCCTCTTTCGAGTCGTCACATGCATAGACTTCCGCGATTGCCCGGAGCTGGGAGTTTGAACCAAAGACCAGATCGACGCGGGTCCCAGTCCACTTGATTTCGCCCGTCGCGCGATCATGCCCTTCATACTCGCCTTCGGAAGTAGTGGAGGCCTTCCACACCGTATTCATGCCAAGCAGGTTGACGAAGAAATCATTCGTCAACGTCTCCGGCCGGTTGGTGAAGACGCCGTCTTTGGACTGCCTGAAGTTAGCATTCAGGACGCGCAGGCCGCCGACCAGAACGGTCATCTCGGGTGCAGTTAGAGTCAGCAACTGCGCCTTATCAACCAGCAGCTCTTCCGCCGATTTCACGTGTCCGATCCGGAAATAGTTGCGGAACCCGTCTGCGGTCGGCTCCAGCGGCGCAAATGAGTGCGCATCGGTCTGCTCTTGCGAGGCATCGGTGCGGCCCGGCGAGAAGGGAACCTTCACGCTGTGCCCGGCCTTTTTCGCAGCTTCCTCAACGGCTGCGTTGCCGCCGAGAACGATTAAGTCAGCCAGCGAAACCTTCTTGCCCTTGTTACCGTTCGATTGCGAGCTGTTGAACTCTTTTTGGATCGCCTCCAGCTTCCCGAGCACTTTCGCCAGGGCGGTCGGCTGGTTCACGTCCCAATCCTTTTGCGGTGCGAGACGAATGCGTGCCCCGTTCGCCCCACCGCGCTTGTCTGAGCCGCGGAAGGTCGCCGCCGATGCCCAGGCAGTCGTGACCAGTTGCGAGATCGACAGTCCGGAGGCGAGGATCTTGGCCTTCAGAGCTGCAATATCCTGATCCCCGATGAGCGGATGATCCACCGCAGGAACGGGGTCCTGCCAGAGCTGCGGCTCCTTTGCAACAAGCGGGCCAAGGTAGCGAGAGATCGGACCCATGTCGCGGTGCGTCAGCTTGTACCACGCTTTGGCGAACGCGTCTGCGAACTCCTGCGGATGCTGGAAGAAGCGCCGCGAGATTTTTTCGTAAGCCGGGTCGAACCGTAAGGCAAGGTCGGTTGTGAGCATGGATGGAGCGTGGCGCTTGGAAGGATCGTGCGCGTCCGGTACGGTACCAGCACCTGCTCCATTCTTCGGTGTCCACTGTTGCGCACCGGCTGGGCTCTTTGTCAGTTGCCATTCATAGCCGAACAGATTTTCGAAGAAGTTGTTGCTCCACTTCGTAGGCGTGGCCGTCCAGGTAACTTCCAGGCCGCTGCTGATCGTGTGGCCGCCGTGGCCATTGCCGAAACTGTTCTTCCAGCCGAGGCCCTGCTCCTCAATCGAAGCACCCTCGGGTTCCGCGGCGACATACTTTTTGGGATCGGCGGCGCCGTGGGTCTTGCCAAACGTGTGACCGCCCGCAATGAGCGCAACCGTCTCCTCGTCGTTCATCGCCATGCGAGCGAACGTCTCTCGAATATCTCGTGCCGCAGCGATTGGATCCGGCTTTCCGTTGGGCCCTTCCGGATTCACGTAAATCAGGCCCATCTGCACCGCGCCGAGAGGATTGTCGAGTTCACGATCGCCTTTATAGCGCTTATCCCCCAGCCACTCCGTCTCAGGACCCCAATCGACGTACTCTTCCGGCTCCCAGACATCCGCGCGTCCACCGGCGAAACCGAACGTTTTGAATCCCATCGACTCGAGAGCCACGTTGCCGGTGAGAATCATGAGGTCGGCCCAGGAGATTTTTCGTCCATATTTTTGTTTGATGGGCCAGAGTAAGCGGCGCGCCTTGTCGATGTTCACATTGTCCGGCCAGCTATTGAGCGGAGCAAACCGTTGTTGCCCGGCGCCTGCCCCGCCGCGGCCGTCGGCGATGCGGTAGGTACCGGCGCTATGCCACGCCATACGAATAAAAAGTCCGCCGTAGTGCCCAAAGTCAGCCGGCCACCAGTCCTGCGACGACGTCATCAAGGCATGCAGGTCCTTGACCACGGCATTCAGGTCGAGGCTCTTGAATTCCTTCGCGTAATCGAACTCCTTATCCATGGGATCGGACAGAGGGGAGTTCTGGTGAAGCACCTTCAGGTTGAGTTGATTCGGCCACCAGTCCGCATTCGTCGGAGCCCAGCTTGGCGCCAGTCTGCGACCGTTGCTGCCCACTACCGGGCATTTGGATTCGGGTGATACCTCTGGCTCCTTATTGCCGGGGCCAGGCACGCCAGCGAGTACCTGCTTATCTTCAGACATAATTCCTCTTTCCTCTTTCGCTTATGAAGTTGTCTTTGCGGTTTTGGCACTGCATCGCCGGCAGATTCCGAATACCTCCACCAGCGGCTGCGTTAGATCGAAGCCGCCCGGCGCCTGCCGGGCCAGCCGTTTGAAGTCGACGAAGTCACCTTCAATATCCTGCACCGTCTTGCAACGCGTGCAGACCAGGTGATGATGTGGTTCAAGATTGCCCTCCACCAGCAACGTGGAAGCATGGGGACTCACCTCCCGCAGGAGTCCGTGCTCGACGAACAGCCGCAGGTTCTTGTAAACCGTGGCCAGTGAGATGGACGGAGTTCGCCGCCGCACTTCAGCGTAAACCTGCTCTGGCGAATAATGTCCCGGCGCAGCCACAACGGCCTCATAGATAACTTGCCGCTGATGCGTGGCGGCCAAGCCACACTTCCAAGCCAGTTCTCGAAATTCTTCGTGAGCTGTAGGCACAGGGGATACTCTCTATTGGATGAGAGCGATTATAGTCTAGGAACAGTTATATATTAGAGCAAAATCTCGGGTGGACGCTACTTGGCGCGGCGGCAATCTTTGCACTCCGAAATCCGAGGTCATTAATAGCCAAGACTAAAGTCCCCGCCGTGGGTAGTACCGCGCTTCGGTCCTCACCCAGCACCAACCACACTTCTAGGACTCATAGCAAAAAAGCCTTGACACGCCTAAGCTGAATTAGTAGAGTTGCGCGCGCGTGGGTCGCGCCCTTCCCCTTACGGCCTATCGCATGTTAGCCAAGCGAATGTGTTTTCCCCGAAACGGCACGCCGTCAGTCGCAGGGCCAGCATACATCCCGATTTTGCATAGCTTTAAGTCCCCAGGGAAATTCAAGCGGTGTCGCAGCGGCCCGCTGAGCAGGCTCTCCTTACCTCTTAGACAAGGAGGAAGAGCCAGGAAACTGGAGCTGATCCACGATGAGCGCAACTGCTGAGAGCATCAAAGCATTGCCAACACTGGAGAAAGCGGAGGCGGCGGTTCTCGCGAGCCTCCGAAACGGCACACCGGAGATTTCGCCCCGTGACCTTGTTGCCAAGGTGGCCCGTGCTTCGCTGGGCATTACCGAGATTGATGTCAGACGCGCGATTTGGCGGCTGATTTCGGGGGGCGAAGTCCGTCTTTCTCCACGGCAGCGCTTGAGCGCAGCAAGGCGAGACGAGGAGGCGGCGGCCTAACGCTTTGGCCTCGACCGCAATCGATCGCTTGCGCGCACCTATGCGTTCCGACCGCATATTCGAGCGACACCGCCCGGACACTCGTTCGCCGTTCCAGCGCGACCGGGATCGGATTCTGTTTACGTCTGCATTTCGCCGCTTGGCGGGGGTAACCCAAGTTGTTAGTTCCGATGAAGGACAAATCTTCCACAATAGGCTTACGCACTCACTGGAAGTGGCCCAGATCGGACGTAGGCTGTGTGAGCGCCTCATAGCGGTCCAGAGTGAGACTGCACGGAAATTAGAAATTGACGCGGACGTTGTTGAAGCCGCTTGTTTGGCGCACGATCTCGGGCACCCACCCTTCGGGCACATTGCTGAGCATATGCTCGACAAACTGGCGGTTGCGAAAGGGTTGCCGGACGGATTCGAGGGAAATGCTCAGAGTTTTCGCATAGTCACGAAACTGGCTTTCCAATGGGAGAAGGTTTGGGGATTGAACCTCACGCGCGCCACTCTCAACGCGCTACAAAAATACCCTTGGCAACGCGGGCAAGCAGGAAAGAAGCATCGAAAATGGGGGGCCTACTCCAGTGAAGAGAGTGAGCTAGACTTTGCTAGGGAGCTCCATGCGAAGGGAGATGATCGACAATGCCCAGAGGCGGCAATTATGGATTGGGCCGACGACATCACCTACTCAGTTCATGATCTGGATGACTTCTATCGAGCCCGGCTTATTCCCCTCCATCTCCTAGCGCGTGACGAAAGGGAAAGAGCTAGATTCTACGAAGGCGCCGCCAAGCGCTTGAAAGAGGTAGAGGGCCTGAGTGATCCAGACATCGGCAGCCTCAGAGGTGCGTTTGATCCGATGCTGGACACGCTCGGCCTAGATGGGGAGTACAGGGGTACTCAACAGCAGCGGAAGGACCTTATAGACATAACAACCGGCCTGATCCAAAGATACATGCTCGAAACACGGCTGAACGAGTCGACCGATCACAACGCCTTAGTAATCGATAAGGGCTACAAGCTGGAAGTCAAAATGCTGAAAGAGCTGACGTGGTATTACGTTATCAACAATCCGGCTCTTGCTACACAACAGTACGGCCAGCGAAAGATGATAGAGGATCTGTTTAGCATATATACCAAGGTCGTCGGGCGTCGGCGAGACTGGTATTTACTCCCCGTTGCTACCCGTGAACAATTGGAAAAGTTGGATGTGGAAAACGAAGGAGAAACCACTCGCGTTGTTGTTGATCTGATAGCTAGTATGACTGAGGCGCACCTAGTAGATATGCACCGGCGGCTGACAGGCGCCTCGCTCGGTTCTGCTTTGGACTACTTGGACCGCTGAGGGCGACGGCGAGCTATTTTCCGTCCATTCGCACCGGAACTTACGAGGCGCAACGGGCGGAAGATTAACTGCCTGGAAGAGAATCCGAGTTCTTGCTGCGCTATGAGTTCCCAAATCGTCCGCTTGACGTCCAAATCGGTCACCCCAGGATTCGATCTCACAACTGCCGTGATCAGATCCTCCGGCGTCATCGGGCCCGCGTTCTCTCGAAGAGCGGTAAGGATCGCCCGGTACGGCGCCTTCACACCAGCGTGCGTCATGACATTCATTGTCCTCTGCTCCCTATGGGCTATACCCGGAGAATAACCCAAAGACGAGCTGCCCGTCCCTGTACAAAAAGGATGGGTCACCAGCGCGGGCACTACAAGACACTAAAGGTCGTCGCGAAAGGAGCGGAGGAACCCAAAGGAACAATACACCTTCGATGCGCCGGGAACTGAGGGTGGTTGTTCCTAAATTCCATAAGTTGACCTCGTTCCTATGCATATCTATTAGATCGCGACGAGTTCGCAACGTCACACAAAGATTGACTGCCTCGACGCGATTATTCCAGTTCGGGAAGCGCACGCTGTAAGAGAGTGCGAAACCCTGGGGACAGACGACGGCGATAACATTCAACACGGGCCGCGACCCCGGAGTTCTTGCAGTCGATCCACCCATGCCGAATGCCACTGATCGCGTCTAAGCCACACTTCCAAGCTAGATCGCGAAATTCTTCGTGAGCTGTGGGCACAGGGGAGATATTCTCTTAGATGAGAATAATTATAGTCCAAGAATTATTCATAAGTAAAAATTTCTGTGGCTCTTTACGCGGCGCGTAATTCTCGGGGTAGGGCGCCGCCCTTGTTTTGAATTTGTAACAAAATCCCGTCGGCTTTCTAGGAGGCCTGAGAGTCTTTTCCTTGGCAATTGCCGGAAATCGTGACGTGTTTGTTCCGAGTTCGTAAGGAGCACGTTCTACATTGCTGGAGCGACCTTTCCGGGGACTATTCTCCTTAGTATTCCATTTCCGAATGCTACTTGAGACGTGCCGAATGAAACTTGATGCGTTGGATGTGGGTTCGGACAAATCTGTAGGATCTATGTATCTCGAACAACATCCCGTATCTCCCGTTGCCTCGGATTTCCAGGAAGAGAAAGAGGAACTGGAGTGGTTGCTCCACTATCCGGAAATCAGTCGATCGGCAAGCTTCGTTCGCTTCCTTTCTTTTATTTGCAATAAGTATTTCGAAGGCGCAGTCAAGGATATCCGGGAGTACTCGATTGCCGTCGAAGCGCTGGGCCGCAAAGAATCCACCTTTGATTCTCATGTAGATCCCATCGTGCGTGTAACCGCACGCGCGCTCCGCAAAAGGCTCTGCGAGATCTACCAGCGCGACGGGCAGCACCGTTCACTCCACATCGTGCTTCCTCTCGGACACTACGTTCCACAGTTTGTACGCCAACCCGATCCATGCGCGGAGCCTGACCTTCCAGACGCGCGCAGTGATGAGACGCAGAATTTCGCGACAGCTGGATTCACAAGGGCGAATGACAGCACGATCTGGAAAACTGCTTCTATTCTGCTCGCTATGTCCGGCGTATTTTTAGCTGGATTATTTCTAGGACAATCCAAAGGTGAATCATCACAATAGGAGAACTGATCCGGAGCGCCGATCTCGCTCCGCTAACGCTTGCCCGCTGCTTGGACTGTCGCACTATCCGGCACTAGCTTGGAAGCATGCGAGTCGGGCGGCGCGGGGGCTAGAGAGAGCAGCGGATCGATCATGGACTTGAACACCTCAAACGGCTGGGCTCCGACGAGCGGCTTCTTCACGCTCATGATGTTTCCGTTCGGGCCGATGGTTCCGATGAGGAAGGTCGGCGTGCCTTCGATGTTCATCCTTGCCGCTTCTTCGGAACTGCGCTTGATCAAATCGGCATATCGAGTGCTCGCGACGCAATCGTCCAGTTTTGCCGTGTCAAGCCCGAGCGTCCGGGCGCGTTCATCAATATCGCTCTGGGTCAGCATTGTCTTCCTGCCACCTGGGCCGATGGTTCCCGGTTTGTCGGTAAACAGGCTGTCGTGCATCTCCCAGAATTTTCCTTGTTCTCCGGCGCAATGCTCAGCCCTGGCCGCAGGCAGCGCATGTTCGTGGAAGGTTATAGGCATATCCCGGTAATAGAATCGCGCCTTGCCCGTTTTGATGTAATCGTCAAAGATCCGGGGATAAATATCCTGCTTGAAGCGCCTGCAGAAAGGGCACTCGATGTCTCCATACTCGATGATCGCAACCGCCGCCGTCGCCTCGCCCCTGAAGCGTTCGCCACCGACGCCCATGGTGTCAGGTACTTTGATCGCTTGCTGAGGATTGTCGCCCCGCTTCGAGTTTAAGAGTTTCTTCAGTTCGTCCAGGCGGTCAAGGATCAGTTGCTGCTGCGCCTTCAACTGCTGCACATCATTCTGCAGGGTAACGAAGTCTCCACGCTGCTGTGACGATTGCTGCGAAGTTGCGACGACCACAAAAATAAAGACGGCCACCGCGCTTGCTAGCAGAGAACGAAGCATCGGCTTGGCGAAACGTTTGAAGCTCTGAGTGCGTATATGCATAAATGTCTCCAACCTCGCGCCGCCAAATGCAGGCTGTCGCGATCCGAAACACGGGCCCAGAACAGTTTGTCCCGGACCCGTGCAGCAAAACGAGAAATGCTAGTTAAGAGTCAGCGCCCACTGCTCGTTGTTTCCTCCGTTGCAGGTATAGACCTGCACAATGGTTCCGGAGGCGGTTCCATCGCCGCGGACATCGAGACAGTTCGCGGTGTTGTTGGCGGGATGGAACACGTAGAAGTTACCGGAGGGTACCGCTTCCCAAGCCTGCGCCGTCGAGCCGTTGCACGGATCCAGAACGACCGCCGACGTGCTGGCGGTTCCTGAAGCCGTGAGGCAATACGGGCCAAGCGTGGCCATATTGTAGTAACCGCTCGGCGAGACACCGCTGTTGTTGAAGGTCCAGTTCTGCGCGGCCGTACCGTTGGCGGTATAGACCCAGATTGTGTTGCCGGTCTGGGTGTTGGCGCCATCGTCATCAAGGCGCAAGCCAGTCGCGTTCTGCGGAGTCATGGTATAGGCGTCGCCATTGACGATGCTGGGCGGGCCAGAACCACCGCCGCCATTCGGGCAGAAGGTCACGGTATAGTTGGCGCCCGTTGCGCAGGTGTGCAGGCCATTGTTGTCGTCATAGGCATACGCATACTCGTGCGGGCAATATGTGTGAATGTTCGTGACATACGCCTCCTGGGCCGATGGCCAATTCCCCACGATGCAGGTGGAACTGCTGCCGTAGGCTCCAGTGCAGCAAAACTGGGCGGTGCCGTATTCCGTGCAGGGGCTTAGACAATCCTCGTTGCTATCGGCCAGCTCGCCGCTTGGGCAGCTGGTCAAAGGTTGCGCCGTGCATGTGTTTGGTGAAACGCAGCTAGAGTTGGAGACCTCAATGCCAATGGGATTGTCGAAGCCGTCCACATAGCTTACGTCATACCAGTCAGTACCCGAGGCGTCCAGGTTGAATTCGGCCAGCGAGGTCCCGGCAACGCCCGTGGTCCCGGCGCATTGCAATCCAGTGCCGCCGCAAGAGCCGGTGGTACAGACGGCAGGACTGGCGGAGTTGCAACCGCGTCGACCCCAGATGCGCCCGTTCCAGCCGTTGGCGAGAGTAAAGCTAACGGAAGTACCAGGAGCCATCGACCAGCCGCCATTGTCATAAGTCGCCGGATAAATGCCTGGATAGACGGTGTAACTGCAGTTGTTGGTGACGGTGACATTTGCGGCAAAACTGCTTTGCGAGGGCAGCAGTGCCAGGATTGCGAACATCGCTAAGGCCATCGGGGGCCGTAAGCTACGACGTTGTAGCCTAGTTTTCGGGTTCATGGTCTGTTGCTCCTGACAACATGAACCGCATTCGACTACATTCCCAAGTTGAGGTCTACGTAATCGGAGGATAAATTTACGGTGTAATAACGGATTCGCTTGATCGATAACATGTAAATTCTCGGATTGAACGGCTGAAGGACAGGCTTGGGATGGTTGGGGATCTGCGCCAGCAAGCAGGAAGGCAGAGTTCGAACCGAGCCTGGTTTTACGCGCATTCCTCCGATACTTCAATCCCTTTTGCCCGCGGAACTGCCTCAACCGCCTTCACTTGTGCCGCTTGCTCTCCGCGCCGGATCAGCACAATCGCGCCCAGAATCGCCAGTGATGCCAGCACGACGCGCAGCGACAGCGGCTCGTGCGCCAGCAGCCATCCCAGAATTACGGCGACTATCGGATTGGCGTACGTGTGCGTCGCCACTAGCGCTGGCGGCACGCGCTGCAACAACCATGTGTAAGAAGTGAAGGCGACAACCGACCCGAACGTGATCAGATATCCCAGGCCAAACACGGATCGCAACGTGATACTCGACCAGTGCGTCTGCTGGAACTCGCCGGTAATTCCGGCTGCGATCAGCAGCATCGCAGCGCCGCAAATCGTCGGCAATGCCGTTCGTCCCAGCGCATCGGCGGGCAGTTTCAGGCGCGGCGAAATCACCACTCCGAACGACCACGACAAGGAACCCACCAGCACCGCCATCAACCCCCATAGGCTCGAACCCTTCACCGTGAGTTCCACGCCGGTGAGCATCGCCACTCCAACCACGCCTAGCCCCAATCCCAACGCGCTAAGCAGGCTGATCTTTTGCTGCCCCATCATCCACGCCAGCACGAGAATGAACATCGGTTCGGTTGCGATCAGCAGCGCCGCCAATCCAGATCCCACATATTGCTCTGCCCAATGCAGTGTCCCGTGACCGATCAGGAAGAAGAAGGCACCCAACACGAATCCCGCAAACCACTGTTGCCGCGTAGGCCGAAAACCGCGCCACCAGGCCCAGGTCAGCATGATCGCCCCAGCAATCGAGTGCCTGATGCCTGCCGCTACCAGAGGTGGAATGGTCTCGACCGCATAGCGAATCGCGAGATAGGTTGACCCCCATATGATGTAGATCGTCACGAAAGCCAGCGCTAGCTTGATGGCGTAGCTCCGGTCGCGCGGACTCACGCATTTGGGCCCAGGAACGATCACAGGTCTACCTCCGATATTAATTATCTTTCCGCTTCGCATGCGGGCCCGCATCACCGGTGATTGGTGGGAAGTCATGACAGATACTCCGAATCAAATTTTTTATTAACCTATAAAATAATGTTTATAGGTTACAATCAATCTATCGGCAGCAATATAACTTGTCAATAGCTATTTAACGGTTATATGATTTGCCCTGGAAATAGGATTTCATGACTGAGACGACACTAGACAAACCGCGCAACCCCCTTTTCGAGCTGATCGCGGGAAATCTATGCCTCGACTTCGTCAACACGCTGGACAATCGTCCGAGCGGCGAACCAAAGGAATTGCTCGAGAACTATTACGATCTTGCGCATTTCGGCGAAGACGCCGGGATACTGACGCGCGAACAACTTCGCCTCTTGTTCGAGCAGGTTCGTCTCATGCCCAATGAAGCCGATGAGGCGGTGCGACGTGCTCGCGACCTTCGCGAAGCGTTGCATGAGATCTTCTCCGCATTGATGAATCGGCAAACCGCGCCGCATCTTGCGATGGAGAAGCTCAATGCCAATCTCCACGATGCGGCGCTGCACTCGCGGCTGGTTCAACCAACAGAGGTTCAGCCAAAAGCGTCAGAGAGCGAGAAATCGCAGGGGCCTTTGGTGTGGCGCTTTGACGACGTAACATCTTCTTTCAACGCGATCCTATGGCCGATCGCCCGCGCGGCCGCGGAGCTGCTCGCCTCAAATGATGTGGCGCTGGTGCGCACCTGCTCCTCGCCAGCCTGCCAGTGGTTTTTTCTCGATACCAGCAAGAATCATCGGCGCCGGTGGTGCGACATGAAGGTTTGTGGCAACCGGGCAAAGGTGCGGAAGTTTTATGCCCGCAAGCGCGAGGGCAGCGGCGCGGACATCTGATTAATCTGGCGGCGCGTCACCCACAAATTCTCTAGGATCTTGGTTCGATGAACATTCGAGTTCGAAAAGCGGTAGCCGCGGACATGCCTGTGCTGCGTGCATTGATCGACGCGTCGGTGCGCAGGCTGCAGGCGGAAGATTATTCTCCGGCGCAGATTGAAGGTGCATTGAAGAGCGTTTACGGAGTCGACAGCCAACTTATTGCGGATGGAACATACCTCGTAGCGGAAGTCGAGGCCGCGCCAGGAGCAAGCCCGGTGCTCGCCGGCTGTGGTGGATGGAGTAAACGCAAGACGCTCTACGGGGGCGATCAGTATGCCGGACGCGAAGATTCGTTACTCGACCCATCGTACGACGCAGCCAAGATTCGCGCTTTCTTTGTTCATCCCGCCTGGGCGCCGCGTGGAATTGGAAGCGCAATTCTTATGGCATGTGAAGACGCGGCGATCGCCGCGGGCTTTACTCGTCTCGAGATGGGCGCGACTCTGAGCGGTGTGGCTTTTTATGCTGCTAGGGGATATGCGGCAGTCGAGGAACAGTCGGCGGCCCTCGCGAATGGAGAGACACTGGCAATTGTTAGGATGGCGAAGAGGATCGAGGGAAAAGTCAGAATGCAGAATTCAGAATGCAGAAGTTAAGCACCGCTCGCGAAAGCACTAGTTTTGCAATCTGCATTTTGTCTTTGACTTTGCATTTTTACCTAGTTACGACGCGATGGC
>JBAPOI010000192.1:0-31699 GCA_049279555.1 Candidatus Sulfotelmatobacter sp.
GTGGCGGAGGCGGCGGACGAGGCCGCTGGTAGTCGTTAATATCTGCTCGTTGGCAGTCTCGTCTGTTCTTGTGTTCTTGCGGTGTTCTGCCTACGCGTAATCAGACGGTCGTTCTTCGACCACCGAAGTCGGCCCGGAATTGGGCGACGGAATGGCGGGGCTGGCCGCGTGGCTGGCTTCTTCGGTCCCGCCACGCTAGTTTTCCGGCACGCTCATTTTGAACGTGGCGTTAATTCTCAGGTGGTTCCATTGATGCTTCTCGATTGTCCCATGTAAACTGAAGCTATTGCTGGCGCCCGTAGCTCAGATGGATAGAGCGATTGCCTCCGGAGCAATAGGTCGGGAGTTCGAATCTCTCCGGGCGCACCAGATTTCTCCTCTCAACATGCACGCCCGGATTACCGGGAGCGCACGTACCGTTATTTCCATTCGGCCTTTCAGTGGATTTCGAAGGTAAATTCAAGAGTCGCGCAACACTCCAGGCGCGAGTTTAGGGGCGGGCAGGGACAGATGATAAACGCACACAGATTATCAAAGGCCATTGCCGGTTTGTGGCTGGCAGTCGCGCTGTCGGCGAGCTCCACGATTTGCTTCGGGGTAGATGAACCTGCAACGGCTAAGCAGAATCCAGCGTCTCCGAGTGCGAGCCTTTATTTGAAGGTTCAATTGAAGAGTCCGCTCAAGGTTTCTAAATTGAAGCCCGGTGACACCGTTGAGGGAAGCTTGTCGCGCGACGTTTACTCTTCAGACCGCGAACTATTTCCTTCCGGGACTGACGTGCGTCTAATCGTGGACCACCTGGAAAAAAGGCGGCGGATTGCGAACGATCACTGGCCCGGGGTGATCAAGTTATTTACACCCCGCCATGAGTCTTATCCGGTTTTCAAGACAGCTACGGTTTCTGGAACGAGTGGCGAGACTGCGCTGCAGGTGTCGTTGATTTCCATCAGCCGCATGCGCGAGGTACACGCCCAGGCAAAGAAAAAGAAAGATCGTAAGTCGGAGAATGCAAACGGCGCGGTGGAGACGAGTAAGTCTGGCGGCGTGTACGGGTCGAAGAAGCTGCCAACAGCGACGATGGTGCTGGAGGCGTTTGCTCCCGCAAACCAAACCGGATCGACTGATCACACCGAAGGTACTTCGTCCGCGCCCGATCTGTCGGCTCTGGAGGCTCTTCCTGCCGGTGCTGGGTTCAAGATTCTGCTTCTGGGCGATGTGAGCGCTTCCAAAAGCAAGCCCGGCGATATCGTGCAGGGGCGATTGATTGAGCCTGTTCTGATGAACTCGCGCGTTGCCCTGCCTGCAGGCACTCTGGTTCAGGGCAAAGTAGTCAAGAAAACTCCACCGCGGTGGGGAAGCCGTGCGGGATCGTTATATCTGACATTCACTGGCCTCACGCTACCGGGTGGAAATCTTATTCCCATCTCTGCGTCGTTGGCTGGGGCGGAACTGGACCAGCGGTCGCACACCAAGATTGATGCCGAGGGACAACTCCATGGCGAACATCCTGGCAAGGCTTGGATGGCCATTAACATTGGCGTAACGGCTGGTATCGCGAAGGAAGTAGACGACGGGACTCAGCTGATTATCGAAGCCATTGTTTCGACGGCAACCGACGCTTCCACGGCCGGCACGGCTCGGATCCTAGCAACTTGCATCTCGGGCATCTATATGGTGTCGCGCCGTGGCCGCGATGTGGTGCTGCCCAGGTTCACGGAAATGAATATCGCGCTGGACCGGCCATTGTCGGTGACGAAGAAGGCTGAATCGACGGCGTCGACTCCGGCCTCTGCGGCAGCCATGCACGGCAACTGAGTGCGCTGCGCAGCTTGGCGATCATGATGTGACTGAGTTCGGGCAGTCGTCTCGCAGAATTCAAATCAATCAATTTTCAATATGAACTATGACGCTGTTCTGGTTGTTTCCTTCGGTGGTCCGGAATCGAAGGAGGAGGTAATTCCCTTCCTCGAAACCGTGCTGCGCGGCCGAAACATTCCGCGAGAACGCCTGTTGACCGTTGCCGAGCACTACTACCACTTCGACGGGAAGAGCCCGATTAACCAGCAGGTGCGGGATTTGATTGCCGCGTTAAGAACCGAGCTGGAGCGAAACGGGTCCAGACTGCCGATTTACTGGGGAAACCGAAACTGGCATCCGTTCCTGACGGAGACGCTGCAGAAAATGAAGGAAGATGGGATCCGGCGGGCCGTTGGCTTCGTTACTTCAGCTTACAGTTCGTACTCCGGATGCCGGCAATATCGCGAGGACATCGCGCGTGCGCAAAGTGAAGTGGGTGTGGGCGCGCCGGAAGTGGATAAACTGCGGGCATTCTTTAACCATCCGTCGTATCTCGAGGTTACTATCGAACGAGTGCGGGATGCTCTGCAGGCGATTCCGGCTGGCGTACGGCAAAACGTGCAAATCGTATATACGGCGCACAGCATTCCGCTTTCGATGGCCGACACGAGCGATTACGTCAGGCAACTTGAAGAAGTGAGGCGGCTGGTCTCAGAATCGCTGGGTCAGAAGAACGACGCGCTCGTCTATCAGAGCCGCAGTGGTTCCCCGGGACAGCCTTGGTTGGGACCGGACATTCTCGAGTATCTGCGTGAGGTGAAGTCGAGGAATTTGGCGTCGGCTGTCGTGCTGGCGCCGATCGGTTTCGTGTCGGATCACATGGAGGTATTGTATGACCTCGATGTGGAAGCGGCGCAGCTCTGCGATTCGCTGTCACTGCCCAAAGTGCGGGCGAAGACGGTAGAAGGGCATCCGAAATTTATTGGCATGATTCGGGAACTGATTTTCGAGCGAACCAATCCTGGCTCGGAACGGCGGGCCTTGGGCGTGCTCGGGGCTCGGCCGGATTCTTGTGCGGAGGATTGTTGTCCAACGCTGCAACGGCCGGCGCAGCCGCACTGAAGAGCTCCGGACGAAGAGCTTAAACACAGAGGTCACTGGGGTTCACAAGGAAAAACGCGAATCCGTTAGATTGAAGTGGGGACTCTGGCAGGGTCGTAGTCTGTGGCTTTCGGACGGCCTTCCACCAGATGCATGGTATGAAGGATCGCCTGAATGACTGGTTCGTTGCCTACGGCTGTATTCATCATCATGTGATAGAGGGAACGGGTGGGCCAGTCGGCGTCGAAGTAATGCTTGACGAAGGCGATGCGTTCGCGGTCAACGGCATCGACCTGTTCCTCGGCGTCGGTTGGGTTCAATCCATCTTCCACCAGACGGCGAACCTTTTCAGCTCGCGGCGCATAGAGAAAGATGTGAAATGCATCCGGTTGTTGGCGCAGAAAAAAAGGCGCGCCGCGCCCGACTACGACTGAGTTTCCTTCCCGGGCAATCCTAGTGGTGATTTCCTCCATGATCGACATCATGCGATCGGTGTCGAAAGTCTGAGAGCTGAGATGAGAACTGCGCTCGGAGCTGCCGCGCCAGAAGGTTTTCGCCAAGCGGTAGAAGCGGCTGTCAATGCGCTCATCGCAGCGCTTAACAGCGGAGGGCGCAACGTTGGCAATGCGGGCAATTTCTTCGGTAAGGCGGTGGTCCCAGAGATTCCATCCCAAATGCTGAGCCAGTTGGGCGGCAATCGCGCCGCCGCCGCTGCCGTACTCCCGTTCGATGCTGATCAGTCGAAACATTTCCGACCTACAAGAATGCCCAACCTCAATTATCTCTCAGATGCAAGAAATCGACTCTGCCGGGCATCAGTGTACCGCGATTCCGCCTCCGGGTCGCCCTTTTTTCATCAGGAAGACCAGCGGGACCATGCACAGGATGGAGATGCCCAGGAGGCGGAAGTCATCGAGATAGGACAGCATCGCGGCCTGTCGCTGAAGCGTGCCTTCGATCAAGGCATAGGCTTGCTGCGACGCAAATGCCGCATTCGCGCCGTGCATACGCATGGCCTGAGTCGCGCCCTGCAACATCGTCCGGAAGGCGGGGTTGGCGGCGCTGAGATTGCGGGAAAGGTCGTTTAAGTGAACCTGGCTCCGCCGGTCGAGCATGGTCGTGACCAGGGAAATGCCGACACTTCCGCCGATGTTGCGGGCAAGATTCATCAGGCCGGAAGCAGCGTTGTTTTTATCGCGAGGCAGAAACGCGTAGGCAGCCGTATTAATAGGGACGAACAAGAAGGCCATGCCAGCCGCCTGAAAGACACGAGCTGTGGCCACGGTACGGAAGTTGATATCCAAGTCAAAACCAGCCATATGGAACAAAGAACCGGATAGCACGACCAAGCCGAAGATCAAGAGCCAGCGCGGGCTATAGCGCGAGAGCAGGAATCCAACCAACGGCAGCAGCAGGATTATCGTGAAACCGCCGGGCATCAACGCGAGTCCCGCTTCCTCGGCGGTGTAGCCGAGCAGAGTTTGCGAGAACAGCGGCAGCAGTAGCGTGCTGCCCAGCAAAGCAAACCCCAGCATGAACATCAACAAGTTGGAAACGCCGAAAGTACGATCGCGAAACAGATGCAGATCGATGATGGGATCTTTGTGTCTCCACTCCCAGAAGATGACGAAGAGCAGAGACACCGCACAGATCACCGACAGAATGACGATGAAGTGCGATTCGAACCAATCTTCGCGCTGCCCTTTGTCGAGGATAATCTGCAGAGTTCCCAGGCCGAGGGCGACGAAGCCGAGGCCGACGTAGTCGATTTTAGTTTCACTGAGCTTGCGGCGCTTGAAATAGGGCGGATCTTGAATGAGCCGCGTGGTGAGCAGGATTGAAATGATGCCGACCGGGATGTTGATGAAAAAAATCCAACGCCAGGTGAAATTATCCGTGATCCAACCCCCGAGGGTTGGTCCAATTGCCGGGGCACTCACCACAGCCATGCCGTAAACGGCGAAGGCCATGCCACGTTTGGCGGGAGGAAAGGTATCGGCGAGAATGGCCTGCTCGCTGGGCTGCAATCCTCCGCCGCCCGCGCCTTGCAGTACGCGACAAATGATGAGGGTCGCAAGATTCGGTGCCAATCCACACAAGAAAGAGCTAATAGTGAAGAGAGCGACGCAGCCCATGTAAAAATTCTTGCGTCCGATGATTGAAGATAGCCAGCCGCTTAAAGGAAGCACGATGGCATTCGAGACAAGATAGGAAGTCAGCACCCATGTGCTCTCGTCCTGCCCAGCCGAGAGGCTACCGGCGATATGCGGAAGCGCGACGTTGGCGATGGAAGTATCGAGCACTTCCATGAATGTCGCGAGCGTGACGGTGATGGCGATGATCCATGGATTTACCGCCGGACGCCATGCATCGTCGTTCACAAACGTGGTGGAAGCGGCACTCATTGCCGGATCCAAACTTTGGGAGTCACGGACATGCCGGGACGCAGCGACTGATCGTTATTTTCGCCGGGATCAAGAACGATCTTCACCGGAATACGTTGTACGACCTTCACATAATTGCCGGTTGCATTTTCTGGAGGCAGCAAGCTGAAGCGCGCGCCGCTGGCTCCGGCGATGCTATCGACTTTGCCCTTGTAGCTTCTGCCGTTGGCATCGACTTCAACCGTGACGTGTTGCCCAACTTTCATTTCGCGAAGCTGAGTCTCTTTGTAGTTTGCGGTGATCCAGACATCGTTCAGCGGAATAATCTTCAACAATTCCTGTCCCGGAGCGACGTTCTGTCCAACCTCGACCGTGCGGTCGCTAACCACTCCAGCGACGGCGGCGACAACCTTGGTGTACTGCAGATTCAATTGAGCTTGATCGAGATCTGCTTTCTTGCGTTGCACATCAGCCAGAGCGGAGGCCGCTCTCGAACGCACGACTTGAATCTGCTGGGGAGCAGTCTGAGCGCTGCGCCAGTTGGCTTCCGCCTGAGCCAGTTTTGCCTGAGCTGCCGTGACCTGAGCTTGCGCGGCATCGGCGTTGGCGTGAGCAGCCTGGACCCCCGCCGCATTGGCTGCGGCTGCTGCCACGGCCTGATCATATTGCTGCTGCGAAATTTCCTGCTTGTCGACGAGTTGCTTATAACGACCGACATCGTTTTGCGCTTTGACATTATTCGCTTCGGCTTGGTCGAGCTCGGCCCTAGCCGCGGCGAATTGTTGTCTGGCCGCGGCAATTCCGGCACGGGCGCTGGCTACATCGGCCTCAGACGCAGACTCCTGGCTGGTCGAACTGACATCCGTGATGGGTACGTTGACACCGGCTGCCGCAGCCGTCGCCTGCGCGCTCTCGAAGTCAGCTTTGGCGCGCTCGTAAGCAACTCTGTAGTCCGCAGGGTCGATTTCCACCAATACCGTTCCGGCCTGCACCGATTGATTGTCAAGCACGTTCAGCTTGATGACATTTCCCGAGATACGAGTGCTTACGGAATTGACATGGCCGTCGATTTCCGCGTCGTCGGTGGACTCGTAGCTGGTGACGTAACGGTAGACAAAAAATCCAACGACAAGCAGCACGATCGCTGCGATGATGATCGCGATGCGAAAACCCGGACTCGATGTGCGCGCAGGACGAGTATGAAAGTCCCGTTCTGTCGAAGGTAGGGGCTTAGTACGGGTTTCCGGCAGCTCCGATGGCGGGGCGGGCGGGGTCTGAGTCGTCGTCGGTTCCATAAAATTTAAGTTAGTGTTCGCCTTTCAGATATCGTTTGACGCCCTGTTCCGCGTCGCCGATGGCGCGCGCGAGTTCGATTTTGGCGATATTGTGGCCGTACAGACTTTGAATGTAACTCTCATGAGCGCTGGCTACGGACTCCTGCGCCTGCACTACCTCCAGGTTATCCGCGACGCCAGCGGAGAAGCGATCCTGCGATTGCGCCAGAGCCTGGTCCGCTAGTTCGACCGAACTGCGGGCCACTTCGACCTGGTCGGCGGCAGACCTTAGATCCAGTAATGAGGCACGCACCTCGAAGTCGATGCGGCCGCGAAGATCGGCCAATTGTGAGCGCGCTTGTTTCAACTGGGCTTCGGCCTCGAGCACATCGCTGTGGGTTTTGCCACCGGCAAAGATTGGAATGTTGACGCCGCCATTCACCTGCCATGTGCCATTCGATTGCGCTGGAGTGGTTCCGATATCGCCGAAGTTCGCGTTGACGTCCAGTGTGGGGTAGTGGCCGGCGGTCGCCGCACGCCGCAAAAGCTCTGCAGCGCGGACTTGAGCTTGTGCCGCCTGATAGTCGGATCGTGAAGAATACGCGCGTTGCAGATAAACCTCGACAGGTAAGGCAGTCAGTGCTTGGTAGGGAACTTTCTCGGTGAGAGCAAACTCCTGACCGGGGGGCAGGCCAATCACGCGGGCCAGAGACAGTTTCTGTTTTGCAAAATCGTTGCGCGCGGCGATCAGTTGCTGCTGGCGGGTTTGCAACTCGACTTGAGAACGCAGCGTATCGATGGCCGGACTAAGCCCTGCCTTCTGCTGGTCGACAGCTTTGTTGTACAGAGCCTGAGCGTTCGTGACTTGCGCTTCGGTGGTTTCGATTCGAGCGGAGGACGCAATTGCTTGCAGGTAGGCATTGCCAACCGCCAGCACCACAAGTTCGCGCGCGTCTTTGAAGGTATATTGCGCCGACTTCAGACTCTCGGAGGCAGCACGCTCCCTTTCCAGGTCGTGAAAGTTGAAAACGGATTGGGTCAGAGAGGCACGCGCATCAAAATAATTAAAAGGACCGATCACGCGGGGAACGGGAAACGGAAAAACGCTGCCCTTGAGTCCGAGGGCAGTGAGGCTCAGGGTTTGGACATCTTCGCCCACGCGCGCCGAAAGGTTGGGCAGGAGGTTGCTGAGTTCCTTCCAGCGTTCACCTCGCGCCGTAAGTACCTGATCGCCAGAAAGAAGCAGGCCGAGGTTGTTGCGGAGGCCGCGGTCGATTGCCTCTTGAAAACTCAGCTGCAAAACTTCTGGAGTTGCGTTGCCTTCAGCCTCGCTGCCAGTGAAGGGACTTTCCGATCCGGGCAGGGAGATGGAAGGGGCAGGCACAGATGTCTGTGCGATGAGTCGGGTTACTGCGCAGAGGAAAAGAAATAGGAAAGCAACCAGTCGAATTCCACGGGTTTGATCGGTGAGAGAGTGGGGCATCTCCGCTTTCTGAAACAAGTCCCAACCTGAAAGGTTTCTGGGACGACTTTTCTCTTTCATGGCATAACGTCCGCTTATTGATGCACTTAACGCGTCTCGCGATGCAGCAGCAAGATGATTTTTAAGCCGAAGATAAGAAATTAATGTAGTCCCGGCTCCGCACAACTGCTCACCATCATTAAGTTTGATTGATCCGCAAAGGCTTTAGAAATTGTAACGGAAAGACCATTACTGAAGACACCTTCCAAGTCATCCAATGGGGCCGATAGATTGGGAATGAGACTCAGACCGGAGAGTCGAGCAATCGAATTGGTATCGCAATGGCATGGAACGCCCGCCTGCTCACGGCACTCGAAGAAATCGCCGAAATTGTTCATACTTCATCTGTTCACACTTCATGGAACCCGCTAACGGCCCGCACTAAGGAGCGTCTACCCGACTCGTGCCATCCTCGACCCCAAAGCGCGCCGCAAAACCGGTCGATCGCCGGAAGAGACGGTGCCCGAGATACCGCGCCGATTTCCGTCTGAGTGTGAACTATCTTCATGGTGATCATTACCAAACGATTGAAGGTCATTCCAGGAATCTGTCGGAGGCGGGCATTGGTATGGCTGCTGGCGGCCGAACTTAATATTGGAGACGTGGCGGCATTGAGCCTTTGCTTGCCGGAATCAGCCGCGCCGTTGGAGCTGCGAGCCGTAGTGCGCTATCGGCACGGATACCAGTACGGATTTGAATTCCTGTCCCTTACCGACGAGCCGCGACAAATGCTCACGAAATTCCTGCACGGCCGGGAAGAGATCGACTAAAGCTCTCGACCGATAACCTCGCGGGTTCGATCAATTCGTCTCGCATTGCCCGCCCAGTGACCATTGAAGGCGGTTAGAGGTCACCTTGGTAATCTTGTGGATAGGTGACCCGGGGTTCAAGCTGATCACGGGGGATTCGTTCGCGAGAATGCGGTCCCGACTCTTTTCATGGACAAATCCAAATCTAGCGCAGCGCCGGGGACTGACTGGACGGGACTTCTGAGCGATCCGGACCTGGCGCAAAATCTGGGAAAACTGCTGCAAACCTATCGCGACGCCCCACCTGAGCGTCGGGAAGAAGCTTTGCTTGCGGCGATGCGCGAGATTAAGCAAGCATCGTCGAGCACTTCAGGGGTAACACCGGCAGTGACAGTATCATCGGAACCTCCTCCGCAGCCTGTGCCTACATCCGCTGCATCCTCACCACCGTTCGAGCCTGACATTTTTAGTCCGAACTGGGCGCAGGACCGCCGGCGGCATCTCCGAATCAAGTGCTTCGTGGCGGTGGAACTGCGGGTAAATGATGGCGAGGCTCCCATCTGGGGCAATCTCTCAAACACCAGCCTGGGTGGATGTCAGGTCGAGACAGCGACATCGATCAGCGGCGGCGCCAAGGTGGAAATTGGTCTTTGGGTCGCAAGTGGAAAAATCTGGGTAAAGGGCCTGGCCTTGAACGGAGTCGTCACGCACAGTGGGCCGAATGCCGGAGTGCGCATTCGCTTCGAGGGAATGGATCCCGCCGAAAAAGAGCACCTGCGGCAGTTCCTTCGATACGTCCAAGATGCCGCAAAAGCGTCACGCAGCGAGTCCAGCTACTTGCAGTTGCTGAAATAGCGCAAGTCTCTTCTTTTTTTCGTTCGTATTTCTCTTCTTTTCATCGCTACCATTACCATTTCGCCAATCCGGATTTTTACACACGGCGGTGACATCGGTTCGCGGGAACTTGATACACTCAAACCGTAGTTGCAACCCTTTCTGCCTCGGGTACTCTAATCAGTCATGGCCGGTGGACGGCTGAGTGGGCGCGAAATTGTCCGCCGGGAGGAGCAGGCATCGCATGGTGGCGACGGAACAGGCGTTGGTGACCGACAAACAATTGGATTTGCTCTCTATTAACACGATCCGGACTTTGGCGATTGACGCGGTCCAGCAAGCCAATAGTGGTCACCCGGGAGCGCCCATGGGCCTGGCGCCGGTGACCTATTGCTTATGGCAGGAGTTTCTGAGATACGATCCGGAAGATCCGAAGTGGTTGAACCGCGACCGTTTTGTACTGTCGAATGGCCACGCCTCGATGTTGCTCTATGCCATGCTCCATCTTACAGGCGTGCGCGAGGTGAACAAGGACGGCGAGGTGCTGAAGGAGCTCGCGGTTCCAATGGAGGAGATCAAGCGCTTCCGACAATTGGGAAGCAGGACTCCGGGACATCCCGAGTCGCACATTACGACCGGCGTCGAGACCACAACTGGACCGCTCGGCCAGGGCGTGGGAAACAGCGTGGGAATCGCGATTGCCGGCAAATGGCTTGCCGCGACTTTCAACCGTCCGGACTTTGAGGTTTTCAATTACAACGTTTACGCGATGTGTTCCGACGGCGACCTGATGGAGGGCATCGGCGGCGAGGCCGCTTCCCTTGCTGGACATCTGAAGCTTTCGAATCTGTGCTGGATCTACGATCACAACCACATCACGCTGGATGGACCTGCGAGCTGGTCGTTTAGCGAAGACGTGGCTACGCGCTTCATTGGCTACGAATGGAATGTCACACGCGTCGCCGATGCGAACGATCTTGACATGCTGGCTCGGGCTTTTGAAACGTTCCAGAAAACAACGGATCGACCGACCTTGATCGTTGTCGACAGCCATATTGGCTACGGATCGCCCCACAAACAGGACAGCAATGCGGCCCACGGAGAACCGCTGGGCGAAGAAGAAGTGCGACTGACGAAAGAATTCTACGGTTGGCCCGAAGATGCGAAGTTTTTGGTGCCGGAAGGAGTTCGCGAACACTTCCAGGATGGCGTTGGAAAATGTGGGCACGAAGCGCGGACGCAATGGACGAAAATGTTTGTAGGTTATTCGCAGAAATATCCGGAGCTGGCGGATCAGTTGCAACGCATGCAGCGACGGGAGCTTCCTGACGGCTGGGATAAGAACCTACCTACGTTTCCCGCGGACGCAAAGGGAGTTGCGACGCGCGAGATCTCGGGCAAGGTGCTGAACGTCCTGGCGCAAAACATCCCGTGGCTGAATGGCGGCTCTGCCGACCTGGCCACATCGAACAAGACCACATTGAAGTTTGAAGGGGCGGGTGATTTTGAAGCGGGCAGCTATGCCGGACGCAATCTACATTTCGGCGTGCGCGAACACGTAATGGGCGCCAGCGTGAACGGGCTGGTTTTTTCTGACATTCGCGCGTTTGGCGCGACCTTCTTCAATTTCAGCGATTACATGCGCGCCAGCATCCGCCTGGCGGCACTGTCGGAAATTCCTTCGATTTTCATTTTTACCCACGATTCGATCGGCGTTGGCGAAGACGGGCCCACGCATCAACCGATCGAACAACTGGCTTCATTGCGTGCGATGCCGAATCTGATCGTGCTTCGTCCGGGGGACGCGAATGAAGTAGTCGAGGCATGGAAGATCATCGCGCACTTGCAACATGAACCGGCGGTGCTGGTGCTGACGCGGCAGAACCTCCCTACTTTTGACCGCACGAAATATGCACCTGCTGCCGGGGCTGCGAAAGGAGCATACATCCTTGCTGACGCGGCTGGCGGGAAGCCTGAAGTCATTCTGATCGGCACAGGCAGCGAGGTTGCGCTCTGCGTCGAGGCTTACGAAAAGCTGAAGACCGAGGGCGTGCAGGCGCGAGTAGTGAGCATGCCCTCGTGGGAAATTTTCGAGCAGCAAGATGCAGGCTATAAGGAGAGCGTGCTTCCCTCTTCGATCACGGCCCGGGTTTCGGTGGAGATGGCTTCCACTTTTGGATGGGAACGCTATGTTGGGATCAGGGGACGGAAGGTTGGCATGCACGGCTTTGGCGCTTCCGCTCCGTTGAAAGACTTGTTGAAATATTTCGGCTTTACTGCGGATGCGGTTGTTGCTGAGGCGCGCAAGGCGATGGCGGAAAAGTAGCCGCGATTTTCCGTCCGGCAACGAAATACGGAACAAATTACATTTACGATTGATCGAGCACGACGTCCGCCGTCGATTTATCAGGAGAAATCATCATGCAGCCCACTGGAGTTCTGGAAACCTCGAAAGCTACGAACCCTTTGAAAGCATTGCTCGGCTATGGACAGTCGATGTGGCTGGACTACATCCGGCGCGACCTACTGACCAGCGGCCAACTGAAGACCATGATCGAAGAGGATGGTCTTCGGGGGATGACTTCAAATCCTTCGATCTTCGAGAAGGCGATCGGCGATAGCTCGTTGTACGACGATATATTGAAGTCGCTGGCTTCGCGAAATGATCTCGACACAACGGGCCGATACGAACAGATTGCGATTCGCGACATTCAAGACGCGGCCGACGTGCTGCGTCCGGTGTATGAGAGTTCGCAATTCAAAGACGGATACGTGAGCCTAGAAGTCTCTCCGCTGCTCGCGACAAAGACGCAGGAGACAATCGATGAGGGGCAGCGACTGTGGAAGGCGGTGAGTCGCGAAAACGTGATGATAAAAGTTCCCGGGACGGCCGAGGGGCTTCCGGCAATTCGCCAGTTGATCGGCGACGGGATCAACGTGAACGTGACGCTGCTGTTCGCGCAGGAAGTATATGAAAAGGTTGCAGAGGCGTACATCCTCGGCGTGGAAGACCTGGCGAAGCGCGGCGGCAATCTGAAAAAGATGGCGGGCGTTGCCAGCTTTTTCATCAGCCGCATCGATTCGCTGGTGGATTCGATGATCGACGACAAGCTGAAGACGGCGGATGCCGCTCAGCAGACCTTGCTCAAGAGCCTGAAGGGCAAGGTTGCGATTGCCAACGGGAAGCTCACATATCAGCGGTACCAGAAAATTTTCAGCGGACCGCGGTGGGAGGCCTTGGCATCGAAGGGAGCGCAGACTCAGCGCGTGCTCTGGGCAAGTACCAGCACGAAGAATCCCGCGTATCGCGATGTGATGTACATAGAGGAATTGATCGGGCCAGATACCGTAAATACCATGCCGCCGGCGACCATCGATGCGTTTCGCGATCATGGGAAGCTGAGGAACAGCCTGACCGAGGACGTGGCTGGCGCGCAGAAGGTGATGAGTGATCTTGCCAAAGCGGGCATCGCAATCAGCGAAGTGACCACAAAGCTGACAAACGACGGGGTGAAGTTGTTTGCGGATGCTTTCCACAAATTGCTGGCTGTGGTGGAAAAGAGCACTCAAACCAAAGGAAAGACTGCTTGAGCCATTTGAAATCTTCGCTACCGGAAACCTTGCCGCAGCGGTGAAGGCGAAGATTGCCGATTGGCAGCGGCAAGATGCAGCGCCCAATGCGGACCTCGCGCATCGGGGTCCACAACGTGAAGTCGGGTTTGGAGACTTTAGCTTCGCAAGCGGCTCTCGGGTATCTGCTGGCGGCAATTCGGACATTAATGCCTTAAGGAGCAAACGATGCAATTGGGAATGGTGGGTCTGGGCCGCATGGGCGCGAACATGACGCGCCGGCTGATGCGCGGCGGACATCAACTCGTGGTTTCGGATTTGAGTGCGGACTCGGTGAAGCAACTTGCTGGCGAGGGAGCCAGTGGTTCGTCGTCATTGGAAGATCTGGTATCCAAGTTGAAACCGCAGCGAGCAGTGTGGGTGATGGTGCCGTCGGGCGGTCCCACTGAGCAGACGGTGCAGAAACTGGCGCAGCACATGCAAAGCGGCGATGCCATCATCGACGGCGGCAATTCATATTTCAAGGACGACGTGCGGCGAGCGGAACAGTTCAAGAGCAAGGGCATTCACTACATGGATGTTGGAACCAGCGGCGGCGTCTGGGGTCTCGAGCGCGGATACTGCATGATGATTGGCGGACCGAAAGAGGCGGTGCAGCGGCTCGATCCGATTTTCAAGACACTGGCTCCCGGAGTGGGTGAGATTCCTCGCACTCCCGGCCGCGAAAAACTTGGCGGCACGGCGGAGGAAGGTTACATTCACTGCGGTCCCTCGGGTTCCGGACACTTTGTGAAGATGGTGCATAACGGCATCGAATACGGCATTATGCAGGCGTATGCCGAGGGCTTCGACATTTTCAAGAATGCAACCAGCAAAGATTTACCGGAAGATATCCGCTACGATCTGAACCTGCCGGACATCGCCGAGGTTTGGCGGCGCGGCAGCGTTGTGAGTTCTTGGCTGCTCGATCTGACGGCGATGGCTCTGACGGAAAATCCGACGCTCTCGGAATATGAGGGATACGTGCAGGATTCGGGTGAAGGGCGCTGGACGATTCAGGCCGCGATCGAAGAGGCCGTACCGGCGGAAGTCCTGACTGCGGCTTTGTATGTGCGTTTTCGCTCGCGACAGCAACATACTTTTGCGGAAAAGATGCTCTCCGCCATGCGGCAGAAATTTGGCGGGCATGTTGAAGCGGGTGAGGGTCAGGCAGGCGCTGCTCAGCCGACCAAGAAAAGCGCGTAACCTGCAACAGTCACGATTCTTTCAACGAAACTGAGGGACATAAGATGGCGCAACTGGCGGAACAGCCCACAATAGCCACCCCGCGCATTGGCAAACAAGGCGACCCTTGTGTCATGGTGATCTTCGGTGCGGCCGGCGATTTGACGGCTCGCCTGTTGATCCCTGCACTGTACAACCTGGCGCGGGCAAACCTGCTCTCGAAAGAGTTTGCGGTGTTGGGCGTTGCCCGGGCGCAGATGACGGATGAGGACTTCCGCAAGCGCCTTAAAGACGACGTTAAAGAATATTGCGGCGATTGCATCCAGGACGAACTTTGGGAAAGCTTCTCGCGCCGCTTTTATTACTACGCCGGCAATTTCGACGACGATTCACTTTATTCCAAAATCAAAGAACGCCTCGCCCAAATCGATCGCGATCACTCGACCCATCAAAACGTTTTTTACTACATGGCAACCGCGCCGAGTTTCTTCGGCCCCATTGTTGAAAAGCTGGCCGCCAATGGACTGATGGAGCAAAGCAATGACCACTGGCGACGGGTGATTATTGAGAAGCCTTTTGGTCACGACCTGGAGTCGGCCAAAGCGCTCAATCAGCAACTGCTGAAACTCGCTGACGAAAAGCAGATTTATCGTATCGATCATTACTTAGGCAAAGAGACCGTGCAGAACATCATGGCGTTCCGCTTCGCCAACGGAATCTTCGAACCTATCTGGAACCGCCGCTATATCGATCACGTACAGATTTCCGTGGCTGAAACCGTAGGCGTGGAAGGCCGCGGCAGCTATTTCGAGCACGCGGGCTCGCTGCGTGATATGGTGCCTAACCACATCATGCAGTTGATCAGCTTGACGGCGATGGAGCCGCCGATTTCTTTCGATGCGAATGCCGTGCGCGACGAGCAGGCCAAGATTCTGCATGCCATTCAGCCCATCAGCGACGAGGAAGTTCTCACCCGCTCGGTGCGCGGTCAATATGGAGCGGGCACGGAGGGTAACGAACAAGTTCCGGCGTATCGCTCCGAAAGCGATGTGGCACCCGACTCGCGCACCGAAACCTTCGTTGCGATGAAACTGCTCATCGACAACTGGCGTTGGGCCGATGTTCCTTTTTATCTGCGGACGGGCAAGCGCATGCCGGCGAGGAATACGCATATTGTGATCCAGTTCCGCCGTGCGCCGTTCGTATTGTTCCGCGACACTTCTGTCGAACACATGATGCCAAACCAATTGGTGCTGCACATCCAGCCGGAAGAAGGCATCTCGCTACAATTCGCGGCGAAGGTTCCTGGCCCGGTCATGCGCCTCGGGACGGTGGACATGAACTTCGAATATCAGGAATACTTCGGAAAGCAGCCCAGCACCGGGTACGAACGGTTGCTGCACGATTGCATGATCGGTGATCAGACGTTGTTTCAACGCGCTGATATGGTTGAGGCGGGCTGGAGTGTGGTCAATCCGGTACTCGATCTGTGGAAGGCGCTGCCGCCACGGAACTTTCCGAACTATGCATCGGGTACGTGGGGCCCGAAAGAGGCCGACGAACTGTTGGAGCGCGACGGCCGACGCTGGAGGAATTTCGAGAAATGATTCTGGCCGGCGACATTGGAGGGACCAACGCTCGGCTGGCCTATTTTCGGCCTCAAAATGGAAGTCTCCGCTTAATTTCCGAGCGTATTTTTCCCAGCCGCGAGTATCGCGAATTTGGTGAGATTGTTTCCAAGTTTCTGTGCGAGTCGGGGGACCGCCCTGAGGTGGCTTGTTTTGGAATTGCAGGCCCAGTCCGGAATGGGCGGGTCGAAACATCCAATCTTCCCTGGATCATCGAACAATCCCGGTTGGCGAAAGAAATGCAGTTGCCCGCTACTTTGTTGATCAATGACCTCGAGGCCAACGCGTGGGGCATCGGCGCCCTGAGCCGGCAAGACTTGGTTTCTCTTAATCAAGCGCCTCCATCCACCGGTAATCAAGCGGTCATCGCCCCCGGCACCGGGTTGGGAGAAGCAGGATTGTATTGGGATGGCAGTCATCATCGAGTATTCGCTTGCGAGGGCGGACACACGGATTTTGCGCCGCAAGGGGAGTTGCAGATCGAACTGTTGCAGACCCTGACTAGCCGCTACGGCCACGTCAGCTACGAGCGAATCCTTTCCGGTCCGGGTCTAGTGAATGTATACGAATTTCTACGCGCGAAGAACTGCGGCGACGAACCGGCCGGATTCGCGCAGGAGTTGACGCAAGGAGACGCCGCAGCAGCGATTTCGCGCGCGGCTCTGAGCGGATCGAACAAGCTCGCTGAGCAGGCGATGGATCTATGGATTTTAGTCTACGGCGCAGAAGCAGGCAATCTGGCGCTCAAGACAATGGCGACCGGTGGAATTTTTCTGGGCGGCGGAATCTCACCTAAGATTCTTTCCAAGCTCACGGGACCGATTTTCATGAGCGCTTTCCTCGACAAAGGCAGATTGCGTCCGCTGCTGGAAGCCATCCCGGTTCACGTCATCACCAACGATAAAGCCGGGCTTCTGGGTGCAGCGCGATGTGCTCTGGTAAACGGCTGTCGTGACGGAGGCTCCTGAGCGTGCCAGATTCCTCTCCACAGATCGACATTCGCCGCTTGACCACGCCTCAAGACCTTTTTCAGGCAGCGGCCGATGAGGTGGTGCATGCGGCTACTCTTGCGATCTCGCAACGCGGACGCTTCGCCATCGCGCTGTCTGGAGGATCGACTCCCAGAAGCATGTTCACACTAATCGCGGCCAACGCGAGTTCGGCGCTGCCCTGGGAACAGGTATTTTTTTTCTGGGGTGACGAACGCCACGTTCCGCCACAAGATGCCGAGAGCAATTTCCGCATGGCTCAGGAAAGCCTGCTATCGAAGCTTCCGATTCCTCCGGCTAACGTCTTTCGCATTCCGGCCGAGAATCCGGATGCTTCCGCCGCCGCGGAAATGTATGAGCAGACACTGCGAAAATTTTTCGCTTTGCAAGCGGGCGAGTTCCCACGTTTTGACCTCATTCTGCTGGGCTTGGGGCCTGATGGACACACGGCCTCGTTATTTCCGGAAACCGCGGCGTTACAGGAAAAATCGCGGTTAGTCGTGGCGAATCGGGTGGAGAAACTCGGGGCCGACCGGATCACTTTTACGTTGCCTGTTCTGAACGCTGCCCGCTGTGTGGCTTTTCTGGTGAGTGGAACCGATAAAGCGGCGGTTCTGCGCGAGGTACTGGAAGGCAGCGCTCCGGGAGAAAAGTATCCCAGCAAACTGGTGCGTCCAACAGACGGTAAGCTGATCTGGTTTGTTGATCGAGCGGCATCCAATGAATTGTCTGCCGCAGCCTGAGCCGAGACCTACTAACTGTTCTAAGCTAAGACCGCCAGCCGCCAATTTCTTTCAGGCCTTTACCGCGCGAGTGTTCGAAGAGCCGAACCCGGTGGCGGGTGTGTTCAAACTCGTGGATGTCGGCCCAGACTTCGGCCTGCCAACCCTTGGCATGAGTGGCGGACTCGCCACAACTGGCACAACGGGTGTGGAGAGTAACGGAAGCTGGCTCGGTTGGAACTGCGCCAGCTAATTCGATGAAGATGCACCGAACCTCCTGAATCTCCTCGTTCTCGTCGAGCAGGTGCTCATAGCGAAGCAAATAGCCAAAGCCCAGTTTGCGGGCTTCCGTTTCCGCCTCTTCCCGACTATGAAACGGGCCATACTCCGCCCGCAATTGCTCGGTCGAATCACAAGCCATCCAGAAGGTCTCTTTGTACGCCATTCTTGCCCGCCCCGAGATCGCACAACCGACTCTAGACAAAGAAATCCCTATCTGTCCCGTTCCCCCGTGCAATTTTCAGGCCGACAATAGAGCATCGTAAATCGCTTTGTCTTAAACAGCTTACGCAGAATCCATCAACGCCTAAGTGCATTGGTATACAAACGTTTTGCAGAAGTTGTTCTCCAAAGGCAACAGGCCCGGCGAGTCAACCGCAAGATCTTGCGCCAACACACCTCCAAATTCCAGCCGACGTTGGCTGGGCATTTTTCTATGACCAACTCAGCGTAAGTGCTTCAACTGAATTTCTAGCGACCTGCGGCATGTCCCAAGGGAAGACCCGATCCGGTCGCATCTTCCAGCCAGTGCTTCCCGCCGTGGCCGGCCACATACATCGCCAACTCGAGCCGGCTCCATACGCCAAGTTTGTCGAATGTGCTGCGCAAATGATTCTTGATCACCTGCTCGGTCGTGCCCATGAGCTTGCTAATCTCGCGGTTGGTCAAACCCTCCCACACGAGGGTAGCCACCTGAAGTTCTTTTGGGGTTAATTGTTCGCGTGGGGTCATGATGGCTTCCCTTCTTCCCGTTCGAATGCGGCAATCGCCAGCTTCACCCGCTTGCGGCCGTCGCGGATACCGGCCCGCAGAAAAAGGGTGCGTAAGTGCTGCTTGACGGTGCGCGGGCTGATGTTCAACTGTCCCGCAATTTCCTTGTTGTTGCAGCCTTGAACCAGCAGATCGAGCACCTGCTGATCCCGTGGTGTAACCTTCATACCATCGATGTCCATTGTGCGTTTCTCCTCGGTCCTAACGTCCTGCATTTGGGGCCTGCTGTGGTTCTTTATCGGAATGTTCGCAACCGTTGTCGCACATGGTTAAGCACATTCTTCGCCAAAGATTCGCCGAATATTCGCCTGATAGCTAAGCCCTTTGTGCGCCCGCACTTAGGAACGACAACCATGGCTTTCAGGAAAACTTCATGAGCTTTGTGCTACGGCTGATCTCTCCCGGATTGGGCTTCGGAACAAGAACCGATGGCGGTGCCACGACCGAAAAAATCACTTCCCGCAACTCGTCAGGATTGGGCAACGACTTGCCGAAGGCGATATCTGACAGAACCGTCGCTTGAGATAACTCGCCTGCCTGCAGAATCTTACGGCGACTTGGAAGGCCGTCCGTTGGCTTATCAACCAAGGTCTGAGAGCCCTGAATATTTGCCCGCACTGGGCGACCCAAGCCATCAGTCCTAAGATGGGCATTAACCAGAGTAGGTATGCTCATCTTGGGACTCCCTTAAAATCCCTGCGCGTTTTGCACAGGTTCCCAACCATGTATCAAGAATCTGCCGAAGCGCGTGGGGATCTGCGGACATTCCCCGGAGCAAGCTCATGCTTTTGTACCTTTGACGTGATGTCAGCCACGCGTTTTCATACGTGAGTTGAATGCGATTGCCTACGCCGAAGTTGATGTCGACATCGGGCACGTGAGAGACAGGCTGATCGCTGTACAAGAACGGCATGTATCCAAGATTGATCTCCCAATTGAGGTTGCCGGGAGTGCCTGGATCGTTGGTGTAGCCTCGTGGCGCTCAGCTTTGCGCGGCAAAATCGAAACTATGTTTCTCCTTCCCCAGAGGACGCACTGCATTCGCAACACTTGGGACTTACTAGAGTAACCTCCGTGAACTGCGCATATGTCTGATAGAGGAATAAAGCGCTTAATCACGTATCGCTAACCCATTGAATTCGGCATGGTTGTTGTCTCGTCATCACTGGAACCAACGTGTTGCGCTTGCATTTCGCGAACCTTGCTCAGCAGTACGCCAACCTTCGAATAACACTCTTTCGGCGGGGAATTGCACTAAAATAAGTTTTGGTTCTCCGGGGAGCCCCACCCACGCTGGACTGTCCGTTATCGCGGCGAAGAACATCGTGACTGACCAAGAAAAAACTCCGGGCCTTGACGAGCAGACTTTTGGAAAGCTCGTCGAAGCTGCTTATGTGCTGCAGGAGCACAACCGCGAAATGCGGAAGATGGAGGAGAGCCTGGAGTTGCACAGCCAGCAACTCCGGGAGCAGGAGTCGGCCGCTGAAGCTCAGTTCCCACGAAAAAATCCGGATGTGCAAGAGAATGTTCCGGCTGGAGATTACACACTCACGCTTGCCGAGATTGTCGAAGCGCAGCATCAGATTCAGAGACGCCATCTCGCGCTCGATCCAGCGATGGCAGTTGTAGCGGAAAGAGTCGCGCGCATTACGAATGCGAGCGGCGCGGCGATTGGACTGCTGGATGAAAAATTGGTCTGTTACCGGGCGGGCGCAGGCGCTCCAGCTTTGCCTTCGGGGACCGAAGTTCCCCTGGCTGCGGCGGTGTGCGCTGCCACCGTGCGCACCGGACAGGTCATCCGCAGCGAAGATGTAAGTCTGGAATTTCTATTCGATGCCGAAGGCTGCCTGAAGCGGGGAATTCAATCGCTCATCTCGGTACCCATCTATCACGACGGCAATATCGTCGGCGCACTGGAACTCTATTTCGACAGAATGCGTGGCTTCGCAGAACAGGACGTTCACACTTGCCAGTTGATGGCCGGCCTCGTGACTGAGGCGATTGGGCGAGAAGCGGAATTATCGTTGAAGAAGTCCGTGGCATCGGAACGATCGACGATGCTGGAGGCCATCGAGAAGCTCAAACCGAATCTCGCTGCGTTAGCTGCTCAAGCTTCCGGCAGCGCGAGCGAACTGGCCGACACGAGCGCGACCTCACCCTCCTGTTGGAGGTGTGGCGGTGAAGTGTTACCGCTAGAACAATATTGCGGCACCTGCGGCGCATCACGAACCCAAGGTGGCGAATCCGAAGATGGCGAACCATCGGAAATGCAGAACCAACTGGCGGCGGCATGGCACAAGCAACAGGCCGAGCAAGCTTCGCCGGCCATACCAAGCGTCAGCCCAGTTGCTCAAGGAATTCCACGTCTTGCCTCAATTCAATGGGATGCGACTGACTTTCAGCCAGAGGACTTCCCTGCTAAAGAGCAACCGATCTCTCTGCCCGAATGGCAGGAAACCGACGCAAAGCTGGCGCAGTTTTTGACTCCAGAACCCGACACGGACTCGGGTTCCTCTCCGTCTTCATCCTTCACTACGCGCCTGGGGACGCACGATATCGAAGACCATGAGACTTCACTTGTAAAACTGCAGCAGGAAGATGTCACCTTACAGGCGGCTGCGAACGCGCCGGAGCTTTCGCAATTTAGCCCACCGAATGAACTGCTTCGCTTCTGGCATACTCGCAGGGGTAATTTCTATCTTGGCGTCGCTGTATTGACGTTGGTTGCGATTGCCTGGGGGATTTTGTCGGGCGATCACCCGGTCGCAGCGACCAGCCACGCATCCACAGCCTCCGGCATTTCGAACCGGCACAAACAGCCGGTTCCCGACGCCGATCTTTCCATCTTCGATAAATTTCTGATCAGTCTCGGTCTAGCAGAAGCGCCAGAGGCTCCACAGGACAAGGGCAATCCCGATGTCCAAGTCTGGGTTGATTTGCACACCGCTCTCTACTACTGCCCTGGCTCCGACCTTTATGGCAAGACGCAGAAAGGCAGATTCTCCAGCCAGCACGATGCGCAGCTGGATCAGTTTGAACCTGCATTGCGTAAAGCATGTGACTGACCGCGGCTCTTGAACGGTCTTTAGTCCATTTCGATTTGACAACCTTTTGCGGCGGTAGTGAAATCATAAACGTCGCGATATCAGGAGAGCAGGAGTGCCCCAGCCCAAAAAGGCGTCCGACGAGAGTACGTTGCCCCAGCGTGAGTTGAATCCACTGCTGAATCCGCTGCTGGCGGCAAACATGGGACGATGGGCAGAGGTGTATTTTACTAGCGCCCCCGAGAGACGCGAACAGGCTGTCGCCGATCTGCTGCGAGAACTTGAGAGTAATTCCCCTTCCGAAACTTCTTCTTCCCAGCATGTCTCTGGTCAACGGAGTTTTCTTGAGGAGATCGATCGCGTCGATCACGACGACCATGGAGCGCCGGTGGATCATGGCGACGCGATAGCGATGGACTCGCCTCCGGAATCCCTGCCAGTGTTGCATTGCAGCGCATGCGAGGCGGTGAATTGGCTAGGGCAAAGATTTTGTGGGATGTGCGGCGCGACGCTGCCCCTAACTCCGTATGCTCGATCAGCGGAGACAGAGGAAGTGCTGCCAGTCGCTACAACGAGTTGGACAGAACATGGACTTTCCCCTCGCGAGGAGTTGGTCGAACACGCGAGCGAGCCGGAAGCTGGTCCAACAATCTCTGAAGTTAGTCCGACGTTCTTTGATGTAGCCGATGGAGGCGACGAAGCACCAGAACCCGCTTGGCATTCGCCGGACGATCTACCGGCATTCGCAAGAGAACCCGAGCCTGTTCCCTACCGGTACCGGGCGTATATCGGTATAGTTTTGTCGATTCTTCTCGTTGGACTGGTCTATTTGGCGTGGCGCCATGGGATCTCTGGCACTGGATCAACTCCGCAATCTGCGCCGTTACCCGCGATGCCGGCCGAGCGGACCACAAGTCCAGCCCCAGCAGAATCTGGAGCCAAGCAGAGTGCGACGCCAACTCCAACACCCGCTCCACCTGCTGCGCAAAACCCGGCACCGCACGCGAACCTGCCAAAGGCTCACGCCGCTGCGACACGAAAGGCAATACCCGCTCCTCCGTCGCCCGCGAGTTCTTCGACTACCTCAGCCGCGCAGAGCGGCAATGCTGAACTGCTTGTAGCCGAGAAATTCCTCAAGGGAAGCCCGGGGACGGTTCGCGATAGTAAAGAAGCCGCAACGTGGTTGTGGAAAGCGGTGAGCAAACAGAACATTGCAGCAGCGCTGTTACTCTCCGATTTATATGTTCGAGGCGATGGGGTACCGAAGAGTTGCGTCCAGGCGCGCTTGCTCCTGGATGCGGCAGCACGAAAAGGCGAGGCTGCCGCCGCTGAGCAGCTGCGCAATTTGCAAAACTTCGGTTGCCAATGAATCCAGAGGCGGGATACAACTTGGCAAATTTCTCACTAGGGGTGCGGAGACATATTACCCACCGACTACGATTGAAGTTCTGGCTCCTGCCGACGTGATTCATACCAGAGGGCAAGCTCCACCCGGTTCCACAGGCCGAGTTTGTCATAAATCACGCGGAGATAATTCTTGACCACATGTTCCGTGGTGCCGATGGCATCCGCCACATCGCGGTTTTTCAAACCCTGGGCGACAAGCTCGATGACTCGGTTTTCCCGCTCACTTGGGACGCGGTTTCCATAACGGTCGTTTGCAAACATAATTGCCTCCGATATAACAGGGTTGCGAGTTTCACTCGCTTGATGCCGCCGGTGATTCCGAAACGGAGGAACAGCCGGTTGAAGTGAGCTTTTACGGTCCTGCGCGCCATCTTGAGCTGGCTGGCAATTTCGGCATTGTCACAGCCTTGCAAAAGCAGTTCTACAATCTGTTGTTCGCGCGGTCCTAGCCGAACGGACTGCTCCATTATGACTACCCCCCGTTAGATTCCGCCCCAGAGCCACGACATTCCGCAATTCGGTAGCATCCACAATGCCATTTTGAGACGAAATTAGCTGTGACCAAAGAACAGCCATTTCCACAGGCACTTGCAGACATCGTGCCACACTTCCAGAATCCGTAGGCGACGCAGGAAATTTTTTCAAAAACCTGCGCCGATGATTCAGAAATGCGATTTCATGCATTGAGAATCGCGGTAGTCTGGGGGAAATCACGCTTCGAAGGTATTCGACGGCGGCAAAACACAGGGTGCCGCAAAGGCAGGACCCACGATTCGTCTCGGCCCTCTTCGGCAAATTTCAGCTTTTGCTTGAAGATGGAGACTTGGCAAAAGATTCTTTGGGATTGAACCACTAGGCAGTCGGTGGATATCGACTCAGGTAAATGCCCTAGGTGGAAACTGCCATTCCGATCAGAAACCCCTGAATAATTTACATGTCTGACCCGATGAAACCGGCTGCTCGGGGCCGGCAGTCAAGTCGCGGATGCGGGTTCTTAAACCCCTTGCAACTAACGAATAGGGTCATCCGAGGTTTCCACAGGCTCCCGCCTACTAGAGCTGCAAATTAACAGACTGTTAACATTCCCGTGCTTGTGGCGTAACACTCGCAAGGCGATACTAAGTCGAGCCAAAAAGCAGCTCCCCGCTCCGAGCTCATCGGCTCCATACGCCCAAGGAGATTGTCATGTCCCGAGCAGTCAGCAGTGCTTTCGCTGTGTCACTGTGGATTTTGCTTTCCGTCTCGTTCGCTCACGCGAATTCTGTTGACCTTCTTACTTTCGCAACACTGAAAGACGGACAAGCCGTCGGCAATTTTTATCAGTCTGCTTATGGAGTTACTTTCTCATCCGGCTTTGTCGCATACCTGCCCGCGACTGCCGGCGGATCGGTGAACTACACGCCGCTCACAATCAACGGGTACGTGGCTCCCGCCGCGTTTGTCACGAGCGCCACTGGCTCAATCAACATCGCAAACGGATTCACGACTGGTCTCAACTTCTTCTACACTTCTCCTTTTCAAGAAACCGTGACCGTTTGGAGCGGTGCTAACGGCACTGGCACAGTTCTCGCCACCATCGCGCTTTCCGGCAATGACGGGAACTGCGCTGGAGGGAGCGGGTGCAACTGGAGCAACGTAGGCATCGCCTTTTCAGGCACCGCCGGTTCAGTGACTTTTTCTGGAACACCTGGACTCGGGATCTCTGACCTGACTTTGGGAAAGGGCACCACGGCTCTTCCCGAGCCATCATCCATCTATTTGTTGGGAACAGGATTATTTGGCCTGTGTGCCAGCCAGCTTCGTCGCTTCATTGGCGCTTAACTGGTGGGTCACAATTTGCCCGGTTGCGGAGCGCAATCGCGTGAGACTGCGATGGAATACTAGTCCCTTGTTCGTGGCGAGGCCTCATCAGCTGTCGGTGCCAGAGACTCCTGAGCAGCTACCGCGTACTGGCCGGAAGAGACCGGTACTTTTATCGAGTATTTGAGCAGGCACCAAACAGCGCGCACGCCGTCTCTCCATCCGATCTTCTTCCCTTCCTCGTACGTTCTGCCGCTATAGCTGATGCCGACCTCATAAATCCTCAGTCGGCGCTTCGCAAGTTTCACCGTAATTTCAGGCTCAAATCCGAATCGATCTTCTTCGATTGGGATCGACTGAATGATCTCGCGCCGAAAGACTTTGTAGCAGGTCTCCATGTCAGACAAGTTAATGTTGGTCAGGCAATTGGAAAACACGGTGAGAATGCGGTTCCCCACGGAGTGCCAGAAATAAAGCACGCGATGTGGCGCGCCGCCCATGAATCGCGAGCCATACACAGCATCGGCCTTGCCTTGCAGCAACGGAGCTAGCAGTAATTCATATTCGGAGGGATCGTATTCGAGATCCGCATCCTGAATCACCACAAAATCACCCCGCGCTTCCTGAATTCCCCGTCGAAGCGCAGCCCCCTTGCCCATATTGCGGGATTGCTGAAGGAAGCGGACTTGAGGCTTTTCAGCGGCGAGCTCAGCCAGAATCTTGTCCGAACCATCCTTGGACCCGTCGTCCACACACAGAAGCTCGATATCGAGGGGCACGGCGAGCACCTTCTCGATGACCTGGCGTAGCGTCCTGCGTTCGTTGTACACCGGCATGACGACAGAGAGCTTCATGAATGAGTACTCGCGAAAACCATCTCTACGGTAGACCGCCATTCTAAGTTGCGGAGCACCCTAGTGCAACCGAAGATGGCGTGCAGCGGTCGAACCCACCGATCCCAGCGCTTATCCCTTTTGATTTTCCACAGAATTAGGCCCCATCACCATGAAATTTACCTCCGCTTAATCTTTGCGTCATCTTGGCGCAACAAGTTTCTAAGACACTTGCTGCGCCCGATTCGTACGAAGAAACATGGAGTCTACCGGCGAAGAAATGGCCAAGCCAACTCGACACGCCTCTGATCCTGAACATGTCGCGAACTCTTGGGAGCTAACGCAGTTGGCTCCAATGTCGATTGAAAATGCCAAAAGCAGGTCTGCCCAGCACATCTCGGAATCCCGGACAATAGAGGAGCAAGACAATCCGAGAACGCCTTCCGATCCGTTCCGCAGTATGCTTCGCGACCATAACGTGACACAGGATGGAGCAGCGACGCCGCGCGATGTCATGGTCGCCCTCACCTATGGGTTGGAGTTGGTGCGCCATGGAGCTATGTTGGTTGCATTCGAAGGCCGTCCGCAGTTGGCGAATCGCGCCGCCCTGGCGATTCTGGGAAAAAAGGACGGGCTTTCCATGGCAAGAACGGGCCTGGTGGCCGAGCGGACCGCCGACACGAAATTGCTCCAGACGCTGCTGCATGAGGCTATCAGGCATCCGGAGTTGGGCGAGCCGAAAGATTCACCGATTACTCTGCCTCGCAAATCCACGCACCATGCCCTCATCGTGCGTGTTGTCCCAGGCCCGGGGTTAGACTGCTGGCCCGGCACCGACAATCGCACGGCGTTGATGAAGATGTATGACCAGGACATGGGCCTGGCCGTCGATGCAGGAGTGCTGATTCGACTCTATGGGTTGACACGGGGAGAAGCAGCATTAGTAGAACACCTCGTTCAGGGTAGGTCGATTGAAGATGCAGCGGCAGAACTTTTCATCAGCACCCACACCGCGCGAACTCACCTCAAGCGTATCTTCATGAAGACCGACACCCACCGGCAGACCGAACTCGTCGTGCGAATACTCTCGGCCGTCCTGTAGAGATACTTTAGCTTCTTAGCGCAAAAAGCCTTTTAGATCCGGCCTGCGGAAATTCTCCGATTGCCTGAACGCTCCCCGCCAAACTCTTCCTACTAAATCGCATTCGCACGAAATACCTCATTTGGGGGATTACACGTTCCGCCCAATGCAAGATGATGCTTTAGAAATGAGCACAAGTATGCAGACTTGGGTTCTTCAGAAGGACGAGTTCAAGGGAAACGTTCGTTTGAGTTCGAGGCCACGCCACAGCTTTTACCAATACTCCCTCTGGCGTGTAGGCACCGGTGAACACCTTTTCGACGGCGTGGCCGGCGACCTTGCCGAAGCCATGGACACGATGCATGCCCACATCGATTACATGACCGCAGGGAAGGGACTAGCCTCAGGGGAGTAGTTACGTCCTATGAAACCAATTCGACTTGCGCAAGCGGCGCCCGACATTAAGGCGGCTGCAACCAATCCCGAGAGATTCGACGTGATTGATCTCGGCCCGTTTGATAACAACCAAAACGATGTGCTGGCGCTCAACGATGTCTCCCAATGTGCTGGCGTGAGTCTCAATCGAGAAACCGGCCGCATCGAGGCCTTCCTGCAGGAAAAAGGCTCTCGCCAGATGTTAGGAACCCTGGGAGGCTCGTTCAGCATCGCCCGTGACCTCAACAACAACGGCGAAGTCGTAGGAGGATCGTTGACCGAAGGCGACGAAAACTTCCACGGCTTCATCTACCGTGATCATCGTCTACACGACCTCAATGAATTCCTCGATCCGGGAACAGGATGGGAACTGATCCAGGCCCTGGGGATAAACAATCACGGGGAGATCATCGGAATCGGCTCATGTACCGGTCAGGACCGTATCGTCCTGCTCCGGCCAAGAACGTAGGCATTATGGCAAAGGCTCTGGTTGCGCCTTGGGACAAGGAAACTAAATGTCAGCGAAGCGGCAAGTTTCGAACCTGGGAAGCTGTGCACTCAAGTTTTCAGACCGGGATGCGATTTGTTTATTGGCGGCTCTGCTGCTCTTAGGCGGGATCGCTTATGCGACGCCGATTTCGAGCGTCGGACACGGCAAATTACAAGACTCGGAACAGGTAACCAACCTTCGGACTAATCAATCTGGGACGCCTTTGGGTTCTGCTTCGAGCCCCGTCCTATCTGGTCTTAAGCCGGACACTACGGTATACTCCCCCAGGGACGGCGGTTTCTTCGCTAACAACCGCTACCCGACCGTCAATGTTCCTGAGCCTCAGTCGCTGGTGCTTGTAGGAACGGGCCTGCTGTCTATCGCTGGGTTCATCCGTCGGCGGTTGTCGCGTTGAGTGATTGCTGCAGCCGGGGCGGAATCTAAGGGTGAATGGCCGATGAACGCTGTTCGAATTCCGATCCAACGTGTTACCTTCCAGTTCGCGGTACTGCTGCTGTCGACCGTAGCCGCAACAGTTCCGGCATTCGCAAAACACTCATCCACCACTTCGCACAAGATCCAGCAAGATGCCGCCGGCAAGGAGTGCAACCGCGCGGGCATGCCTTGTTCCACTGCCTTGACTCCGGATTCCTCCAAGTCAAGGTCCGCGAATGCTCAGCAGCGGCTTGACCAGCTCGAACGTCAGAGCGTCAATTCAATCAAAAGTACATCCGTGCGCGCGAATGCAAAAACCGCGACTCAACGTCCGGCGGTCGCCCGCGGGGCAGGCCGGCCATCGTCGATTAATTTCGCATATCACGCTCTGCCACCTGGCGGAACACGCAGTGGGCCGCACCGGTAAATTATCGTCTTCATTCCAAACGATTCTGGCATCAGAGCCACTTGATAATCCTCTCGCCGTTAGCCTGCCAGATGTGAATCTCCTGCGAATAGACGTATAATCTTTGATAATCCAGCTAGGAATTTAATTTCCAAAAAGGGTGCTCTTCGATGACGTCGCGCAAACTGCTTTTCGGTCTATTCCTCTTTTTCCTCACGCTGTCACTGTGCTCGCCTTCGCTACTGACCGGGCAGACACAGAGCGCGGCCAAGCCGAAGCCTCGAGTTGTTGTGATCGGGGTAAATGGGATGGAGCTGGACGTTATTCGTCCCTTGCTGCTGCAAGGCAAGATGCCAAACCTTTCCAGCATCATCAAGAAGGGCGCCTATGGCAAGCTGCGCACGGTCTCCGCCCCAAACTGCCCGCGCGTCTACAGCACGCTATTCACCAGCACGAAGCCTGAGGAGCACGGCGTCAGCGGCTTCATCGTTGGCGGCATCACGGCGAACACCAACATGCTGAAAGAAGAACCGATCTGGTCGGTGCTGTCGAAGCATGGCGTAACCGTTGGAATGGCCAATGTTCCCGCCACTTTTCCCGTCATGCCGGTAAATGGCTACATGATCAGCGGCATGCTCACTCGCGGCAAGAATTGTGAAGATGGCGTCCTGTGCGCCCCTAAGCTCTCTGAGGTGGAAGGTGGCGAAGCGGTCTATCCTCCCGCTCTGAAAGCGGAGTTGCTGAAAAACGTCGGTGATTTCTACATCGATTGTGAACGGATGCCGGCGGCTGCGGATTTGAAGGGGCATGAAACCGAAGTTATCGATTCGTGGCTGCATAAAGTTCAGCTCATCCGCGATCAGCAGACTCATCTCTTCGACTACTTGCTGGAAAACCATCCCACGGAGTTCACGTTCCTGGCGCAGTCGTGCGAAGACCGGACGGGACATTGGCTTTATCCCATCGCCCCTTACAACGCGGGCTACAATCCCAAGATCAATGCGGTGCGCACGGAAGCGTTCCCGGACCAGTACGTTGCCTTCGATAAAGTGCTGGGTGCAATCCTGAAGCATACGGACGAGAATACCTACGTCATCATCGTTTCCGACCACGGCATCAAGCCACTGCGCGAATTCGAGGAGACCGACCCGCACGCCCACATGGATCACGAAAAAACCACGCCAGTCGTCGCAAAGCATGACTTTGCCGACGGCGACGACGTACCAGGTTCGTTTTTTGCGATGGGCCCCGGCATTAAGCATGACTTGCGGCTGATGGGATTCGAAGCTTCGGTGTATGACATAACACCGACTATTCTGCACATCTATGGCATTGAGCAGCCGAGCCAAATGCGCGGTCATGTGCTGACGGAAATCTTCGAGGCGTCGGGCAATAAAGTGGCGCAGAACTAATTAGCGATCTCAGGGCAGATCGATCAAAGAGTCGCCTCCGAGTGCCTCTTTAATTATTCATGGCTTATTATTTGTCGAGGATTTTGTCGTTTTGTGCGCGTGTAGGAACTGCGCTCGGACTTCCGCGTGCTTCGCTTCGGCTGTCTTTCCTAGCCGAGAATAAGCCGTCGCCAGCAATTCAAATATCTCTGCGTTGTTCGGCTGAGACTTGGTGAGCACCTGAAGCTGCTTCACGGCCTCCGCAAAGTTATTCTTGGCGATCTGTGCGCTCGCAAGACCGAGTTGTGCCTCGACGCTGTTCGGTTGCAGAAGTAACGCGGCTTCCATCTGATCCTCCGCAGCCTTCGGATTGTTCAGCGCGAGGTATACCTGCCCAAGAAGCAAGCGCGCCTGGAATTGCCCTGGCATCATTTTCAGGCTGGCTTCCAACGCATCCCGGGCGCCGGCAAGATCATGCGTTTTCTCCAATGCCTGACCTTCAAAGAACGCAGCAGTCGCGTCGTTTGGGCGTACTTCGAGAGCGACCTTCAAGTGTTGCGCAGCCGCAGCATAGTCCTCAGATTTCAATTCCAATTCGCCAAGCTGCCGCAGCGCGGTCGCCGACTTAGGATCAAGCTGGAGAACTTTCTCCAGCGACATACGCGCATCCGCCTCGCGATCGTCTTCCGACGCCATCATTGCCGAGTGCAGCAGATTCTGCTCCTCGATCTTGTCCTTAGGATCGGGCAACATCGACGGCTCAGGAACGTTGGTTGCGCTCCCCACGTCCGCCCTGCCGAGATAGCCCAGCGCTTTCAGTTCGTCGATCGTTCCCTGCCCGACCACCCCTCTAGAAGGTCCGGATGGAGGCACCTTCGCCCGCTGTTCGGCCAGCATCGCGCGAAACTTCTGCACCTGCGAATTCCACGGCTCGTATCGATTATCCAGTTCGGCCGCATCGGTGCGCAGGTTGTAGAATTCCGGACGCGGCGCCTCGATGAACTTGACCCCTTCGGCGCGCACCGAACGCAGCGGCGCCCATCCGAAACGCGTGGGATAATCCGTTTCGCCGAATGCAGTTCGTGAAGGCAGCTCTGTGCCGGCAAAATACGGCGTCAGCGATTCGCCATCCAGTTGCGGGATCGCAGCCGCGCCCACGAGATCGAGTACCGTCGGTAGAATGTCTATGGTCCGCACCTGGGCATCAATAACGTTAACCTTCTGCTGGCCGGATGCACGCCCCGGCAACTTTAGAATCAGCGGAACACGGGTCGTCGAATCGTACAAAAAGATTCCGTGCGTGTCTTCGTGATGCTCTCCCAGGCCTTCGCCGTGATCTCCCACCACCACGACGAGCGAGTTCTCATAACGTTCGTGGGTCTTCAGATATGCGACCAAGTTGGCGAGTGCTGAATCGGCGTAGGCGATTTCACCGTCATACAAATGATCCTTGTAAATTCGCGAATAGGGTGCGGGCGGTTCGTACGGATCATGGGGATCATACAGGTGCACCCAAACGAAATGCGGCCCCGC
>JBAPOI010000193.1:0-9558 GCA_049279555.1 Candidatus Sulfotelmatobacter sp.
CTGCTGGGATGGGCCTGCGCTTGCTATACCCTCCACGTAAATAAAGTCTACTAATGTAATGGACTTTGTGGCATAATCGCCGCCATGAAAATATCGCAAAAAGGGCTCTACGCGCTTCAGGCCATGATGATGCTTGCACGTCATCATCACCAAGGCGCCATTAAAATTCGCGAAATCGCCTACGAAGAGGATCTTCCGGAAAAGTTTCTGGAACTCATTCTTCTCGAACTCAAGAACGCACGCATGGTTGAAAGCGTTCGTGGCGCGAAGGGTGGCTACCAGTTGCGCCGGGAACCGAGTGAAATCCGTTTGAGCGAGATCATGCGCCTCATCGACGGGCCGCTCGCTCCGTTTGGCGACGCCGAGCAATTGCGCGTGCTCATCGACCGCGATCTGCCGCATCGCGCTCTGTATCAGGTCTTTTTGGACGTTCGCGATGCCGCGGCGAATATTCTGGAAAATACGACTCTGGCCGATCTCATCTCTGACCGTAGTCCACGGTCCACAAAAGGCAGGGGCAGGGCCAGAAGGAAAGACAAGGAAAAGGGAAGCGTCCTGCCTATGGTGGTTGGGGGGGCAGAGAAGTGAATAGACGCCTCTTTATCAGGATGCTCCTCTTTATCGTTGGGGCCGCGCTTTCCAGTTGGGCGCAAACCACCATCCGCGTAGGAGTGTTTCCCAACATCACCCACGCTCAGGGCATGGTGGGCAAGGCCAACGGCTGGTTCGACAAGGCGATGGGACCGCAAGTAAAAGTGCAATGGACCAGTTTCAACGCCGGTCCGGCGGCCATCGAGGCTTTGTTTGGCGGCGCGATCGACATGACTTATGTCGGGCCCAACCCAGCCATTAATGGTTATGTCCGCTCCAACGGTGAAGCGCTGCGCGTGATAGCTGGAGCCGCTAGTGGTGGCGCTTCGCTGATCGTGCGCAACGATAGCGGCATTCAAAAACCGGAAGACTTTCATGGCAAACGTGTGGCTTCGCCTCAGTTTGGCAATACCCAGGATGTTGCGCTGCGGAATTGGCTCAGAAGCCACGGGATGAAAACGAATGATAAAGGAGGCGACGTACAGATCATCCCCATGGCCAATCCAGACCAGCTCACGCTCTTCCTAAAAAAAGATCTCGATGCCGCCTGGGCACCCGAACCGTGGGCTACTCGCCTGATCCATGAAGGTAACGGACGACTTTTTGTTGACGAGCGCTCGCTCTGGCCGAACGGGCAATTCGTAATCGGATTGTTGGTGGTAAACACCAGGTTTTTGAAAAATCATCCCGACTTGGTGAAAAATTGGATTCGCGCCAATGTCGAACTTACCGACTGGATCAATGCTCATCCCGCCGAAGCCAAAAAACTTATCAACCAGCAGATTCAAGTCGAAACCGGCAAAGCGCTTCCTCTAACTGTTCTTGATGAAGCCTTCGCTCGTATGCAGGTCACTTACGATCCTCTGCACGGTGCGCTGTCTATTGCCGCCCAACAGGCTTTCGACGACGGTTTTCTCGGCCGGCAAATGCCCGATCTTTCCAAGCTTTACGATTTGTCCCTGCTGAACGAGGTTCTCGCGGAAAAAGGAAGAAAGGCGATCCAATGAGCACCAACGCACATAATTTTCCGGCCCAGATTCCTATTCCAATCGACCCTCGCATCCCGGCGAGCATCGGCGGGTCGCGCACAAAAGCCGGTCGCGTTGCTAACCTCAGCACGAGCCGGAACGTGTCGTCCGACATTCCTAAAGTCGGCCTCAGCGAAATCTGCCTGAGTTACCGCACCCAAAGCGGCGAACGGCTGCTGGCTCTTGACCACATCAATTTGCAGGTGAAGGCGGGAGAGTTTCTCTGCATCGTTGGTCCCTCGGGCTGCGGCAAGTCCACCCTGCTGCATTTGATTGCGGGATTGCATCGCCAAACCTCGGGCCAAGTTTTGATCGACGGAAATCCAGTGCAGGGACCGGGCACGGATCGCATTCTGATTTTCCAGGAACTCGGCCTTTTCCCCTGGCTCACCGTCGGAGACAACGTCGAGTTCGGCATGAAGATGAAGGGCGTCAGCAAGGTGGAAAGGGAAGAGAAGACCCGCTACTACCTGCGCCTGGTTCATCTCTCGCAATTCAAAGATAGCTACACCCATCAGCTTTCCGGTGGTATGCGCCAGCGCGTCGCTCTGGCGCGAGCTCTTGCCACAGAGCCCGACGTTCTGCTGATGGACGAGCCTTTCGCCGCGCTGGACGCCCAAACTCGCGACCTTCTTCACGACGAACTCGAGCGTATCTGGGCCGAGACCGGGCGCACCATCATCTTTGTTACGCATAATGTGCGCGAGGCAATTCGTCTGGGCGACCGCGTCGCCCTGCTTACTTTCCGTCCCGGTCGTGTGAAGCGGGAATTTCTTGTGGATTTGCCGCGGCCCCGCGTCATGGAAGATGTTCACATTGCCCGTGCCGCCGGCGAAATTCTCGGCGAACTGCGGGAAGAAATCAACCGCTCCCTCGAGGTTGAATACAACGTGGGCATGAAGCCCCATGTGGAAGTGGAGCCCTAACCGTGAAACGCGCGGCTCGATTGATCGTTTTCTATGCCGGACTACTCGGCCTATGGACCTTGCTTGCCGAGTTGAAGATCTGGCCGCCTTACTTGTTTCCCACGCCGTGGGGCGTAGGCGAGGCTTTGTACGCCGGATTCAAAGATCACAGCTACTGGATCGCGATTGCGGTCAGCATGCGACGCGTGTTAATTGGCTATGTGATTTCGGTAGTGCTGGGCATGATTTTGGGGCTCGGCGTAGCCAGCAGCAAGTTCCTCGAAGAAACCATGGGTGGGTTGCTGGTAAGTCTGCAGAGCCTGCCCAGCATCTGCTGGTGGCCGCTGGCGCTGCTTTGGTTCGGACTAAGCCAGAATGCAATTCTGTTTGTCGTCATCATGGGATCGCTCTTATCGGTCACATTGGCTATGGAAGATGGCCGCAAGCAAATGCCCAAGATCTACGGTATGGCAGGGCGCAACTTGGGGGCGAAGGGATTGCGACTTTTCTGGTACGTGCTATTACCGGCCAGCCTCCCGTTCATTGTTTCCGGCTTGAAGCAGGGATGGGCTTTCGCATGGCGATCGCTGATCACCGCCGAGATGCTTTATCTAAGTCTGGGATTAGGCCAGGTGCTGATGATGGGCCGGGACCTGAACGACATGAGCGCAGTGATCGCCGTCATGATTCTGATCATCGCCATCGGGTACGTGGTGGATGGCGTGGTCTTTAAGTCGATGGAGCACCGGTTGCAACAAAGGTGGGGCCTGACGCAGTCAACCTAGGTTTCCCCCGGGAAAGATCCCCCGATTTCCCAACAATTAACACAAGTTTAAAGGAAGAGAAGGGTTTAACGTCTTAATCCCTACTAATATGATTGTGATGATAGTTAAAGTCGATTAAAGCGGATCGTGATATCCGCTGCTTCGATTTCCGAAAGCTTTCTGTTGCTCCCCGAAACACGTTATTTTGCCAAAACTCAATAAGGAGAGGATTGAAATTCCATGAAAGCAACCAACAAGATATTATCCACAGCTCTTGGGCTTGCGGTTTTAGCCGCCGGCTCCTGGGCGGAGAGTCCCGCGTCGGCAGCGCCGGCCGTCAAAGATGCGACTGCCGCCCCTGCGCTGCCGGCGATTACCGCTGCGGATGTCCAATCATTGAAAGATGCCCTGGCTGCACAGCAATTGCAGATTGAGCGGCTTTCAAAACAACTTGAACGCCAACAGGCGCAGCAAGCCGCCGCGGAAGCCGCCAGCAAAGCGGATGCGAAACCGGCCGCACCACCGGTGGCAGAGATTGCGATAGGCACGCCGTTTCAGCAAGACGGCACGGCGGTGACGGCTCAAAATCCGCCAGACCAGTCGCCGAGCGTAAGTCCAATCGAGGGGCCTCTGACCATCCATTTCAGAGGCATCAACATCACGCCCGGCGGATATGCCGCTGCCGAATTTGTGCGCCGGTCCAGAGCACTGAGCGCCGATCTGCCTACGCCCTTCAATTCCGTGACCATGCCGGGTGCTTCGCAGAGCCAGTTGTCGGAGTTTTTCGGCTCCGGCCGCCAGTCGAAGATCACGACGTTTGTAAACGGGAAATTGAAGAACGTCGATCTTTCCAGCTACGTCTCTGCCGACTTTCTCTCCGCTGGAGTCACCTCGACTTCCACCTCCACGAACAGTTACACCCTTCGTCTCAGGCAGGCCTGGGCACAGGCTAAGTTCGATAATGGATGGAGCTTCCTCGGCGGCCAGGTGTGGAGTCTGGCGACCGAAAATGGAAAGGGAATTTCCCCGGACGACGATCTCGGTAGAACCAACGACGCCCGGCCTAAGACGATTGATCCGTCGTATAACGTCGGCTTCGTTTTCTCGCGCCAGTACGGAATCCGCTTGACCAAAACCTTTGGCGATAAGGTTGCATTTGCCGTCGCTATGGAGAACGCGCAAGGCACGCTCACCACCCACGGCAATGGAGATAATTTCCTGCTGGGGAATGCGGGTGCGAGCAACAGCTACAACACTACATCGACCTACACCTTCAACCCGTCGCCCGACCTTATCGCCAAGGTTGCATTTGATCCTGGCATTGGCCACTACGAGATATTCGGGCTCTACGACCGCTTCACCGACCGTATCTTTCCTTGCGGGGAAGTCGCGCTCGTCTCTCCCGCAACGACCGGGCCGTGCCCGAGTGGCGTGGGAACCGGACCCAATGCCGTTGGAGCATTCAATGCGTCGAAGAATGGAGGCGGCGTTGGCGCAAGCGGACGCTGGAACATTGCCAAGAAAGTCACGATCGGTGTGAAGGGCTTCGGAGGCAGCGGAGTCGGACGGTATGCCCCCGGCGGACTCTCCGATGTTTCGATTAACGGCAACGGATCCTTGCATGTGATTAAAAACTTGATGGGACTGGCCACACTGGAGGTACACGCTTCCAAGAAGCTCGACATCTACGGTTATGGCGGAACCGAGTACGCTGGGCGGGCTGCCAGCTTCGATCCGATCACCGGGAAAGAAGTTGGTTATGGCGCGCCATTGTTCAACAACTCTGGGTGCTACACCGAGTTGCCACCCGCTGTTAGCACCGGTTTTACTCCGACCAGCTTGAGCAGTTGCACGGGGGATACTCGCGCGCTGATTGAGGGAACTGTTGGTTTCTGGTACCGCTTCTATAACGGTCCCAGAGGCCGATTCCAGTTCGGCACGCAGTATTCCTATCTCACGCGTGATACCTGGTCAGGCACGGGTTTTACCAAGGGCGTAGGCGTGACGCCGGAAGGAATCGACAACATGGTCTTTACTTCCTTCCGCTACATCCTGCCGTAATCCGGATGGTCACGCGTCAGCATTCGACGCGGGACCATCCCGCTCAATGGCTCTCAAGTTTCTGAGGGGCGCTTCCCCTTGGAATCGCCATCGGTTCGGCTTTGGCCTACTCTCCTTTACCGGGCCGGTGGTGCTAATTTAAATTACATTGGGGCATTTGGACCAAGTTCGATCAAGTAGCGTGCTGAAAGTGGCACGCTGCCCAGAACGTTTGCGGATTATCGTTTTCAACCATGAACTCCAGAAGAGATTTTTTGAAGCGTTTTTCTGCCACGGCCTTTGCCGCGGGTTTCCTACCTTCGAGATTCACTTGGGCTCTGCCGCAAGGGCAAGCCATCGAGTTTCCCGGCGAAGATGGTTTGATTCTCCGCTCCTACCGCTTCATCGATCTCGAAACTCCCGTCGAGTATTTCAACACCTGGCTCACGCCTGTGCCGCACTTCTTTGTGCGCAATCATATGCATGAACCAAGCGAACTCGATGCCACCGATCCCCAGGCAAAAGAATGGCGGCTGTCAATCAGCGGGGAGGTCGAAAAGCCCCTCACGTTGAGCCTCGGCGATCTCTCAAAACTCGAAACCCACTCAGTCGTCAACACACTGGAGTGCGCCGGTAACGGACGCAGCCTGCACCGTCCCCAGGTTCCCGGCATCCAGTGGGGCAGAGGCGCCGTGGGTACCGCCCGCTTCTCCGGAGCGCGCCTGCGAGATGTGCTGCAGCGCGCCGGAGTGAAACCCAGCGGCAAGCACGTCATGTTTCGCGGGCTCGACGAAGTTCCAGGCAAAGTTCCTCCTTTTATTCGCAGCATCCCCATCGAGAAAGCACTGGATGCCGACACACTCGTCGCCACGCAGATGAATGGATCGCCGCTCACCAAACATCACGGCTTTCCCGCGCGTGCTCTCGTTCCCGGCTGGATCGGTGCGGCTTCATGCAAATGGCTCACTGAAATCAAAGTGCTCGATGCAGAATTCGCCGGCAACTTCATGAGCCCCGGTTATCGCCTGCCGAACCAACCGGTAAAGCCCGGTGACGCAGTCAAGCCGGAAGATACGCACCCGGTTACTGCATTGAGCGTGAAGTCGGTCATTTCTGGCCCAATCGACGGCGCGCATGTGAAGTCAGGCAAGCTGGCTGTTCAAGGCGCGGCGTGGGGCGGAGAGTCCGATATTGCGAAAGTCGAGATCTCTACCGACGGCGGCGCCACGTGGAATCTCGCCAAGCTGGGCCATGAGCAAGCCCGCTACGCTTGGCGACTGTGGGCCTTCGACTGGAAAGCCACGAAGGCCGGCGATTATGAAATCATGTCGCGAGCTACAGACACCCTGGGTCGGACTCAGCCAGCCACGCCGGTGTGGAATCCCAGCGGTTATCTCTACAACGCTGTTGATCGGGTGAGGATTCATGTTGCGTAATTTGTTACAGAAGCTTCGGAGTCTTTTAGTGATCGTCGTCGGCATTCTCGCAATCGCGGTCATTTTCCCGATGCGTTTGCGGGCTCAGAAATCCGGATCGCCAAATGTGACCGCCGATCTCCCGGCCGGCCCGATGCAGGCGAAAGCGACGACGGCATGTCTCGAGTGCCACGAAGCCCGCATCATCCTGCAGCAGCGTTTGAGCAAGGCCGCGTGGACGAAGGAAGTCGACAAGATGACAAAATGGGGAGCGGTGGTTGATCCAGCCGACCGTGATGCCTTGATCGATTATCTGAGCTCGAACTTTAGCCCTGATAAACCCGCCGTCGACGCGCAGCGTACCTCGGCTCGCAAGAACGGCAAGTGACCGCGCAGCAGTTGAAGCAGGAAATTCTCAGTGGGAAAAAGCAAAGCGCTGTCGACCCAGTGTTCGAACTTTCATGGACACTACGACAGCGCTGCCATTACTGAGCCCAAATACATGGGCAGAGTATAGAAAGAGCGTTGCCCCAGTTCTAGTGCATTGTAGGATACTGCTAGATTAGTACGACGTGCTCTCACGTTAGTAATCATCATCCCGGTCCGCCTACAGTCAACTTTTCAACCTTGAGCTTCGTCAACAGTCTCACCCAGATTCTGTTTAGGGATGACTGAATCAGCTCATCGAGGGAATTCCGCATATTGGCTTCAATGAGGCTGTCCCTGAAACTCTCGACAGGAACAACGACCTTGAGCTGCTGAATCAAGTCATCAAGTATGTCCCGCATATCGCCCTCGGGAAGGCTGCGTGTGAAGGCCTCGAACGCAGCCACGATACCCGCCGGTGAAGTTGGCTTTGCTTGATTCTCGACATTTAGACCTGCAATCAGAGCAACGATGGAGTCTCGTTTGTCTTTGGGCTGGCGATCCGAGAGCTCCGCGAACGTGACGATAACCTGTTCAAATGAAGTCATTTGCCGCAGCAGCGGAAACAGAATTACGTCGCGGATGGTATGCGAATCCGTCAGCAGCATGCACAGTCGATCGACGCCAACTCCCACCCCTCCGGTTGGCGGCATTCCATACGAGAGAGCGCGAATATAGTCTTCGTCCATCTGATGCGCTTCCTCGTCGCCGCGTTCGCGCTCCTTTAACTGGCCTTCAAAGCGCCGCTTCTGATCTTCAGGATCGTTGAGTTCGCTGAAGCCGTTCGAAATTTCCATTTGCCCGGCGTATATCTCGAAGCGCTCGGTCCACTCCGGTTCATCCGGTTTCTGTTTTGACAGCGGCGATACCGCGGTAGGGAACTCGTAAATGATCGTCGGCTGCGTGAGATGCTCCTCGGCCACGGCTTCAAAGAGGCCCGCTACGGCCTTGCCGATGCTCTGCTCTTTTTCGAGGCTGAAATGAATGATGTCTCCGAAGGACGCGACATGGCCAACGCACCGTTTGTGCAATTCCGGCTTCCCCTCCTTTATCGCCTGTGTAGCGGCGGAATGCAACAACGACCTGGCCTCGAAGAGCCGCGTCGACAGCGCATCCGCGCTCGCAAGTTCCGCACGTGCCGGTTTCGGCCCCGCTTCCTCCGGCCAGAATTTAGAGATCGCTTCCCGCATGGTCATCCGCTGCCAGTTGGCCCAGTCAATCTCCTGCTCGCCCCACTTTGTCCGGGAGCCGCCAGTTACGTCCTTCGCCGCCTGGGTAATCAACTCCTGCGTCAAATCCATGATGCCCTGATAGTTCGTGTAAGCCTGATACGCTTCTAACATGGTGAACTCGGGATTCCATCTCCAGCCCAGCCCTTCATTCCGGAAATTGCGGTTGATCTCATACACCTTATCGAATCCGCCCACTACCAGCCGCTTCAAGTAAAGCTCGGGCGCGATGCGCAGGTACAAATCCATGTCGAGCGTGTTGTGGTGCGTTACAAACGGCCGCGCGACGGCTCCGCCGGCAATCGGCTGCATCATCGGTGTCTCTACCTCGACAAAGCCGTGCGCCTCCATCGTCCGCCGCAGCGACTGCACCAGTTTGCTGCGCTTTAGGAAAACTTCGCGCACTTCGGGATTGACAACCAAATCTACGTAGCGCTGCCGGTAGCGTTGTTCCACGTCGGAAAGTTCGTTCCACTTCTTTTGGCCAGGCTCGGAGTCGTCACCTTGAATTGTTTTTCCCATGGGCAGCGGCAACAGATCCTTACTGAGAAAGGTAATTTCCTCCACATGGATTGTGAGCTCGCCGGTGCGGGTACGAAACAGATAGCCGCTCACGCCGATATGGTCGCCGAGATCGAGCAACTTGTATAACTCGAACCCCTGATCGCCGACCGCGTCTTTCTTCACATAAATCTGCAGCCGCTGGCCGCCTTGCTGCAGATGAGAGAAGCCAGCCTTGCCCATCAGTCGTATTGCCATGATGCGGCCTGCCACACGCACGTTAACCCGTGGATTTTCGAGTTGCTCCGCGGTCCTCTCCGAATAGTCCGCGAGAATCTGCGGAATCGTGTGCGTGAATTCGTATTTGCTGCGATACGCAGGTTGACCTAGCGATTCAATCCGCTTCAGTTTCTCGCGCCGCTGTTCGTAAATTTCGTCGTCGAATGCCAAAGAGAGTCCTTTTATAGGGATTTGCGGCCCAAATTCAGTGTGGAAGCGAATAAAACGTTGAATTGCGATTATAAACAACCCGCCACCGAAACGTATGCCCACGCCGCCCTTGAAATCTTACTTATAATGTACCGATATATTGTGGTACATTGGTACACATGACTGACGATTTAAAACTGCTGGTTGAGCGCGTCCAGACAGGCGTGCGA
>JBAPOI010000194.1:0-5114 GCA_049279555.1 Candidatus Sulfotelmatobacter sp.
GAGCATACGTTGCTCAGGCGCTGTTTCCGGTGAACTCGGGTCCATCGAGCGGATTCTTCTGATGATGTCCCCCATCACGAGCCGGTCCTCGGCCGAGTCAAATACGCCGAGATCGTTGGTTGCCCCTGGGTTATCCTCATTGAACCGGGTTTGATTGAAGACCGTTTGAGCAGCCTTCAGGTCACCGCCTGCAGCTTTGTTGATCACTTGTTTGGCGATGGCCTCACGCTTCGAGATCTTCTTGCGCTTGCCGTTCTCCGTGACGGGGACCCGATCATTGAGTTCCCGTTCGATCACCGTCGCGAAATTTTTTGACCCTTTCGGCCTCCCTTTGGGGTTACCCGACTTGCCGACCGGAAACTGCGTATGGCGAGGTGGGTTGCTGTAGCCGATGCGTTTTTTGGGATCAGCCATGATCAACCTCCCGCTCCGCTGCGATGTCGTCGAACGTTCTCCCAGTTTCGACGTGGATGGCCTGTGCGCCCGTCTGGCGTTGCCACCGGCGGATGGACAGATCAACGTAAAGCGGATCGATCTCTATGACGCGAGCACGCCGTCCAGTCCGCTCCGCTGCGAGCAAAGTCGTTCCGCTGCCGCCAAAGGGATCAAGGATGAGGCCATTGCGGCGGCTGCAATCGCGCATGAGGTCGGCAATGAGCGCGACGGGCTTTACTGTTGGATGCATTTCGAGCTCCTCCCGCCTTTTGTGGTCAGGCGTCATACCTCCCGGATAGTCCAGAACGTTCGTTCGGTAGCGGCCGTCCGCCCCCAAACCGAAATTGTTGATGTGGGGTGCATTGCCCAATTTGAAGACGGCGATCAGTTCATGGTGGGAGCGATAAAAACTCCCCTGGCCGGCATTGGATTTTCGCCAAACAAGCAAATTTTTCCACTCGGTATAAAGCGGCCCCGAAGCCCCGAGAAGTTGCGGTAAGTGCCGCCAGTCCATGAACCAATAATGAATCGAGCCATCTTCGCTGGACGCGATAACTAGCGCCATTGTGCTTTCCAGAAAGACGGTAAACTGGGCGTCGGTCATTTCGCCTGAGGCCATGGCGAATTCGCGTTGCTTCTTTCGCGATCGTCCTCGCGCGTGTCCTTCGATCTTCACATTGTATGGAGGATCCGTAACGACCATCTGCGCGCGAGTGCCACCGAGAAGCGCCTGATAGGAAACGGCGAGGCGTGCGTCTCCACAGATGAGCCCGTGCGCTCCAAGTTTCCAACAATCGTTCAGGACCGTTACGGGTGGGCCTTGTAGAGCTGAGTCCAGCACGTCGTCGGGATCTTGGGCGCAGCTCTCTTTGGGAGCGCCATCGAGCAGGATGTCGATCTGGCCAGTTGAGAAGCCGGTAAGTTCGACGTCGAAGTCGATCTCGAGGAGCTCCTTGAAATGAAGGACGAGGAGATCGGGATCCCAGTCGGATTCCTCCGCCAGGCGATTATCTGCAATCATGAGGGCCCGTTTCTCGGCCTCCGATAGACCCGTCAGGGTCAGCGTGGGCACTTCGGCAAGCGCCAGACGCCTGGCGGCCTCATAGCAGCCATGGCCGAACAGGATCGTCCCGCTCCCGTCAATGCCAATCGGACGCGCCCAACCAAACTTTGAGATGCTGCGACCCAGGGCCTCTATCTGGTCATCGGGGTGGCGCCTGGGGTTATCGGGGTAGGGGCGAAGCGACCCAGTCGACCTCCATTCCACCTGTCCCGCCAGCAATTCCCGCAGCGTCCGTTTGGCCTGCGCCATATCCCTGTACTCTCGTCCTCCAGACATGCTAATAAATAGCGGTGTCTTTTTAGAATGTCAATTTGGTATTTATATCTATAGCTAGGGAAGAGCGATGCGACGTCAGAGAGAGCGTAAGACCTACCAGTACAAGCACCTTGAACTTGCTCTAGCGCAAACGTTCAAGATCGAAATCGAGGATCTGCCCGCATTTCGAGCGCGTATTCGTCATTTGCGTAATCTAGGCGTGCCGAAGATCGAGAAGCCAGGAAGCGGTCAAAAAGTCACCTACAGCCGCGCCGACGCCATACAGCTGTTAATTGCCCTCGAAGCTGAACTTCTCGGTCTACCGCCGAAATTTGCCGCATCCTTTTCAGAATCCGTGATGGAAAGCCACGCGAAGAAGGCTGACGCCGCCGCCCAGAATAGGGCCCACTACTTCTTGGCTATCGATCCGACATTCTCTTTCAATGTCAACGACACGGCGGTATTCGTATCCGGTTCCAACAAGAACCTACCAGAGGTCGACAAAAGTACGCATCGACGTACGATCATCAACCTCGCAATGTCGATTGCGTTACTCGATTACGGCTTAAACAAAGCGACGGGCAAAGCCCGCTTTTCGTCAATTGAACGCGGCTGATCATTAGAGCGCGCGGACATGTGAGGGGTTCCGGGCTTCGTTATTTGCCGGTTGGGCATGCAGGGATGACGCGCGCCAAAACCGCTCCAGCCTGACTGGCCAAGCTAGCGGCGATAACGGCCAGTTATCGCTACCGATTTATCGACGGGACAACCTTCTTTTTTGTTCCTCGAGAAGTTCGTAGATGCAACCGTGACAGCCTATGGAGATCGGCTCTCGTTTTCCGGTTTCGTCCTCTGGTTCTCCAAGTATGATTTTTGCACCAGCGGGATCTACCGATAGGTTGCCATCTTCATCCACGTGAATCTGGCGGCTCTTTCCGCATTCCATGCATTCGAAGTTGCGAACTAGGGCCATAGGCTTCTCCCCGCCATTCAGCTCTGGGCCGATTTCGGTACGCGGACCAAATTCACGGCTTCTACTTCTGTGAGATGCAGCGTCGGCTTTTTCACCCGAGTATTGGATATTATCCACGCTTCAATTGTTTTTTGCCCACTCGAAATCTTGTCTTCCCCGAGCAGCATTCCTTTGAGCGCGAGAACCCTCTTGTTTGGGCGAGTGTAGTTCAGGACGTCAACGTCAGCTCGCGCGAGGTCAACACGAATTCTTTGGGTCAGACGTGGAAATGGTTGTTCAAGAAACTGATCAAAATGAAGCCAGGACACTCGGCGTTTGTGTGGATTTAACCTGATGACTTCGAAATTTTCGCCTGTCTCCACGATGCGCCGGGCACAACCGACAAGCATTCGAATTCGGAGTGGTTGCTTGGTCAAGTTCTCGGCGAGAAGCATGTAATCGCCATCTTCATCAACAAATCCATCACCACGGGCTTCGCTAGCGGCAAAATCTTCAACCCACTTTTCAACGTTGCCGAGGGAAAAAAGCAGTTCTTCTGCTATCTTGGTGGCAGCATTGCGTCCCCCAAGTAGTTTGCGAATATCGGTACTTACATCATGTGGCCAAGCTCCGGATGACTTTCGCTGCTCAAAGCGGTTTAGAGCAAGCCATAGGAGCATGTCCTCCTTTCGCCGCGCGGCCGCTGCAAGAAGGTCGTCTTCAAGCCCCTCGCCAACGAATAGTCGAAGCCCCCTTCTTGGGCTCCCAAATACGCGGCGTATTTCTGCGACTGGGGGAAAGTCTTCCTCGCCCAGAATCTTGGCTCTGACCAAGCAAGCTCTCCAAAATGCGGCGAGCAACTCCTTATGGAGCTCAATACGGCCATCCCCTTGGTTCGGTTTCAGGACATCAAGAACGTCATCGCTGTCGCGATCCTCTTGAAGTCCTACTTGCCGCCTAAGGAGATAATCTTGCTCTTCCGTATCATCACGAAAGACGAGAACGACACCTGGAGATGCTGAAACAGGCTCCCGTCCTGTAACCGATGCAACATATTCACGAAGTTCAGCGTGCCAAAAATACTTCTGAAAGGTTTGTCGAACTGTCAAGGTTTCGGCTTCTTCACTATCCGATTGGCTCCGAAGCATTACTCCCACGCACAGAACGCGCTCCGTAAGTTTCCAGGCGGCTTCAAGCGTGTCGTGGCGCTCTCGATCATCTTCGATCACATTCAAAACAAAACCTAAATTCACAATTTGGGAAGCTTTACGAGCCCCGTCTGGAGCGAAGAACGGATCCCAACCTCGCGCATCAATACCAACATCTTTTAAGATCCTCACATCGTCGCCTCGGCCACAGCCGTAATCGAGCACAGTACAGCTGCCCGTTAGGAATCCGCCGACAGCGAGGCATCTCATAGGCACAGATAATTTGTTTCTCGAGATAGCAGTTAGGTGACGTCGGATTTCAGGTCGCGCTTCGCGAGACGCGCCGTTCGTAGCTGCGACCTTATGGTCTTTAATCCGAACACCTAAATCTCTCAGGATCGCATTCCAAGTATCGCGTCGACCTATTTCGGTCGAACGCTTAAACGCCCCACGAGACTCTAATTCTGCTGTCAATGTCTTGAATTCCTGTAACTGAGGGTGTGACCGCGGTAACAGGGTCTCTTTGCGGTGGAGAATGGGTGGATTTGAGTGTGCTGTGAAATCAGTCGTTACGACCCGATCACTAACGAGTGAATAGAGTCGGGAGGTAAGCAAAGTCGGAAAGGGAATATCATCAAGGCTTTCGTACAACAGAAATGCGATAGCCGCTCCATCCACGTCTAGCCTGACAACGTTATATTCGCCAGGATTTATTCCGGCCTTCGATGCGCACTGGCCCACCAAGTGAGCTAGGTCACCGGCGATCTCCTGGACCAACGAAATGTGCAAGTACAGATTCTTTGAAACGCGTTTGCCAAACTGGCATTCGCGCACGCACTTTATATGCAATTCCCTCAAGTTTTGAAGGCTTGCCTCGTCAATTGGCTGCGCTAACTGTGCTGAGCACATAGCGCGCCTTTACATCTTTGGCGAAGGTTCAGCATCGGACGCAACCACATCCTCTCCGACACGAAGGAAGTCGTGATTAGTAACTTTGTGTGTTGATGATCCACGCATCGCCTTTACCTGCTGACTGATGAGTTGCGCGGCCGTTGACACTTCGTGTTCGTTTGAAAACCGACCGAAGCTGAAGCGGATCGATTGGTTTGCCTTCTCCACCGTCAGGCCGATTGCACGCAGGACGTGAGAGGGTTCCGGAGTCCCAGAAGTGCACGCCGAGCCAGTTGATGCCGCCACTCTCGGCTGTAAGGATTGCAACAGGGAATGAGCATCACAATTCTTGAAACGAATATTTGCATTT
>JBAPOI010000195.1:0-3430 GCA_049279555.1 Candidatus Sulfotelmatobacter sp.
TCACCTATACGTACGAGCTGCCGAAGTTTTTTTCCGCCACCTCGATCAAGGGCAGAATCGCCGACGGATGGTCTCTCTCTGGTCTGACAGTGATTCAGAGCGGTCAACCCTACAGCGTGGTCGACTACTCGGGCGCGGTCGGCAGCATTTTCTATGGCGTCAACGACGGCATTACCAATCCAATCGTTCCTCTCAATGGATGCACGCCGCAGCAGGCGGTCACCGGGGCTTCCGGTACGAATGCAATTTTCGGCGAACCGAACACTTACGCGCTCAACGCCAACTGCTTCGGCATTCCGTTGCTGGCGCCGGGAGCCTTAGACGGCGCGATTCCGTCCAACGATCCTTACGAGACGAACTTCATCGACCATGGACAGCGCAACATCTTCCGGCAAACCTGGCAGAAGCGCGCGGACCTTTCGCTGGTGAAGATGACGCAGATCACCGAGCGCACTTCGCTGAGGTACAGCTTCGACGTCTACAACCTGACAAATACTGCGAGCTTCGACATCCCAATCGATGATGTCAGCCAGAACATCAACTTCAACGGTTTTCCGAACGTTGGTCTGCCCGCGACCCAGACGCCATGCAACCAGGGGTTTACGGGCTCACTCTATGTCTGTCCCACGACAGGGAACGGTTTGGGTATTACCAACAAGACGATCGGGAGTGCCCGGCAGATTCAGATGTCGTTGAACCTGACCTTCTAATTCGAGTATTGACTAATGAGAAAAAATCGGGAATTCAAAACCTTTAGGAGACCCAACATAGATGGCTTCTCGAGGAACACATCGGACCGTGAAGGATACAAAAAGAAACCAGAAAGAAAACAGTGGTGGCTCAGCTTGGCTTACGCGCTGGGCCGGTTGCGCGGACCACTGACCACTGTGAGATCTGTAGCTACTCCTGCCCAATATCTTCGTTCCAAACCTCGGGATTTCTGCGAATGTATTCGCCTAATAATGAAGTGCACTCTTGAGAATCTAGATCGACTACCTTTACGCCAAGCGAACGCAGCCAGTCCAGCCCTCCCTGAAAATTGCGGCTCTCGCCGACTACCAGCGAACCGAAGCCGAATTGCCGCACCAGCCCGCTGCAATACCAGCATGGCGCGAGCGTCGTCACCATGATTAGATTGCGATAGCTGCGCTGTCGCCCAGCATTGCGAAAGGCATCAGTCTCGCCATGCATCGAGGGATCGCTGTTCTGTACGCGACGGTTATGACCCGAGCCCACGAGTTTGCCGTCCGCATCAAAAATCGCCGCGCCGATGGGAATTCCGCCCTCTACCAGACCTTTGCGGGCCTCCTCCAAGGCGACGGCCAGCATGGCAGCATGATCCAGTTCAGACATGATTTCGATTATATGGCGACGTGGGTCTACCAATATTGCCTCGGTCAGAAGTGACTACGGCAACGCCATGTGGCATTCTTGAACGGCGCAGATTCGAGATCTGGTTGGAGATCTGAAGATCCGAGGATTCCGTCCGATTGACGTCGAATAGTTCCCTGACAAGCGAAAGCAGTGCGGCCCGGCCTCTCTACGTTGCGGGCGTGCTCGCTTTATTCCTGATTGTTTATTTCGGCTCACTTTTTTCTCCGGGGCTGCAAGACGACGCTGACTCGACCCACGCCGAGGCTGCGCGCGAGATGCTTGTGACGCATGACTACGTCACGCTGAAAGTGAACGGCAATCGCTACCTTGAAAAGGCCCCGCTGATGTATTGGGCGGTAGCGCTGAGCTACGTCTGCTTTGGCGTAAACGAATTCGGGGCCCACTTTCCAGTTGCTTTGTCGATGTTGCTCTTGACCCTGTTGGCGATGGGCTGGGGACGGCGCGCCTTTGGTGGTCGAGCCGCTATCTATGCCGGATTGTTCGTCGCTACGACCGCGGGCTGTTACCTGTTCACGCGAATCCTTATTCCGGAAGCTGTTCTCAGTTTCTTTATCGCGGCGGCTTTTTACTTCTTTGCGACGGCGCTTGAAAACGGCAAAAGCTGGCGATGGTACAGCGGCTACGCGTGCGTCGCGCTGGCGGTTCTAACCAAAGGCTTGCTCGCCATCGTCGTGGTTGGATTGTCGCTGTTGTTATACGTAATTATCAGTGGGGAGTGGCGCCGCTGGCGCGAGTTCCATCTATTCACGGGCACTCTGCTCTTCCTGGTGATTGCCGCGCCCTGGCATATTCTCGCCGGCATTCGCAATCCACATTTTTTCTGGTTTTATTTCGTGAATGAACATTTCATGCGCTTCCTGGGCAAGCGCATCCCGAAGGACTATAACAAGCAAACCAGTTCGCTCTACTGGACGCTTCACCTGGTATGGCTTTTCCCCTGGAGCCTCTATTTGCCGGTTGCGTTTCGGCAGGCGATCACAGAATGGATAACGCGCCGCAAGCGCGGTGCAGACTTAGCTCCCCGGTCTTCGCTCAATTTCAGATCTCGAACCGTATTGCTCTGCCTGGTCTGGGCTGGAGTCACTCTCGTCTTCTTTTCGTTCTCCACCAATCAGGAGTACTACACTTTCCCCGCCTACCTGCCGATTCTGCTGCTGATTGCCGAAAGACTCGCGAACGAGGAAGAATCAGGGTCGCGACGTTGGCTGCTGTGGAGCTCGGGCGCGCTCGCCGTAATCTGCATCGCGTTTTCGGTTGTGCTTACCGCGGGCCTGTGGAACTCGCGACATCTTCCCTTCGTGCCAGATATTGGCACTGTGCTCGCCAAACCTGACCTTCAGGCGGAAACCCTCTCGATGGGTCATATCCTCGACCTCACTGGGGAGTCATTTGCCGCGTTGCGTTTTCCGGCGATCCTTGCGGCTATCGTTTTGTTGCTGGGGCCGGCGTGGGCGTTTTGGCTGCGGCGACGCGGCGCCAATTTTGCCGCGACCTGGGCGACAGCCACATTCATGGCGGTGTTCCTGGTCGCCGCGCACATCGCATTGGTGCGGTTCGACCCTTACCTGGGATCGCGAATCATGGCGCGACAAATTGCTCCCGAACTGCGGCCTGCAGATCGCGTAATGATCTACGGCGACCAATCGTTCGGCTCGTCATTGCTCTTTTACTTGAGACGTCCAATTGAACTGGTGAATGGAAATACGACGTCGATGTGGTGGGGATCGACTTATCCCGACGCGCCGCACATTTTTCTCGATGATCAAAAACTGCTACAGGCGTGGAATTCTTCTCAGCGGGTTTTTCTTTTTGTGCCGCAGCATGAACGCGCCAAGGTCGAGGTGCTGCTGCCTGGGCCGTTGCATATTGCTAGTGAGGCGTCAGGCAAGGTGATCTTTACCAACCATGATCGATAACCCCAGCGGGCCTGTCCTTGGATTCGGTCTCTGGGTAGTGGGTCAGTTTTGAAAAAGCAGCGTGCACTTCTCCCGTCGGCGTCATCCTGAGCGTAGCCGCTTTTCAGGCGGAGCGAAGG
>JBAPOI010000196.1:0-1657 GCA_049279555.1 Candidatus Sulfotelmatobacter sp.
CCGCTCAGTACCTAATCCATAGTCTTTGAATGCGCCGCGAGGCGCGTCCACATCAATGGCTACCTCCGGGTGGTCTTTTTCTTTTCTAGCCTCGTCAGTAAAATGTGTGGGTGCTTGGCGGCTCGGGGAGGTTGCCAAGTGCATGATACAGCGCGATTTCTGTCGCTCTGAAGGTCCGAAAGCCGTACGCCTTTCTCATGGTGATTTTCGCTTTGTTGTTCAAGCCTTCGACGACACCGCTAGAGAACTGCTTGCGCGCATGGAAGTAGTTGAGGATCAGTTCCCGATGTGCGCGCACGGTGCGAGCGAATTTCTTCATCGGCTCGATGCGTGAGCGCATCACCTCGGTGCACCACTGATCGAGAAATTTGCCGGCCCAGACAGGTGAGATGTAATCCCAGAGCTGCTGGAATTCCTCCTTGAATAGCCAGGCGCGCACCGTGCGCAAGTTGTACTGCAACAGGTCGCGCATGCGCAGCCGTTGTTTGTCAGTCAGGTTCTCGCGCCGCTTAAGCAAACACCAGCGCGACTTCTTGAGCACCGGCTCATATCCCTCGCGGCTCATACGGCGGGTTTCGTCGGCGCGAACCTCATCGATCGCCTTGTTCATCTTCGCCACGATGTGGAAGCGGTCGAGGATATTCAGCGCATTGGGGCAATGCAACGCGATCATCTCGAGGTAAGGCTTCCACATGTCCGAACAGACGAATTCCACCTTCTCACATAGCTGTGTTCCGATCATGGCGAAGAACCTGGCGAAGCTTTGCTTCGTGCGCTCCTGTCCGATCCAGAGCAGACGCACGCAACCGGCCTCGATCTGATACACCAGCGTGAGGTACTTGTGCCCGCGGCCATACTGGATTTCGTCGACGCCCAAAGCGCGGATTGTTCCGAGCTCGCGATGGGTCAGTCCCCACTCGACTACCCATTCCACCGCATTAAAGACTTTCTCCCAACTGGTCCGGAAGCTTCGTGCTGTCTCTTTCCAAGACAGCTTGCGAGCCCACTGCGCCAGGAACAGCATGTAGGCGCGGGTGAGCGTGTGCTTGCCGTTGGCCCAAGGCAGCGCTTCGACCTTCACGCCGCAGTCACGACAGTCAACGCGGCGCATGGTATAGAGGAGGAACACGGCAAAGCCCCAGACCGGAATAAACTCGAAGCTACGCTGCGCGAGCGTATCGTAGCCGCGGCCGGGTCGGTTGCAGCATGAGCAGATCGGCTTGGAACCTTTGCGCGGCCGTACCTCGATTTCGATAGACTGGGTTGGCTCGCACAGTCGCGCCCCTTCATAAACGAAACCGGGAAAATGATGACAGGCGTTGAGCAGGCGGGTCAGCAACATGGTCAGTAGGAGCAGCGGCAAAGGCAAATCCGATATTGTCGCCCCGGATTTGGATGCGCTGGCGCGTTACGTGCCCGACCTGCAGGACTGGCCCGCATCATGGCGCTTCGAAAACGAGGATCTTCCGCTCGGGCAGGCACTCGTCGAAGTGTTCACCCCGTTCCTGCGACACCTGCTTGCACGGGGATATGCCCGCAAGACGCTGGTTCGCCACCGCGATCACCTTTGGATGCTTGGCGGTCATCTCATTGAAGTCCGTCACGACGACCCGGATGCGGCGGCGATGGATGCCCGCACGCTCGTTCTCAACCAGAT
>JBAPOI010000197.1:0-2336 GCA_049279555.1 Candidatus Sulfotelmatobacter sp.
CTTTAAAGCTACTTACGCCCCAGTCGCCACTCTGAAGAGAGCGCGAAAAGTGTGACGGAGCTCCATTCTGGCGGATAACCTAGATCGCTTCCTGTTCGCCAATACCATTCCAGTGATCGAACGCCAGTGATAGGCGGGGGTTGGTCATTCTCGTCAGTCGCTAACGTCTTTTTTCCACATTTCGCTCCCAAGCGCACCTCAATTCATTACGGCCCAGGTTCCGTTCATCGGACCGCTTGATCCAGCTTAAAAGTTAGCTGGAGCGCCTCGGGCCAGCCAGCACGAACAAAAATGTCGAGGATTTCGCCAAGCGCGGATGCGACATTCGGATCCGTTAACGCTTCTCGGTGGTCCGCGAGGCTCTGTTCAACAAGTTGCACGACCTCCTGTATTGCCATTGCGTCAAACTGGTAACTCAAAGCAGATGCCGCCTGCGCCACGTGCGACGCAAGAGTTATCACTGCTCCGGGGTCGTAGCCCAGCACTCCGTTCAAGGTTTCGAGCACGTAATGCGCGGTACGCGGCAGGAGGTGATGTTCCGCGGCGTCTTCAGGTCCCTCTGCGACCAGATTGATTAGCGGCTTGAGCTCGAAATAAAGGTCCCTTCGCTGAGCGTCATTCAGAGCACTCTCGGGTCGCCGCAGTTCGGGTTTGATGTCAAGCGAAAAGTAGATTCTCGACGCTACTTCGTCAATGTGGCGCATCGCTGCCATAACCGTATCCGACCGCTGTTTGGAATCGGTGATGTTGGCGGCTTTACGCAGTTCCTCGAATGATGCCAGCAAGACGCGACGAAACAATCCTCGCGCCCTCTGCCTAGCCTCCGGCTCCGCGTTTTGGGAAATTAGGTAATGCGAAGCAGTGAACACTTCGTCTCCAACTTCCCTAGCGTATCGGACTGGTTCATTTTCGAAACGTGCAAGCTGCTCCCCTGCGTTTGTATTGGCGCGGACGACATATAGGCCGGTCAAAATCTGAACGAGTGTCCGAGCCATGTCGGAGCGGCCAGTCTCAGGAAGACCGCGGTCTATCACATGTGTGAGTTGCTCGACGACCCGTTCGGGATCATTGCCGGCGATTCGTCCCAGTGTTCCAAGCAGACCGAGCATGACGCCGGGGGTCTTTTCATTACCCATCATCTCGGCCAGAAGCTGCCAGAACTGATCGTAGTTACGGTTTTTGTAGAACCCTACCAGGCCGACAGCGACCTGATAACGAACCGCAGGAACCGGGTCGCGAATCAGATTCGTGAATGCCGCCGTAAGCTCGTCGTCTGTGCCGTAGTTCCAGAGAAGATGTGACAACCCCTGTGCGGCTTCGATGCGAGGAAGTGGACTGCCCCACGAAGGCATATCGAAGGAAAAGTGGTACTTGGGATCAAAGACAGGAGACGGGTCGCCAGCCCCTTCAAGAACCAATGATCGGCAGAACTCGACGAGGGGCAAATTCTTGGGGAGTTCGGGGTTCTTCAGTATGGATTCAGCGACAGCGTAAAGAACACCCCGTCCGTGCTCGGCTATGTGTTCATCTCTAGGACTCTGTAAGAGTTCATAAAGCCTGCGTAGCTGTGGCTCGACGGAAGCGGATTCTTCGGCCGTGGGCAAGGAATTCAGAAACTTGTGCTCGAATGAGCTGATTTCTTTGATCGTCGCGAGGACTTCAACATTTTCCTGGGCTGTGGTGTTTGCCCCTTGGTCACGCAGCCAATCCTCCGTCGAGTAGCTCATTGCGCCGCCCGTAATCTTCACGTAAGGCTCGTTAGCAAATGTTCTCTCTTTCTTTTTCGCGACTTCAGAGGCGCGCTCTCGCAATTCTGGCGTGACAAGACGATCTGCTCCAATGCACATGATCAATCGGTTCTCAATAGATTCAGGCTTTTCGTAACGTTTTATGATGCGGCTGCGCGAGATGCGCGAGATCGCGGCTTCGATTTGTTTCTTGTCTGAATCGCTGACTACCGCCCCTGCGTACGCTGCTTTAAGCAAGTTGCCCGCGGCGACTGTCACTTCTGGAGCAGCAAGGAAGCGTGGTATTTTCAGCAGTCCGCGCACGTGTGGAAAGAATGCCGAAGGGGCGCTAGCGGCAGCTTCTAGCAAGCTTTTCCAACAAACTGCGACACAAGCATTCCTTGCAATCACATGCACCACTGTACGAATGTGACGTGGAGAACTAGCGGCCGACCGCAGCGCTGTGTCGAGCAGTTGAACGCCAAGATGCTCAAGCGCACCATGATCCCAGATCTCGCTAAAGTCCGATTCGTATGTCGCTCGCGAATTAAGAAATCTAAAGGCGAACAGCTCTGGAGCTTCGTGGCTTTCACGCTCTCGTTTAATTTC
>JBAPOI010000198.1:0-1577 GCA_049279555.1 Candidatus Sulfotelmatobacter sp.
CCTCAACCTCGGTGTAGGCGAATGGGATGACGATCGCTCGCTCAGTTCGTGCCGCGGGCGCAGGCTCCGGCGCAGCGTGCGCCGGGCTAGCTGACGAACTCATCTTCCGTCTCCTGGCTCAAGTTCAGCTTGCCTTCGGCTTCCAGCTTGCGCGCGATTGCGACCGTCTCCAGTTGCGCCTTATTGATCTCCCTGCTCTTCACTGGTCCCAGCACTTCCATGTCTTCCTTCAACATTTCCACCGCCCGCGACGACATGGACTTGAAAATAAAATTCTTCAACTCGTCCGTAGCGCCGCGCAGAGCGGTCGCCAGCGTCTTCTTGTCCATCTGCCCCAGCAACTCGCGGATGCCGGCCTCGGGAATGGTCAGCAGATCTTCAAAGGTAAACATCAGATTCCGGATCGAGAGCGCCAGCTTCGGGTCATCTCCCTCAATCGATTCCAGGATGGTTTTTCCCACTGCCACATCGAGCCGGTTCATCAGATCGGCGACGCCGCGCAGGCCGGCATAGGCTCGCCGGCTCTGCTCGCCCAACGCCTCCAGACGTTTGTGCAGAACCAACGAAACCCGCTCCGCCATCTCCGGCGAAAATTGCCGCAGCTGCGCCAGGCGCTTGATAGGCTCGGCGCGCAACTCCGGAGGCAGCTTCATCAGCACGGTCGATGCCTGCTTCGATTCCAGGTGCCCAAGAATCAGCGCGATGGTTTGAGGATGTTCGCCTTCGATAAACTTTGCCAGTTGCTGCGGATCCGCCTTGCGCAACGAGTCGAGCTTGGCCCCGCTCAGCTCGGCCGCCCGTTGGACCTGGCGCAGTAGCTCCTCGGCCCCTTCTTTTCCGAAGGCCTTTACCAGCACCTTGTTCGCGTAGTCCATTCCCGCCTGGGTGACGTAATCGCCGGTCGCAACCAGGCGGTCGAACTCCTCGAGCACCGCCAAGCCGTCTGCCGGCTCGACCGAGCTGATGGTTGTAATTTCCTGAGTGATCTGCTCGACTTCCGCCTGCGGCAGATGGCGATAGATTTCGCCCGCGGTGTCTTCTCCGAGAAGCACCATCAGGATGGCGGCTTTGCGCAGGCCGGAAACATGCTGGGCGGTCACCTGTCGCTCTCTTCCTCTCGTACCCAGGATTCGACCAGGCGGCTGGCCGCCACCGGCTCGGCTTTCACCTTTTCGGTGAGCATCTTCTTTAACTGTGTAGCCCGCTGTCCGTCGCCCTCAGATTTCCCCTCGGCTGGAATCGGAACCCCTGCGGCCGACAAAGTCTGCGGCGAAGTCTTTGCGGCGACCTTCGCCGGCAACTCGCGAAACGCCGTCAGAATTTGCTTTTTCACGGGACGCAGCATCAAGAAATAGACCACCAGAAACAACGCGGCCAGTCCGATATAGCGCAACAGCCAGACCCAGGGTTCGAGTAGCTTGCGCCAGCGCTCAAACTTGCTGGGCGGTGGAATGATTTCAAGGGGGATTTCTTGGAAGGAAATGTTTTCCACCGCCAGCACGTCGCCGCGTTGCGGATCGACGCCAATCGCCGCCCGCGCCAGTTGCTCCAGTTGCTTCATCTCATCGGGCGTGCGC
>JBAPOI010000199.1:0-1792 GCA_049279555.1 Candidatus Sulfotelmatobacter sp.
GTTTGAAATCATGTTAAATTTCCCTCCCTAATACATACACCAATCAGCAAGAAAGTCAAACTTTTATTCCCCCAAAGACCATTTCTCGTAGCGCATCTGACCAGGATCTGATCATACAAATGAGCTATTTTCAGCGAGTTGCGGATGCGTTGCCAAGTCGTCGGCAGCTATACAAAACGTCTTCAAGCCGCGCCTTCAGGCGACCCTAGGTCAGTACTCTTACAAAATATACCTCGACAAATCCTGATCCTTCACAATATCCGTCAACATCTTCCGCACATAATCCGCGTCGATGTTCACGTGCTCCCCTTTTCGCTCCGGAGCGTCGAAGCTCAACTCATCCAGCACCCGCTCCATAATGGTATGCAGCCGCCGCGCTCCAATATTTTCCGTGCTCTCATTCACCCGAAACGCAAAGTGCGCAATCTCTGACAGCGCCTCCGGCGTAAACTCCAGCTTCACGCCTTCTGTCTCGAGCAACGCCGTGTACTGCTTTACCAGCGACGATTTCGGCTCCGTCAAAATTCGCACAAAATCTTCCATGGTCAGCGACTGCAACTCCACCCGAATCGGAAACCGCCCCTGCAGTTCCGGAATCAGATCGCTTGGCTTCGAAACATGAAATGCCCCCGCCGCAATAAACAAAATATGATCCGTACGCACCATGCCGTAGCGCGTGTTCACCGTCGTGCCTTCGACAATCGGAAGAATGTCGCGCTGCACTCCTTCGCGCGAAACGTCCGGCCCATGCCCGCCCTCGCGCCCCGCAATCTTGTCGATCTCATCCAAAAACACGATCCCAGAATTTTCCACGCGGTCAATCGCCATCCGCGTCACCTGATCCATGTCGATCAACCGATGCTCTTCTTCCTGGATCAGATATTCGAACGCCTCATTCACCTTCATCTTCCGCTTCTTGGTCCGCTGCCCAAAGATGTTTGGCAACATGTCCTTAATGTTGATGTCCATCTCCTCGGCGCCCTGGTTGGTCATAATTTCGAACGTCGGAAAATTTCTCTCCCGCACATCGATCTCCACCTGTCGCTCGTCGAGTTTCCCTTCACGCAACTGCTGCCGCAGTTTTTCCCGCGTCCGCGAAGAAGACTCCGCCAACGCCGTCCCGCCATCGATCACCACTCCGCCCGACGTTGTCGTCTCCCCAGGCCGGGCCGGTGGAGACGGTGGCAGCAGGATATCCAGCAGCCGCTCCTCTGCATTTAACTCAGCCTTGTCGGCAACGTCCTCCAACTTTTCCTCGCGCACATTGTCGATCGCAATCTCCACCAAATCCCGCACCATCGACTCAACATCACGCCCCACATACCCAACCTCAGTAAACTTCGAAGCCTCCACCTTCAGAAACGGAGAATTCGCCAGCTTCGCCAACCGCCGCGCAATCTCCGTCTTCCCCACCCCCGTCGGCCCAATCATAATTATGTTTTTGGGGATGATTTCTTCGGCTAGCTCTGGGGTGAGTTTTTGGCGGCGGGTGCGGTTGCGCAGGGCGATGGCGACGGCGCGTTTCGCGTCCTTCTGGCCGATGACGTGTTTGTCGAGTTCGACGACGATCTCGCGAGGAGTAAGTTCGTCGAGGGCGAGTTGTTCTTCTTCGGCGCTGCTGGGTAAGTAGATGGCCATAGATATTCATGTGGGGACGGCCGCCCTCGGCCGTCCGACCGGGCGTGAGCCCGGGTGGTTGATACAAGCTACAAAATTTAAGCAACAACAATCGAGCTGCGCTCGATGGACAGCCCCTTCGACTTCGCTCAGGGCAGGCTTGGGGGGCTGTCCC
>JBAPOI010000200.1:0-1533 GCA_049279555.1 Candidatus Sulfotelmatobacter sp.
CTAGCGTCCGTTGGGCCGAGGTCGTCGTTGCTCCTATGATTGACCCAGATCAGTGCGCGGGCTCACGCCGTCCGTAAAAGGAGGCTGCGGCGTTTTGCTCACGCCCCTGTGGAGCGCCGCGCGGCGAAGCGTGGGGCATCGGGGTCGCGAAATGGCGGACGTACGGCTGGATGCGAAAGTCGCCAGGGCGATTGCTCGGGTTCTTCGTATGGACGACGTTGATTTGCCTATGCTGAGAGCCTTTCACGGCGTATTGGCTGACATCCTGATGACCGCCTCGGAGGCGGACGAAGCGCCCGCGGACGGGCAAATCCGCAGAGCGATTCGCGCTCGCCTCGACGCCGAGGGTGGGTTCTCCAACGCTTTGATCAATTTCGCCGTCAAGGACGGCCGAGTGGAAATTCGCGGCGCCGTTGCAACCGAACACGACCGTGAAACCGTGCTCGCGACAGCGCGAACCGTTCACGGCGTCGTAGAGGTGCATGACCATCTCGTCTGGATGGACCGCGCCACCCACGTCTTCATGCCCTCGCCGGAAGACTCCTGTCCAGGCTGACAAACTATCCCTTGTAAAGGGCGACAGAGTCCCATGTTGATTCTCGTTGGCGTCCTGCTGACATGCCCTGCGTCGGTCGCGCATGCAGACGCGCTGATGACACCCAACGAGGCGCTATCGCCGACGATGGCGTCAGACCTCCGTGACGCGCGACCTTGCGAGAGACAAGATCGAGACCTTTGCGCCAATCGAGAAGTCGAATGCCATCGCGACTGCACGAATTTGACGACCTGCGGCCGCACATGTTGCGAATCGTATTAAGACTGTCTGTCGTCGCGCGACTGGAAATGAGAACCCCGGCCTGCCCGAAGTAAGCCGAAACATTCGGCGGAGAAGCGCGCCGAACGTTGGAGGCTGCCGCGTCGCCATCTCATGGCTTCTGATCACTCTAGTCAGTTCGCCGAGTCCCGTTGTCGAAGCTGCTTTGCCGCGCCGGGCGCCGGCATATATCCCTTGATCAAAAGGATGTTCGTCATCATGGCAAAAGCGTCAACGTCGTCGAGACGACCCGAACCGTTCCGAGATTCGGATCGACCCGTCTCCACGGCTGCGGAGGTTGCGCGCGCCGTTCTGGAAATGGTCTTGGGCGTGCGGAAGAGCGTGCAGGGTGAATCCGAGCGAATTCTGAAGCGCTGGAACTCTGTCATCGCCCTCGCCGACTTTCGTCCATCGGCGGACAACCTCGCGCGCTATCTGGCATTGCGAACCCACGATATCTCGGAGTTGCAGCCGAGGCTGTCGGCGCTGGGTCTTTCCTCCCTCGGTCGCTGCGAGGGTCACGTGATGGCGAATCTCGACGCCGTGATTGCCGCCCTTTCGAGTATCTGCGGCGCCAGGGCGGCGACCTTTCCCGCGGACTATCTTTGGGCCGAAGGCGGACGGCGAATCGACACGCAACGAGGGGCTCTTTTCGGCCAAAACAAGGAGACCACCGCGGTGATGGTGACCTTGCCAGCGAGGCGGCGACAGACATCGGG
>JBAPOI010000201.1:0-3034 GCA_049279555.1 Candidatus Sulfotelmatobacter sp.
GTTCCATGCGACTTCACCGCAGCGCGAAGGGTTGGGACGGAAGCGGAGTCTGTCGCAATGGCGACCTGCTGCGTGCCCACTGCCTGACGCGTCTGCCGGAGAGTGGTCGTCAGTGAGTTGATTGAGAGGTGGTTTACCACAGGATTCACCAGCCACTGCAACGAACTCGGAATGTCACGGCTTAGCACGATCGCCTCGAGCTCCAGATAAACTCCTCGGTCTCGCTCCTCGTATCGCGATATGCTGTGCGCCCTCCAGATGAAACCGCCGCCCGTGTCCGGGGGCAGAAGATGCTCGCCAGGGTGCCCGTACTCTTCAATTTGCTGCAGAGTCGTTGCGTCCACGACGCTGTACAAGCGATGGGGCCCGATCGAGAAATCTTGGGCCCGGTAGCGTCCTCGCATTGCGGCATTAACCAACATAACGTGATGCTGCCAGATCATGGAGAACTCCTGATCGGACGCACCGGCGTCGATCAATCTCGAATCCGTTACAACCGGCTTGTAGATTTCCTTATACCGATCGTAATCGTGAACCACGGCTAACAAACTCTCGATGGTGGTGTGGGGAATAAAGACAGCACCAATCCAATCGTGAATTAGTCCGTTGGGCACCGCTTGTGTGCCCGCCCCGGCGGCCGGCGCCACGACAACCTCGCCGTGCCGTACGCGGAGTGCCCGCTCCGGGATGTCATCGACCCACAAGAAGGGCCTGCGGCCATCCAGCCGCGCCTGCATGCCTTCGCCGGCGTGACGCACGTAATCCTGCCAGGCCTCGGCGGTTGCGGGTAGCAACTCCACGGCGCCTGCTCGAACGGCAACGCCTCCCAGCATCATTGCAATTGTGAGAAAGCTCTTCATGCGAATCATTGCCTGTCTCCAGTCGAGTCTCTGCAGGACCAAAGCCCTACGCAACTAATCGAAGGCACGTGGGATTCCATTCGCGTGTTACCCAAAACCGCAGCGGAACTTATTGATCTGGCGTTTTGCCGGTGCCGCTTCTGAAATGGAGGTGATCGCGTTCGTCAATTGCCAACGACAGCTGCCGAATTCGGCATCTCTTGCCGGTACAGGATGCCACAAAGACATACGAATTCGCACGGAAGAGTGTGGCCGTGAGATTGGTGGTAAACCTGCACCTGTATCGGCGAGGTCGGAAGGTTCCTGTGGCGTCTGTACCCGATGTGAGGAACCGACCGCGGTCAAGCGGCCGCAGATCATTCCTCGGGTAGGAGGAGTGCCTGGTTAACCGGTTAATTTCCGAACGCTCAAGTCACTGATCGTCGGGCGTCAGTCCCTTCGCCGCCTCCGGGACGACGCCCGACCTTGATGAGGGTCGAGGAGGCCATCGGAGGTATTGAAAGATGACTGAAACTTACGATCGAACGTTCCTGCATCGCCGCTCGCCCGCATCGCCGTATGTCGAATTACGGCGCTTGGCCGCGAGTCGGGTTGCTGATATTTCTCCATTTGTAGATCAGCTCATGAGGTTCATGAGGCTCCTTTTCGACAAGTTCCGCGATGCGGATGGATGCGAAGCTGTTGAGATAGCGCTGACAGAGGCTCTCGCGAATGCTGTGATCCATGGCAACCACGAGAACCCTTATAGGACTGTTGTTGTAGTTTGCCGTTGCGCAATGGACGGGGAAGTATCGATCACGGTCCGGGATGAGGGAGCGGGGTTTAACAGCCTTTCACTGCCAGATCCGACCGATCCAAAGTGCCTGCGTCTCAATCATGGACGAGGGATATACCTCATGCGGGCATTGATGGACGAGGTGCGCTTCGAAGAAGGCGGCCGGGTCGTACGGATGCAAAAGAGGCTGGGAAGTCCGGTTTTAGGACGCGCCAGGCATAACACTGCTTCTCCGAAGACTGCTCACGGCGCATGGCCAGTCGTTTCCGTAGCAGACGAGGAACTTGCTGCGTATTCTCCAGCTGGCGGGTGTCGTTCAACTGCGTCGGGCGCGTGCACAGTGATACAGCGAGGTGACGAAAGTGTTCCGGCTCAACAAAACAGATGAGGATGGGGCCACCGTGTTCACGGTGGACGGGCAACTGGCTACCGAGTACGTCAACATCGTCGAGGAATCCTGTGATTCCGCCGTGACAAAAGGCCAGCGAGTCCGCCTGCAGTTTCGGGACGTATCTTCGATTGACGAAGCAGGCCACTCCCTGCTCCGCAGGCTGGCTCGGAAAGGCGTCGCAATCCGGGGTTCAGGTATCTACACGTCTTATATCGTTCAGGACCTCAATGCAAAGAATTCGTAAGCGGCAGCGGCTGACCCAAGGTAGACGCTTGCCTTTGGGAGTGAAGATCTCAGACTTCTTGGTGCGTAGGACGCGCTGTCGTCCTAAGGGGTGATTCGGCAGTGGAGATGTACCAACATGATTACTTAAGGGCATTCCGATTCGTCCTGGGTGGCGATTTGTCTGGTGAGGCAGTTCAACGGTTGCAATGGGCTTGGCAAACCGCCAAGTCAACTCTTAACGGCAGGGAACTCCTCGTCGACATCTCCGGGGTTGCGAATGCCGATCCGTTGGGGCTGGAGCTGCTTTGTCGCATGCGAAAAGCAGGTGCCCGCTTGATAGCGAATCTGCCACCGGTTTCCCTCGCTTTACTCCGCCAATTCGGCGTGCCAGCTTTACCGGTTCGGTCTGGATCAGGCTTGCTTGCGGGAATCTGGCGCCGAATTGTCAACTCGGGTACGCATGTCGGCCGAACCGCGAAGAAGAGTGAGGTTATGTAACGCTGTGAATACGATCACCAAACGTGATTTGGCTCGCTGTCTTGCTTCTCGGTGCGATGGTTCGAATACTGCTGACCTTCAGCCGGAGAGGCAGATGACGAAGCTCGGCACGAACAGTTGCCCGCACGCCAGCTCAGGCCGTTTCGCTTCTGCTTGCCGTCGGTCGTCTTGCGGAATCACTGCTGCGCCTTCCCCCGTGGCCATTGCCGCGCCAAGTCCCCCGATCCGCACGCTGCCACGATGGCGAAGCTACTCTCCGCATGGCACCGGACTCGGTAGGTTAAC
>JBAPOI010000202.1:0-10348 GCA_049279555.1 Candidatus Sulfotelmatobacter sp.
CGTCTAGCACGTACACAACTGGAGCGCGCTCAGATTCTTTACGAAAAAGGCGCCATTGCCAAAAGCGCTCGTGAGCAGGCCGAAGCAACAGAGACCGATATCAAAGCCGATCTCAACGCTGCGACCGAACAGCTGCGTCTTCTCGGGATCGATAGGCAGCATCCCTCCGGGGTCGTTGACATCGTTGCACCGATCTCCGGTGTCATCACCGATCAGCAGGTTACGAATTCGTCTGGCGTTCAGGGTCTATCGGGCCCGAATCCGTTCACGATCGCGGACCTCTCTTACGTCTGGATCGTCTGCGACGTCTACGAAAACGATCTCGATGCAGTCCGCATTGGCGAATACGCAGACATCCACCTCAATGCATATCCCAATCAGCTCCTCAAAGGACGCATCGACAACATCCTGCCTGTCCTCGACCCGAACATCCGCACGGCCAAGGTTCGACTAGAGATTAAGAATCCTGGAATGCTCCGGATCGGCATGTTTGCCAACGCTACGTTTTACGGGAAACGACCTGAAGTGCACTCGACCCTGCCAGCCAGTGCAATCCTGCACCTACATGATCGCGAGTGGGTTTACGCGCCTCTTGAGGGCGGCCATTTCAAGCGCATGGAAATAGTGACCGGAAATATGCTGCCCAACAACCAACAAGAAATCGTGTCTGGGATCAAGCCCGGCGACCAGGTCGTCTCCAATGCCCTGGATTTGCAGACCACGGTGGAGCAATAGGTGATTCGGCGCGTCGTCGATTTTGCCCTTGCTAACCGCCTGCTGGTCCTCGGGCTGGCATTTGTGTTGTTTGTATGGGGGATCATTTCGTTCCACAATCTGCCCATCGAGGCTTACCCTGACGTCGCAGACAACTACGTGGAGATCATCACACAGTGGCCCGGAATTTCGGCGGAGCAGATCGAGCAACAGATCACGATCCCGCTCGAAACCGCCATGAACGGCATTCCCGGAGTCATGCATCTCAGGTCGTTTTCATTGTTCGGTCTCTCCGATTTAAAGCTGATCTTCGAAGACGGCACCGACAACGCCTGGAATCGCGAGCGCGTCCTTGAGCGCCTGAGCCAGGTAACTCTTCCACCCGGCATCTCGCCACAGATGGGCACGGACTGGAGCCCGGTCGGCCAGATTTATTTCTTCACGCTGCACAGCACAAATCCGAAATATGACCCGATGGAGCTGAAGTCCATTGAAGACTGGGTGGTTGAGAAAAATCTCAAGTCGGTCCCTGACATTGTCGACGTTGCGAGTTTTGGCGGTCCTACGCGTGAATACCAGGTCCGCGTTGATCCCAACAGACTCGTCGCCTACGGGTTGAGTCTCGCCCAGATTGAACAGCAACTCACCAATAACAATGCCAACGCTGGGGGAAGCTTCATCCAGGTAGGCTTGCAGCAAATCAATGTCCGCGAGGTCGGCCTCGTCGACCGTGTTCATGACATCGAACAGACCGTCATCCTCACCAAAGGCGGCACGCCTCTCCGCGTGAAGGACGTTGCCGTTGTTTCGCAGGGGCCCAGGATCCGCCTTGGCCAGTTCGCCCGCGCAATTCACCGTGAAAACGGCAAGATCATCAACAACGATGATGTGGTCTCCGGCATCGTTCTGCTGCGCAAAGGTGCTGCGGCTGATCCTGCCCTTAGATCCCTACACGAAAAAATCCAGGAGATGAATGACCACATCCTCCCCCCAGGAGTGAAAATCGTCCCTTTTATCGACCGCAGCGATCTCGTTCATTTCACCAGCCACACTGTGCTGCACAACCTGGGCGAAGGAATGATCCTGGTCTCGATCATTCTGTTTCTCTTCCTTGGCAATGTCCGCGGAGCCATTATCGTCGCAGCAACGATTCCATTTTCGTTGCTGTTTGCCTCGATCTGTCTAGACCTGAAGCAGGTTCCTGCCAATCTGCTCTCTCTTGGAGCCCTGGATTTTGGCATGGTCGTTGACGGTGCAGTGGTCATGATCGAAAACATCGTCCGGCACATGACTTTTAAGCACGACACCGAGACCCCGATTGAACGCATCGGCGAGGCCACACACGAAGTCCAGCGCCCTGTCTTCTACGCCATCGGTATCATCATTACTGCCTACTTGCCCATCTTTACTCTGCAACGTGTCGAAGGCCGTCTATTTCAGCCCATGGCTTGGACAGTCGCCTTCGCACTTCTCGGAGCGCTGATCTTTTCGATCTTAATTGCTCCTGTTCTTGCCAGCTTCGCCTTCGCCAAGGGTGCGAGGGAATGGCGTAACCCGGTAATGTTGTTTCTGACTAAACGCTACCGAAACGCCGTTCGCTGGGCGATTCGGCATCGCATCGTTACTGTTAGCGTGGCCGGGCTCGCTATTCTGCTCGGGAATTTTGTGGCTTTCAGCGGCATTATTGGTTCCGAATTTCTACCCCATCTCGATGAAGGCGCCCTTTGGGTCCGGGGCACCCTCGCTCCCAGCACCGGCCCCGATGAGGGGATCCGAGTATCCAACCAAGCGCGCATCGTTCTGTGCTCGTTCCCTGAAGTTCCGCAATGTACGAGTCAGGTCGGCCGTCCCGATGACGGCACGGATACCACGGGCTTCTTCAATACCGAATACTTTGTCGACCTGAAACCGAAAGAGGAGTGGCGGCCGATTTTTCACGAAGACAAAGATCAGCTTATCGCAGCCATGCAGCGGGAACTCGACAAAATCCCGGGTGCTGTTTGGGGATTCTCTCAGCCCATTGAAGACAACATGGAAGAGGCCGTTAGTGGAGTTAAAGGCGAACTTGCCACCAAGATCTATGGCGATGATTTAAAGACTCTTGAGACCAAGGCGGATGAGATCGTCGCTATTATGCGTCAAATTTCGGGAATTGAGGACCTCGGCGTTTTTCGCGTCCTCGGTCAGCCTAGCTTGAACGTTACGGTAAACCGGGACGCGGCTGCGCGTTACCAGATCAACGTCGCCGATGTGCAAGACGCAATTCAAACCGCAGTCGGCGGCAACGCGCTCACGCAAGTTCTCCAGGGCGAAGCGCGATATGACCTCGTCCTGCGTTATCTCCCCCAATACCGGGACACCAAGGAAGCAATCGAAAAGATTCGACTCTTATCTATCACTGGAGAACGTGTCTCTCTCGCGCAGCTTTGTAAGATTCAGGTGGCTGATGGTGGTTCGGAGATCTATCGAGAGGGCAACCAGCGTTACATCGCGATCAAGTACAGCGTGCGCGGCCGCGATCTTGGGAGTGCAGTAGAAGAGGCGATCGACAAGGTGACTCGCCAGGTGAAACTGCCTACCGGCTATCACCTCAAATGGGAGGGAGAATACGCCAGCCAAAAGCGGGCAAACGCGCGGCTGCTCATCGTATTGCCGATTACCATCTTCATCATCTTCGTCATTCTTTACACGATGTTCAAATCGTTCAAATGGTCGATGCTGATTATGGCCAACGTCGCCATCGCGCCCATCGGCGGCGTCATTGCCCTTTTGATAACTGGGACAAACTTCAGCGTTTCCTCGGGAGTCGGCTTCTTGGCTCTCTTTGGAGTCTCCGTACAGACAGGCGTCATCATGCTCGAATACATCAACCAGTTGCGGGTGCGGCGCTATTCCATCGAAGACGCTGCAGTCGAGGGGGCCGTTTTGAGGCTACGCCCGATTATGATGACCATGCTCGTTGCGACTCTGGGACTGTTGCCCGCAGCTCTTTCGCACGCAATCGGATCGGATTCTCAGCGTCCTTTTGCAATTGTTATTGTCGGCGGTCTGATCGCGGCATTGGTGATGAGTATTTTCCTGCTACCGACACTTTATGTGTGGATTGCAGGCAACCACGATGTTTTGCCTGCGGCTGATGGAGAGTTTACAGAGGGAGAACATATCGACTGAAGATCCCATCGCACAGGGAAATCGAAATCAGTCTGTTGATCCTTCCTGCTTTCTCTGAGTCCCCCATTCTGCGTCTTATCCCACTCCCACTGGATGCGGATTCAATCTGTCAACCATGTGTTTGCAGTTGAATGCAATGACATTCGCCGGGGAAGTTATCGAGATGCTCAAGGCTAATGCCAAAGGTCAGAAAACAACCGACGAGCCCGTGCAAGAGGAGATGGCATGAAAACGCTTCGCTTGTAACCAAGAATGCCGATGTCGTGTTCGCTTCTTTTATTACACACTTGATTCGAGAGGAATACGCGGCTGCAGGACTGGACCTCAAGTCGCTGTCTGCGATTTCTCCTCCAATGACGCGACGCCTGCAGGTGTTGGGCTGCAGCCCCGCTGAGTTGTCTGAAATTAGCCGCTTGAGGCCCGTGTCACAACAGAAACTCAGGAGTGGAATACTGCTTTTGAGCCTGTCCCAGGCCTTCCCCGAGAATTCCTATGCGCAGACCGCAATGAGTGTTTTCTCTCGCGACCTTGGAAAGCGGAACGAGGGATATGCGAGTTGCTATTCTTCTGGCCAATCAGATTTCCCAGGGACAGACAGCTGAACAACGCTACGCGAAATCGCTTCAACAGTACGAGGCTATTCGTGCAGACATGACGAACTACAGGCTGCATCTGGCGCAAGTCGAGAATGAGGTAAAGCAAATCCATCTGCAATTGGCATCTGCGGAAGATCGCATGGCTTCGATGATAGAGGCCCACGATACACGGATGGCGGCTGAACTCGACAGGCTTGCTGGCTCTATCAACATGGTTCGTGGGTCTGTAAGGGGCCAGGGGGCGGACCTAGACGTTCTGGCTGACTGGCGCTCGGCCTCACCGCGCCAGGTAGCCCACCAGATCGTTACGCTCTCAGATGTTTTGTCGATGATGGCTTCGGCTGTTTCGGTGGGGCCACGTTTTGGCGAGGTGCAGTTTAACGTTGTCGGTATACTTGCCTCCTCGAAATCGCAGGCGACTAGTAGCTCGGCTCGTGACAGCGCTATGATTGGGTGAAAATGCGATAATGTATTTTATCGAGTTAGAAAGTCAATGCGGAATGACATTCCTTTCGCGCGTTTTGTGAGTGCCGTAACGCTGAATCCATCCAGCCACGTCAGTGTAGTCGCGTAGCGACAGCTCATACTTATGCTTTTGTTGGAGCGCCCGCGCATCCTTGGAATACAATGAGCTCGTCACGAGCATCGCGCTGCTTGCCTGATAGTCGCACAAAGTTCCGTATAGAGTTCGAATCAGCGATACTCCGATCTTTCGATCTTCCCGGTAGTGCTTGGCCTCAACCAGACAAAGAAACTCGCCCAACTCGGTCTTCATCGAAGCAAGGATGTCTTTTCCTCCGTCCCGCGTTGCCTGAGTGAGCGTGACCTCATAGCCGATATCGTGAATCAGCTCCGCGACAAGCTCCTCATATTGCCGGGGAGATAACTTGAAAATATCCATCGGCTGCTTTTTCAGTGCAGCAATCATGGCTTCGTTGGCGGTGATGATGATGGGCCGCACGACCGCGACCAGGCTCTTTTTGTCAGTTGGAGAATCATCATTCAGGTCGTAGAGGTGGCCGTCAAGTACCCGTCGAAGCTGTTTCGAATCTAACGACTCGGCCATCTCTGCAATCAGCGAAAGCGTGAGGGGATGACCATTGACGATACCGGCGACCTTCAGGAGTGATTCGTGAAGCATGAGACTGGGAATTCGCGTTTCGATCAAATGTATCGCGTCAGCCTTGAGCAGGCCCTCAAGGCGCAGTGGTTGAGCACTGCATGAGCAAAGGTCTGCGGGTGGATCCGATAGAGAGAAGTTGCGAATAGCGCTCACCTCCACTTGGCTTTACGCAGGCTGCGCTTTGATGACTAAGGTCTAACCACGAGGGGATTCATCCGATCCGAGTTTACAGAAGCTTGCTCTTGGCATTCTATCGGATTGGTTGCGAGAAACGCGATTCTGGGAAGTTAAGGCAACTAAACGTCCTTAAACGTTGATCCGTCCTTCGGGAGTGATAACGCCCTTTATCATTCATCACTTGGGTTGCCAAGCGGGGAGAGGTTGGGCCAACTGTCCAGTTGTCCGATATGGCCGTATCCACACAATTGAAGCGAACACGAACACCTTCGTTAATACGTAACACTTACTGACTTCGCGCTCCCCGTTTCCTCATCCGGGCCAATTTTGATCTTTTGATCGATCGCTCGATCCCGTTTTGCGTCCGTCAGAGTCGTGACGAACTCCGAGAATACGCCAAGATCTGGAACGAGATCGCCTGCGAAGGGACTACCTGGCGCGGCTGTACGCGGATCCGTTTGCGCTTGCCGAATCGACGGTCTGCAGCCCCGGCATCCCGGTGTCTCTTTAGCTGATATGGAGAAAACACTGGAAACCATGAGTTGTGTGTTGCCAAACGGTGGTAGATTTGCACTGCGCTCGCATTGACATATTGCGGAGTTAGATATGCCTCGTCCACTTCTTTTGATTCATGGTTATTCAGCCGACGGACTGGACTTTACAAATCTCTACTGGGCATTAGTCGATCGGAAGATCGAGGTCAAGCTGCTGAATGTTGGGAATTACATTTCCCTCAATAATGAGATCACAATCGAAGACATCGCAGAGGGAATGCAGAGAGCGATCGATCTCACAGAACTCAACACCTCAGAGGAGTTCGATGCTATCGTGCATTCTACTGGCATGCTAGTGGTGCGAGCATGGCTAGCGCATCAGAAGATTGCACCCGGAAAGAATCAGCGCTTAAAGCAGTTAAAGCATCTGATTGGTCTGGCGCCGGCGACGTGGGGCTCCCCGCAGGCGCACAAGGGACGGACATGGCTAGGCGCTCTGGTGAAAGGCAACAAGACGCCGGGACCGGATTTTTTGAACGCTGGAAACTTGGTCTTAGATGGGCTGGAGCTCGGTAGCCGATTCACCTGGGACCTGGCGCACGCGGACCTGTTGGGGCCGGTGCCGTACTTCGGCACCGGGCCGGATACGCCGTACGTCGCCGTCTTCATCGGCAACACACCCTACAAGGGCATTGCGAGTGTAGCAAATGATCCAGGCACGGACGGGACGGTGCGATGGTCGGGATGCGGTCTCAATACTCGCAAGATCACACTCGACCTGACGAAGACGCCGACCGATGTACAAGGGCTTCCCAGATATAGGGTGACCATCAGCGAATGGGCAAACGACTCGCGGCTCAATGTGCCCATCCTTGCTGTCGACAAGCGGGATCATGGCTCGTTGATTTCGGATCCCGACTCCGGCATGCTGGACCGGATCGCCACGTTTCTGGACATCGCAAATAGCGATCAATATAACCTGTGGCTTAACGAAGCGCAGACCTGGAGCGTGCCAGCACGCCAAGAAATGCTGAAAAGCAAAGGGCACTTATTCACATTCTGGGAGACTCACGATCTCGATGGATGGCAGCAGTTTGTCGTTCATGCACGGGACGGACATGGGGATCCGGTGACGGATTACATGATCGAGGTCTTCGAACTGAGCCCGGACGGGCAGACGTGGCAGAGAGCAGAAGAGATCTCCGTCGATGTGCATACCTATGGAAAGGATCCGAGCTACCGATGCCTGCATGTACAACTGCCAAAGGGCATCACCACGACGCCAAGGCCGATGCAGATCCGCTTTCAAGCGTCGACGGGCACGGATGTGGTCACGTACCAGGGATATGGCAGCAACAATTCGAAGATGGAGATGCGCGCGGACAGCGATCCGATCACAATCGAGATCACGGGTGAGCTGAAGGACAAGAATGCCACGCTGTTTCACCCGTTCACGACCACTTTAGTGGAGGTCGTACTGAACCGCGTTCCGTATCCGTTCGATAAGGTGCAGGGGATATTCGAATGGCTTCCCCCGTTTACTGCCCGAACAGAATGACTCGCAGAAGGTGGCTAGCTGACAGTCCAATCAAGGGGAATGACATGCCAGTATGGAAGGGAATCGTAGGAAGAGGCTTTACAGCGGATGAATTCGCAACTTATGTGTCCGGACTTTCGTTTGTGAGTTGGCGTCCATCATTCGTCGTACTCCACAACACGGCCGTTCCGACCTTTGCACAATGGCACTCTGTTCCAGGCGAACAGCGTATGCAAAACCTGCAGAGCTATTATCGAGATACGATGAAATGGTCAGGAGGACCGCATGTTTTTGTCGCCGACGACCTTCTCTGGGTGTTTACTCCGCTGACTGTGCCGGGAGTACATTCACCGTCATGGAACAATGTCTCGTGGGGTGTGGAACTGGTGGGCGATTACTCGACTGAGCAGATCGTTCCTGGGCTCAAGGCCAATGCAATCTCCGCGCTGGCTACATTGCATGGCGTCCTCGGTATCGACCCATCGGCACTTCGTTTGCATCGCGAAGATCCTTTAACCACTCATCTATGCCCGGGAAATAACATCTCTAAGGCGGATTTTATCGCTGTTGTGACCGCCGCACTTGTTCAAGCCTTTCCGGGCGAACATCCCAATATGAGTTCGGTTGCTGAAGACTTGCAACGGGCAAAAGAAGGCGGCAATGCTCCCAAGCAGAAAATCTGAGTTGCCTGAATTGCCATAGTGCCGGCAGGCTGCCAATTCGATGCCGGAAAGATCTGAGTAGACGGTGAGTGAAACAAGTAACAGTGGTAATTGACTGCACAGAATCTTGCCACGCGGCCCAGAAACGCGTTTAAGGATATTAGCGATAACGTCCTTTATCGTTCACTACTCGGGTCGGCAGGTTTCTGCGTCACTTGTCCGAGATGGGCGTTATACGTTAAGTTGACATTAACGCACTCTAATCCGAGCAGTGTCCGCGCTCAAACGCACCCCGCTTCTAATCCTCAGCCACTATGTTGTAACCGAGGGAAAATCGAAGTTGTTTTGCAACCTGAAAGAATCGCGAAATGATAACGCGACCCGCGATTCGTAAAGCAGCGGCACGCCGAACTTGGCATCATCCTTAGCGCGGTTCGGGTGGTATCTGCGCTAGTATTTTTCGCTGCGCGACGTGGGGGGAACTGCTGGACGTTGTGTGAATGCCAAGCAGCGCTTCCGAGAATTCCAGGGGGCTCAGCAAACGATTCAAGGCTACGAAGCGATCCACATGATCCGGAAGAGGCAGGTTCGATGGGTAGCAGAAGATGATCTTCTTCGACAGATTCAGTTCCCCCAGTTCACCGACAGCCTTTTGGCAGCCTAAGAACGCACGACCGCCGCTCGGCCAAAAACTTGTCTGCTTTTGCCCTTGAAACTTGCAACATTACTTAGATATTCGGCGCGTCACTCACCAACACGGAGGTTTTTAGCATAGGTCTGGACGCACAGCTCGAGGAATTCGTCGTTCTGGTCCCTCACGGCGGTGAGGAATTCGATTATTGCACCTTGCACTTCTGTTCGTTTCTCCGGACTAACCTTCTCGAAGGTCCCCGGCAACCGGCTCTGCATTTTTTCTTTGGCGGTATAGTAATCACTATAGAAGCGTTCAACGCGGGCTTTCTGCTGGTCTCCAAAGGCGTGCACCATCGCATCCAAGTTGTTCGCCCCTAGTTCCACTCCCTCATTTTCTATCCACTCCATATTGTATTCGAGTTGTTTGCACGCATCCAGAAACTCGGCGTCCGAGCGCCTACTGCCAAATTGCTCGAGCGTTTCGTTCCATCGTTCGAAAAAGGTGAAACGCCAACGCGACGCGAGCGTGAGCGCGGTCAGGAGCAGCGACGTGTCTGGATCACCGACAAATCTGCGGTCGAAGGTTTCAACCAGTAGAACGTAAAACCGGCGTTTGCCATTCTTGTAGAGCTTGTACCGTGTTAATACAGCACGGTATATGCGGCGATCCTGGCCGCCACCCCTAAACGTGACGTCATCCGGCTGCGGTTTCTTGCCCGCAGTCGCCAAGCGAATGTTGGTTTCCAGCCGGTCTATCCACGGGATATTGGCGCGTCCGCGCGTAGACAGTGATTGGCGTAGCTCTTCCCAGGTGATGCGTGGTGCCTCACTCCCGCCAACGGAGTACGGCACAGTCAGGCCTAGAATGTCGAACGCCCCGCTAGATCCAAGCAGGGTAGACAGGGGTGGAACGCGCTCGCCATCCTTGCCCTCAAAGGGAGGAGCTACAATAAGCTCCAACCCCGCTTGGAGAGGCGTCTCCGACTGTTCGTCCTCTTTGCGGGCAATTTCGAAAGACTCTGTGATCTTGCTGGCAGCTTGAGCAATATCCATCTGGTACTGCACTGGGTTATTTTTGCGATGTTGCGGAGTATACAAGTCCTTGGTAGCACAAATTGCCCTAAGGAGCCTGCCCACCGGACTGTTCCACCAAAGGTCGGCATTTGGTATGAACACATTGGGAGGGTCGGGAAGGTAGGGAGCAATCTGACTGATCAGCGTAGTGTTGTAGCCCTCGACCA
>JBAPOI010000203.1:0-7497 GCA_049279555.1 Candidatus Sulfotelmatobacter sp.
TTCGAAGGGTGGGTGGGCGGGGCTTCTGATTGCAGGTTGCTGCTTCATTATGCCTGCCGCCGTTATGGTTGCGATAATCGCCGCCGTCTACGTTCGCTTCGGGTCGCTGCCGCAAATCGCGGGCATCTTATACGCGATAAAAGCTTCCGTAATCGCGATCATTCTGCAAGCGTTGTGGAATCTTGCCCGGACGGCCATCAAAACCAAACTCCTTGCAGCCGTTGGGTTGATCTCGATTATTCTTAACGCCCTCGGACTCGCTCCACTCATCGTTGTGGCGATTGCTGGGATTGCTTCCGGCGCGGCGGTATGGTCTGAAGGTCGAGAACACGGCGCGTTGTTTGCTGCTCCGCTATCGGGCCACCTGGCCTTGCTGATGGGACCGCCCGCTGCCGTGGCGATGGTTCCAGTCAGGATGCTTCGGTTATTCCTGTCATTTTTGAAAATCGGATCGGTCGTGTTTGGGAGTGGATACGTGCTGCTCGCCTTTCTTAAGGAAGAATTCATCGACCATCTGCACTGGCTTACGGAAAAACAACTGATCGATGCCGTGGCGGTGGGACAATTCACTCCCGGCCCGGTCTTCACGACTGCTACTTTTATTGGCTACCTAGTTGCAGGAGTCCCCGGTGCGGTCACAGCGACTTTGGGCATCTTCCTGCCGGGATTCTTACTTGTTGCCGTGAGTGGGCCGCTGATACCAAAGCTTCGACGCTCCCCCATAGCAGGGGCAATATTGGATGGAGCCGTTGTCGGCTCTTTGGCTCTGATGGCTGTAGTGGCCTGGCAACTCGGAAGGGCCGCAATCATAGACTGGCAGACAGCTCTGATCTTCGTCGCGAGTGCAGTCGCCCTCTTACGTTTCCGTCTCAACTCGGCTTGGCTAATCGGTGGTGCGGCGTTGATTGGGTTGTTAGTGAAGGTGCGCTGATCTGCAGGGGGCAGGATTTTGTCAACTAGGGGCAACCCGAAAGCGGAATCAGATGCCCAGCTTCTTCACTTCCTCGTTGTAATACTTGCGGTAGAGGATGTCCCATTCCTGCGAGCCTTCGAGAATAGTGCGCTTCTGGCTTTCGATCTTCTGCCGCGCGGCTTGATCGATGCGCTCTTCGTGGTTTAGTAGGTCTTCGAGGATCTTGCGGGTTTCCTGGCGGATGGTGTTGGGATCTTCGATGAAATCCACTTCGTCCATCGCTTTGAGGGCGTCGGCGACCGCTCGAGCCAGCACGTTCACTTTGTCGCGGCTCAGTCTCACAGCACCGCCTTATACTTGCGCACCAGCTCGCTTTTCACCTTGCGGAACATCTCCTGGTAATTGGCGCCGGTCTTATTCATCTCTTCGGAATACGCTTCGAGGATGACTCGCACTTCGTCGTTGATGCGGTCTTCGAGAGTCATTTCCTCGAGCAGCGCCGCGTGCACGCGCTCGGTGACTTTAGGCACGACCGTGGTTTCGATGGCCTTGCCGGCAATTAATTTCTTGGTAACTTCGCGGGCCAGGTAGCCCACATATTCCTTGGAAAGAAGCATGTGCGGATAGAATGTCCTGTATCAGCAGGGGCTTTGTATTTGAATCATAAAGTGTAACACGGGATTTCGAGCGAGTGGATGTCAGATGCCTCGAGACTAAGAAAATGGACGCCACCCGTCAAAGTACGACGGGCGGGGCGTCTTTTCGCGTTATGCTGCGCTGGCACCTTCATGCCCAATCGGCATACAATAATCAATCGTAAGCACGGTCCACTATGTCACCCACCCCAGACGATTTATCCACCGTTAAAGATGACATGATTGCCTTCATCGAAGGCCATGGCATGAGCCGTTTCCACGGCTACGTGGATTACGACGAAGTGCAGTGTGTCATGTGGGAGATGGGAAGCAATCCCGACGGCTGGAAGGACTTTGTTGAGCTGGCCAAAAGTGCCGGCACGGCGTTCCTCACCATGCATTCCTGGAAGCTGGATCGTGCCGAGCTTGACGAGTTGGTGCAGCGGCTTTCTCACTCCGAATTCACCGACGGCGATGACGTGGAGGATGCACGCTGGTTGCGGGCGTACATCGGCAAGGTTGGATTCCTGCAGCTGGGCTGGGCTTATCAGGGGTCAATGTTTCTGTGTGAAACCAGCACCGAGTGGTATGACCGCTACCAGCACCTGCTGGAAATGTCGGAAGATTTCGGCGGCATCCCCATCGACGATCAGGACGAAGAGAGTTAGGGTGCGCTGGGAACTGGCGGCGCAAGATCCAGTTCGGTCGCGGACTCTGGCGGCGTCTCTGCGCGAATTCTCCGGACTGCCCTTCAGTTTCAATAGCCGCGCCTCAACCAACGGCACTGGTCGTAATCACCTTGACACTCTGGCGGGTTTGCTCATCCGCCGCGGTATCGAGGAACCTGAATCTGCCGCTCGCTTCCTTGCGCCCTCTCTCGATCACCTCTATGCACCTGAACAGATGACAGGCCTGCGCGCCGCGGTCGATCGCCTGGACGCGGCCATCGAGCGGAGAGAGCCCATGCTGATCTACGGCGACTACGACGTGGATGGCACGATGGCAATCATCATTCTGAAGACCGCGATCGAACTGTGCGGCGGCACTGCCGACTTTCATGTTCCCCACCGCATTCGTGAGGGTTACGATCTGCGCGATGATGTGATCGAACGCGCCGCGGCTGCCGGAATTCGACTGATTATCAGTGTTGATATGGGCATTCGCGCCTTCGCTCCAGCCGAAACCGCGCAACGTCTTGGCGTGGACCTCATCGTGACCGATCATCACCTGCCCGGCCCGGACGGCGTGCCGAAGGCGTTGACGGTGGTCAATCCGAATCAGGCAGGGTGCGAGTATCCGTATAAGCAGCTTTGCGGTGCCGGCGTGGCGTTAAAGGTCGCGCAGGGATTGATGCAGCGCCGCCTCGACGCAAAAGATCAGACGCGAATGCTGTTGTCGTTCATGAAGGTGGTCGCCATCGCGACGATTGCCGATTCTGTGCCACTGACCGGCGAGAATCGCGTGTTCGCCAAGCTCGGCCTGGATCAGCTTCGCCATGCGGTAAATCCCGGGCTGAAGGCCCTGCTTGAAGTCGCGCAGATTTCCACAAAGCGCCCGCCGAATTCGACCGAAGTTGCGTTTCGCATCGCGCCGCGCATCAACGCCGCCGGACGCATGGATATCGCTCGCGATGTGATTGATTTATTCAGCGTAAAGGATGCCGATCAAGCCCGGCTGCTCGCCGGCAAACTCGATCGCCTCAACGCTGAGCGCCAGGAAGAAGAGCGACGAATTCTGCGCTCCATCGAAGAGCGCGTCAGTGGCGATCCGGCGCTCTGCGAGGCGTATTGCATTGTGGTCGATGGCGAGGGATGGCATCGCGGCGTCATCGGCATCGCCGCTACGCGCGTCGTCGAACGCTATCATCGACCTGCGATTGTCATCTCGCGCAATGGCGAAGAAGCCTTTGGGTCCGGCCGCTCGATTCGTGCTTTCCATCTGCTCGATGCCGTCGAGTCGAGCGGCAATCTTTTCACCCGCTACGGCGGACACTCTCACGCCTGCGGATTTTCCATGCCATCCGCGAACGTTGCGCAACTTCGTACGGAACTCGATGCATTCGCGCGCTCCCGGCTTACTCTTGCGGATTTCGACTCCGTGGTAAGCGTGGAAGCGGAACTCGATCTTGACGAAATCACTCCCGCACTTTTTCAAATGCTGTGTCTCCTGGAACCGTACGGGGCAGGTAATCATGAGCCCGCATTTTGTGCCCGGGGCGTGTCCCTCATTGCGCCGCCAAAAATCCTGAAAGACAAACACATCAAGCTGAAGCTGAAGTCGCGTGAAAAAAATGGCGACCTGATGTTCCCTGAGAAGGAGCAGCCAGAGCTCTCGGCGGCGGCCATTCTTGCTACTCCGGGCTGCCATCCCGATGGCGCAACCATCACCCACGCTCAGAAAGCCGAAGCTGCGAGTGGTCAACTGAGAAGCAATACACAAAAACTGAGACCTGTGTTTAGCGCCCTTGGCTGGCATATGGCCGAACGCCTGCAGCAATCGCCGCTTCTGGCCGGCGACGCCATCGATATTGCTTTCACCATCGGCCACAACGACCATCCTGACTTCGGTGGGCTGGAATTGGGGCTGCGGGACTTCAAGCCTCGGAATGCTTAGGGTCACGCTTGACAGGTTTGAAAACGAGTTGACCGTTGGTCCTCAGCCATACTGCTAGACATCCATTAGACTGAAGCCAGGATGTCCCTGCCTATCTACCGCCTGCGACGCTGGTTAATTGTGATCGCCGTGCTGTTCATCACGGTCATTGCGGGCATGTATCTTTATGCGCGGCTGCGGCAGCTTAGCGTCCTCAAGGCATTCCCCGGTAAGATCGGCATTGACATCAAGCAGACGGCGAGTGGCTTTCAGTTTTCGAAGTCGGAAGCCGGCCGCACAGTTTTTTCCATTCGCGCCAAGAGCGTGAAGGAGTTCAAGCTCAACGGCCACGCCGAGTTGCACGATGTCAGCATTGTTCTTTACGGCCGCGATACTTCACGCTTTGATCAGATATACGGCGACGAATTTAGCTACGACCAGAAATCGGGCGACGTTACGGCGCGTGGGGATGTGCAGATCGATCTGGAAGCAAATCCGTCGGGCGTGAGTTCGCCCGATCAGGCAACTCCGAAGGAACTCAAGAATCCCATCCACCTGAAAACCAGCGATCTGGTCTTCAATCAAAACAGCGGAAACGCATCGACCGATGCGCGCGTCGATTTCAGCACGCCACAAGCGACCGGCTGGGCGGTGGGCGTGCAGTATACCGCCAAGAGCAACACGCTCACGCTATCGTCACAAATTCATGTGACGTTAAGTGGAGAGCATGCGGCCAGCCTGTTCGCCAGCCACGGCAGAATTACTCGCGATCCCCGTGAGGTTGTGTTGGAGAATCCCCACCTTGATCGCCAGGGCGGAATCCTGCAAGCGGAGGAGGCTACGTTCTTCCTTACTGCGGACAATCAGGTCGAACGGGTACTGGCGAGCGGGAACGTGAACGCGACGTCGGCGACCGGAGTTGCCGACCAGACGCGTGCCCGCGCCGATGAAGCCGAGCTTTTGCTCACGGGCAAACAAAATCTGCTGCACACGGCAACGCTGACCGGCAATGTTCACGCCGAGCGAGGCGGATCTCAACCAATGCAGGGCGACGCCGGCCGCGCCGTTCTGGACTTCCGCGGCCAGAACCGGCTCCTGAAGGTGCATGCCTCGGATGGAGTCCGGTTGGCGCAGCATGCCGCGACGAATCAGCCTGCGACTGACGCACCGAAAGCTCTGGCCTCAGCAGTCGAGAGTTCAACGCCACAGGACTTTGACCTCAGAGCACCCGTCGTGGATTTCTTTGTCGCGGACGGACGCCGTCTCAGCCAAGCCGAAACATCCGGTGCTGCGCAGATGACGATATCGCCGGCGCAGAATTTGATTCCGGCGAGTACACAGGCGTCTGGCCAACGCACTGTCATCACTGCCGGCCGCTTCGATGCAAGGTTTGTCCCAATGCCCGGCGGCAAGAGCCAGCTAACTTCTATTCACGGCGCTCCCAACGCAAAAATTGTGAACGTCGCTCCCGGCGTGCCTGATCGGGTGAGCACGAGTCAGACGCTGGACGCGGCGTTCCTCCCTGAAGGAGGGGTTGCATCTATCGTGCAACAGGGGAGCGTGGCGTACAGCGATGGCATGCCTCCCGAAAAACTTACCCAAGCATGGGCCGATAGAGCGCGCTACACTCCAGCCGATCGAATCTTGGTGCTTACCGGAAGTCCGCGTGTCTCGGATGGAGGCATGGTCACGACGGGCCGGACGATCCGCATCAACCGCGCCACCGATGATGCCATCGCCGAGGGCGACGTCAAGAGCACCTACAACGAGTTGAAGGAGCAGCCCGACGGAGCGCTGCTGGCCTCGGCCTCCCCGATTCACGTGACCGCAGCCACCATGACGGCGCACAACTCCCCGGCAGTCGCGCTCTACCAAGGCAACGCGCGTTTGTGGCAAGACGCGAACCTTATCGAAGCACCTTCGATCGAATTCGACCGGGATCGGCGATCTCTAGTGGCTCAAGGGACTGCGGCGCAGCCGGTTTTGACAACACTGGTTCAGGGAAAGGCAGAAAGCAAGCCCAGCCCCGCGCCGCCGGTCGTCGCAAAAGCGGGGCGCTCCCCCACGCCGCGAGGCAGCAAGCACCAATCGAACCCAAAACCTCACGAAAAAACCGACGAATCCGGCCCCATCGCCATAAGTGCGGCGCGGCTTTCCTATTCCGACCCTGAGCGCCGGGCGCATTACGATGGAGGAGTCACGGCTCGCGGGACTGGCTTCACAGCGACTTCCGCCGAGATGGATATTTACCTCTTACCGCGAAGCCAAGCCTCGAGCAATCAGTCACTTACCAGCCCAGGACGGTTGGATCGCATGGTCGCTCAAGGCAAAGTTGTGATCGATCAGCCAGGCCGGCGTGCGGAGGGAAATACGTTGGTCTACACGGCTGCGGACGACAAATTCGTCCTCACGGGCGGATCGCCCAGCATTTTTGATGCCGAACGGGGCAAGATTACCGGGGTTTCGTTGACTTTCTTTAGACACGATGATAGGGTGCTCGTAGAAGGCGAAGCAAACACTCCGGTGGTAACACAAACGCGAGTGGCACGATAAATGCGAGCACGTTGATGCGCACTCTGGCCACGGATGAAATTGGCAAGTCTTACCGCGGCCGCCGCGTTGTGAATGGTGTCAGCCTGCGCGTCGAGCAGGGGGAAGTTGTTGGTTTACTTGGCCCTAACGGCGCTGGCAAGACCACAACATTTTACGCGATCGTTGGTCTGATCCCCCCTGATACGGGCCGCGTGCTATATGACGGCCAGGACATCACTGACGTTCCCATGTATTTGCGGGCGCGCCAGTATGGCATCAGCTATCTCCCACAAGAAGCTTCGGTTTTTCGCAAACTGACGGTCGAGGAGAACATTCTCGCCGTGCTCGAGGCGCAGCCTATGTCGTGGCATGAGCGCCGCGAGAAGATGGAGAAGTTTATCGATGAGCTTGGCTTGGAGCACATTCGGCACAATCGTGGCTACGCCCTCTCCGGGGGCGAGCGCCGCCGGGTGGAAATTGCCCGGTGCCTGTGCATCAATCCAACATTTATTTTGCTCGATGAACCGTTTTCCGGCATCGATCCCATCGCCGTTCTCGACCTGCAGAAAATCATCAGCGGCCTGCGGGCCAGCGGCATTGGGGTGCTGATCACCGATCACAACGTGCGCGAGACGCTCTCCGTAACGGACCGCGCATACATTATCGACGACGGCAGAATCTTCCGTCACGGCCAGCCCGAGCAGTTGGCCAGCGATCCGGAAGTGAGAAGGGTGTATTTGGGAGAGAGTTTTTCGCTGGTATAGGTTTGGGAAGGGCACGGCTTTAGCCGTGCCAATAAAGAACGTGACGTGAGTGCCTTTAGGC
>JBAPOI010000204.1:0-1851 GCA_049279555.1 Candidatus Sulfotelmatobacter sp.
GGGATCGACGATGTCCGTAGGATTTGTGGTGTCGTAGGTGGTCGGCCCGAAGCTGCCGGAAGTCGCGCCCGCCGTGCCCGGCCCGAGTTGCAGCGGCTGCCAGATGATCGCGATGTCGCTGACATTGCTGAGGACGTTTGAACCAGTAGTTACATCGGTATAGGTGCCCACGAACACGCCCGTGCCGCCGTCGGTCGTGTCGTCAATGACCAGGTCGAACGTGAATCCGGAGAACGTCGCGCCGGAGGTCGAAGTGCAAGCCGGGCACGAGAGAATGAAGTGGCCTAAATCGATGAACGAAGGTACACCCGCCGTTTCGCCTGAGTTCGGACTGTAGGTGAGCGTCGCGGCATCGCCCGATATGCTGTTCAGTACCAGGCTGCCGCTGCCATTGAATCCCGTGCCCGCGATACCGGTATTGTCTGTGTCGTAAGTAATCATAATGGGCGTAGCTCTAACGCTCGCGGCCATCATAAAGAGCGCCACCCCTATTGTTGAGGCAGCCTGGACAAGTTGTCCGATTTTCATTGGTCAGTTTCTCCTATATTCGATTAAATTACCCGCTCTAATGCGAGGAGTAGGCTGCCATTTTAAAAGCATCTGAAGGCCCAGGCGGCTTGAAATAGGTGTTCTATCGCTCCATGCGGCTCACTCCAATGGACTTTATAGAACGGTTGGTCTAACGGGTCCCAGCCCGGCGGCCCAGGACTCCCGACCTTGGACGGTCAGAATGACCGCCGAAGGCCACACGAGCGCTTTACTCCCTCCGAATCCAGGAGGAACGGCGGGAACTTTGTTGTTGTGACCAGCTTTGGTCACAATAGAAGCTCACAATAGAAGCTTCGACGATCCGGATTCCGTGGTACAGTGAAGATTGACCGCCATTCTCGGCGTCCCCCTGTTTGCGGAACACGCTTAACGTGTTCCCCAGGCTGCCGGCTTCCTGGATCGGGACGGAGCGAAAGGGGAACACCCATGGCTTCCCGGCCTCAAGCCACCAGTTGGCTGACCGAAAACGGCCCGAAAGAACTGGAGCTGCTGTTCCAGGCGGTTCTATTCCATCCTTCCGCGCCCATTCTGATCGCGGACAACGATCGCCGCTACCGCGACGCTAGTTCCGGCGTCAGCAAGCTCCTGGGTCTCCCGCGGGAAAAGATCATCGGCCGCAAGCTGGATGATTTTGCCCCGCCCAGCTTCAAGCCGGTGCTATCGGAGCGCTGGCGCGCTTTCCTTGAAGAAGGCCAACAGGAGGGAACGCTCCAACTGGTGGGTCCGGACGGAGGTCCTCGCGAAGTCGAGTACTTGGCCAAAGGGAATATCTTGCCGGTACGCCATCTCCTGGTGCTGCGCGACAAGTCCCCCGACACTTCCGGCCTGCCGGCGGAGATCGACAAAGATCCGGCTCCCAACATCGTCCCGGCCTGGGTGCAGGACTATGCCCTGTTCCTGTTGGATCCAGGTGGGCGGGTTGAGGCCTGGTATGCGGGAGCCGAACGTATTTACGGTTACAAGAGCGGTGACGTCGCCGGCCAACACGTGTCCATGTTCTACGCCGACGCCGATAGTCTCCGTGTCAAGCTGGACACGGAATTCAAAAGGGCCGCGGGCGAGGGCCACGTCGGCTCTGAAGGCTGGCACGTGAAGAAGGACCGGTCGCGATTCTGGGCCAACGTTATTACTATGGCCCTCAAAGACGATAAGGGAGAGTTGCAGGGCTTTGCCAGAGTGGTGCGTGACTTCAGCGACCGTCACCAGAGGGACGAAAAATTGCGGCGGACCCGCGCGCACATCCGTCCGCTCCCCGCCGAATCGACCATCGCCGGTATCGTTTCGGGCGAGTTCGACCGCATT
>JBAPOI010000205.1:0-10878 GCA_049279555.1 Candidatus Sulfotelmatobacter sp.
CTCCAGCACTTCGCACGCATCTAATCGGACAAGTTCCTGCCGCTCGCGATCTTCGTAAAATGCGCGCACATAAGTCAGCGGCTCGAGTGCACCGCCAAAGCGCCGCTTTGACTTCTTCGCCGACCGCGCCACTCCGCGCACTTTGCCCTCCGCACGCGTGAACAGCGTGACCAGCAAATCAGCTTCCCGCAGCGGATACGTGCGGATGACGATCGCTTCCGTCTCCTTAAGCGCCATAGAAAACCGACAGTTCAGTCCGAGAAAAATTCGGATGAAACAATGGATGGATTGTAATGGACAGATTGGAATGCCGGAAAAGGCGAACCAGATGTCGAGGTGGGTAAGGAGAAACAAAAAAGGCGATCGTGAGGGTCCGAACGTGCGACCTGCATCGCAACATTAACCCATGACCGCCTCAACCACTAGGAACTTACAATCTCAAAATAACGCTCGGGGGCGAACGGCACAATACAGCAGATTCCGTAGGTCGAAACGACGGGGAAAATGCTAGACGAATCGAAAGACTAAAAGGAACTAGCGATTCCGCTCTCCTGCGCGAACGGAAAAGGGCACACGCCTTATAGCGTGCGCCCTAAGAAACCGGACAGACTGCCAGGATGGGCGGTTCTGCTATCGACCGAAATACGCCGCGTTCTTCGCTGTAAATTCGTTCCACTTCTCCGGCAGATCGTCGAGCGCGAAAATGGCAGACACCGGACACACCGGCACGCATGCGCCACAGTCGATACACTCGACCGGATCGATATAGAGCAAAGGTTCCGCCGCGTGCTTGGGATCGTCTTTCTTTGGATGGATACAGTCAACAGGACACGCATCCACGCATGCGGTGTCTTTGGTGTTAATGCAAGGCTCAGCAATCACGTAGGTCATAAGGGTGTGAGTCTCCTAAAATCTATATCGATATTTTACTACGCCGTCGCAGTTTCTCTCCCACGAACCGCACATTCTAGCAAGAAATGCGAAGGCGCGATACAAGCTAAATTGCCGGGCCCAGATCTAGATCTTTGCGATTTGTTACTGCCAATGCCGGCTGATGATCGCGGGCTCGTGAACAAAGGAAACGGCCGGCAGCTGGTTCGCTGCCGACCGTTTTGACTTGTGTGACTGTCCTAGGGACTAGCAAATCTTACCGATGTCCGCCCCCGGCGTGTCCACCGCCACCGCCACCGTGGAATCCACCGGCGCCGCCGTGGAATCCGCCACCCGTCCCACCATGAAATCCACCGCCGTGAAATCCGCCGCCGACGTTACCGTGGAAGCCGCCAACCGGACCATGTGCAAAGCCGCGCGCACCTACGAAACCGCGTCCACCGAAGCCGCGTCCACCTACGAAACCGCGACCGTTGAATCCATGGCCCCAACCCCAGCCGCGTCCCCAACCTCCCCAGCCCCACGGGCGTCCCCAGCCATACCAAGGACCGGCGCCAATGAATACGCCGCCAGCAAACCAACTAGATCCGTAGTACCCATAAGGAGCGCAAGCGTAAGGGTAATATCCGTAGTAACCGTAGTCGCATACCGGCGGCCCGCCAACTCCAATACCGACCGCGACCTGCGCCTGAGAAGGTTGCGCGTAAGCCAGCGGCAGCATCAGCACCGCAACCAAAGCCAAATATTTCATGTACCGCATGTGATCCCCCTTTTGCCAGATCCGCCATTCCCCCCAGATCTGCCGGCCTTCAGATTCTATTTCAATCTGAACTGCCTATGTATTTGAACTCGGAAGGCGGGGAAAAGTTGCAGGTGGGAGAGTGGCTGATTTCGGCCACTATGCCTGAATTCAGCCACTTACAAAGACCCGGGAGATTAGCTCAATCGGTCCTGCCTGCGACGGAAATGCTCACGCTCCCACTAATTCGGCGCTCGGCTCATACTCCACGATGTACCCCGCCACCGCGCTCGCCGCGACCGTGAACGGCGAAGCCAGGTACATCTGTCCCGGACCGCTGCGGCCGGGGAAGTTGCGATTCTGCGCGCTGATCACCACCTGGTCGGGACGCGTCGACACTCCCGGCCCTGCGTTGATGCAGGCTCCGCAACTCGGCTCGATCACGTGCGCACCAGCCTTCTGAAACACGTCGAGGTAACCTTTGCGCAGGCAGTACTCGCGCGTCTCCTGCGATCCAAACTGAATGTAGAACTTCACGGAGTCCGCCACGCGCTTGCCATGCTTGAGGGCATCGGCGAGCACTGCTGCGTACATATCCATGTCTTCGTTCTTGCCTGCCGTACAAGTGCCGCCGTATGCGATCTCAACCGGCACGGGCGTATTCAGCTCGCGGACATATTTTCCATTGCCCGGATCGCCCGGCGTCGCCACCATCGGGGTAATGTCCGCTGCGTCGAGCTCGATCACATGCGCGTACTGCGCATCGGGGTCGCTGTACAAACCTTGAATCATGCTCTCAGCTTTATTACGGTCCGTGCCGCGCCGCTCAATCAGGAACTCGACCGCCTTCTTATCCGGAGCGACGATGCCGGTAAATCCGCCAATCTCGGCAGCCATGTTGGTCATCGTGGCACGCTCATCCACGCTGAGTTCTTCAATCGCCTCACCGGCATATTCCATGACCTTCGCCAGCGCCTTGCCACTGCGAACATAGTCGAGGCTGAGAATTTTCAGGATGAAATCTTTCGCGGTCACGTTCTCGTGCTTCTTGCCGCGGATTACAATCCTCACCGACTCCGGCACTTTGACGCGCACGTCTTTTGTGATCCAACTGTTGAACACGTCGGTAGTGCCAATGCCAAAAGCAACGCAGCCGATCGCGCCTACGTGGGGCGTGTGCGAGTCGGAGCCAATATTCAACTGCCCGGGCAGAGCGTAGCTTTCCAAAATAATAGAGTGGCAAATGCCCTCGGAGCCTTTGCGGTCTTTCAATTCTCCGTGCAGTCTGATTCCCTGCTTCGCCGCGAAATCCTGCTGCTTGAGTTTGAGTTGGGTGGCGAGATCGAGCAGGCCGATTTTCTTCTTTTCTTCCGAGATCACTTCGTCGAGGAAAGTAAGGTGGTCGCGGAAGAAAATAATACTGGAAGCGTCGTTCACCTTCGCTTCCTTGCCGACATAGCGCTCGAAGAAAATAGCCGCCATCGGCGTGACGTACTCGTGACTGAAGCGCAAATCGGCCCGGGCAAAGCCCGTATCCCCGGGCCTCACGCTCTCAACTCCAACTTCGCCCTTGTCGTTGATCATGTGCCGCGCGAAGATTTTCTCCGCCACTGTCATCGGGCGACGCGCCGTCTTAATCGACGGCAGAAAGACTTTCTTCTGCATTCGTGCCACATTGAACGGAAACAATCCGCCGTACTCGATCACCTGACGCGTGATCTCATCTTCGCCTGCAGTGAACTCACTCAGCGCAATCTCTTCTCCGCGGCGAATTTTGCCGATCAGCGAAAAGTCAGTCGAGGTCAGCAGTCCAAGATTCTGGCAATTCTGTTTGTAAATGCGCTCGATATTCTCCGCGATCACGACCTGAATGCCGGCGCACATCTCGGCGTAAGGCGATTGCTCGCGGCTGGAGCCTTTTCCGCGCCGTTTTCCGCTCACCGCGCACACAAAGCCGCCTCGCTTCACGTCGCTGCGCCCAATCGGCGCTACGCTCCCGCATTTCAAACCGAGATAAGGAATCTCGCCCAGCGTCTCGTCAAAGTAAAAGCAGTAGTGCGCCGGAGTAATTTCGTCGGTCGAAATGTCGTCGCGCAGTTTGGGATTGTTCGCCGGATTTTTCGCATCCCACGGCAAGTCTTCGCCCGCGAGTTGCCGCTTGATGAGTTCGGGGTCTTCGGTAAGGAAAAGAATGCGTCCTTGCAGCCGAACTTTGTCCGGCCGCTTTTCAATTTTGCGTTCCAAGAGAGAGTTGATCACGGTCCGCCTTTAGGCGTTGAGGAATTGAGTACTTGATAAATTTAGGACGGTCGGAAGCGGGCTGGCCAGTCCCCAGATATTGTAACCCGGTTTTTATGACGGACGCTCTGCGCCGCGCTAGTGATGTGCGTGCGCAGCTTTATCGAACTTCTCGCCCGCCGGGATCGCCACCGTGAGCCGATTTTCCTTCGGCGCTAAAGGACAGGTGGCATAGGGCGTGACCGCGCACGGTGGGTTGTAGGCCCGGTTAAAGTCGAGCACTACGCTGCCGTTCACCACTGGATCGGTTTCGAGAAAACGTCCGCCGGGGTACGTGTCGCTCTTCGTGGTTAGATCGTTAAAAACAAAGAAAAGTCCCTTCGATGGATTACCGCGCAGGTCGGTAAGCCGCACCTCTTGTCCGTTAATCTTAAACACAACGGTGCCCGCCACCGGCGTCGAACTCGTATCGCCCAACACAGTCGGAACATCGATTGTCTTCTTTCCGTCGGACGGAACCCACGTCGCCGTCACGCGGTAATTCATGTCCAGCGGATAAAAGATTAAGCCATGAAAGTTGTGCGCGGCTGCGCTGTCGGTATCCTTCAAGCGAATGCCCACGCGTTCTCCGCGCACAATTACGTGGAACTGCAGCGTGCCCATCTCAACCATCGAGGCATGTGCGGCGGCATCGGAATCCAGTTTCGCGATTGTTAAAGGTTTCCCGGCAAGCGTCGCATGCGCTTCCGGAGCCAGCTTAATGGTGACATCTTTCCCATCCAAATCAAATTCGCCGGCATGCGCGGGACCCTTAGGAAAAACGACCGCGTTCCCCGGGTCGGTGCCGAAGGTGTTCGCCCCAGGCTTTAGCCAGTACAGCCCGGCCAACGGTATCCAATTTTGTTTTAGGTCGTCAATCTGTTCGGTCTTCCACTTCTCAAACGACTCCACGTAAGACGGATCGGGCGCGGCCGGAGATGAAGATGCCGCTCCAGTGCGCGGCACGAGCGAAAGGAGCAGGGCTGCACAAAAAGCTGCAAACGTTGAAATACGCGCCTTATGATTATTCATACTCAAGACCTCACGTTCCTGACCGTTGTTACCCGAGATTTCGGACTTTGGAGTTCGATCCGGCCAGGACAAAATTCTACTTTTTCTTATACTCTCGCGGATCCGGCAGAGGCTCCATATTCCGTCCATCAAAAATTTCCTTAAACTCCTGCAACATTGCGTCGTGGATCAGACCATTCGAAGCCACGGTTTCGCGGCTGTTCAGTTCAAATTGCGATCCATCGAACCGCGTTACTTTCCCGCCAGCCTCGTCCACGATCAGAACTCCCGCCGCTGTATCCCACGGATTCAGATTGAACTCCCAGAATCCATCGAAGCGGCCAGAGGCCACATTGCATAAATCGAGCGCCGCCGAACCCGCCCGCCGAACCCCGTGGGTGTGCAGAGTAATCTGATGATAGAAGTAAATATTCGGATTCTTATGGCGCTTCTGGCTAGGAAATCCCGTAGCCAGCAGGCTTTCCTTCAGCGCGGCGGTTCTTGAAACATGGATCTCTTCGCCATTGAGTTGCGCACCTTTTCCATGCTCGGCGGAAAACAGCTCATCGCGCGTGGGATCGTAAATCACTGCTGCAATGCGGCTCGCCGGTTTTCCGGAGACGCGCTGTTCTACCGCTTGACACTCCAGAGCCATCGAAACACAGAAGACCGGAAATCCGTGGGCAAAGTTCGTCGTGCCATCCAGCGGATCGACGTACCAGCGATAGTCGCTGCTCTGGTCGTTGAGCCCCTGCTCTTCCCCCAGGACATCATGGGTAGGCCACTGCTGGCGAATGCGTTCGCGGATCAGAGCTTCAGAGGCACGGTCCGCGGCCGTAACCAGATCGGCCTCGCCCTTATATTCGATCTTTAAATGTTGGTGAAAATACTTCATCAACAGAGCGCCCGCTTCTCGGGCAATCGCTGACATGGCAGGGAGGAAGCTCTGGTTGGAATTATCGGGCACTGGTAGTAAGGATCTCAGGTCTTCGGTCTTGGGCGATAGATCTCAGGTACTTTTCGTGCATGGTCGATGGTAGAAAATACCGCTGGCCTAACACCCATGACCCAACACCTAAATCCCACACATCGCGAAGCATTACTTCTTCCCATCTTCTGCGATGTACATGATCTCGTGCTTAAAAATAAAAAGATTGGGGGCACCCTGGCGTGTCAGGCGGACCATGTGTTTGTCGTAATATTCAATCCATCCGGTCACGGTCTGACCATCCATCAGCTTGACACTGACTTGCTTCTGCTTCTCCCCCAGCGCTTTGAGAAAGTTGGCTTCCTCGAAGGTCTCTTCTGGGGGTGGTGTCCGGCCACGCTTGGCGGCGTTGGGATTTCCCTGGGCGCGGAAAGGCATACGGACATTGTACACAAGCCGCGCAGAGCTTAGCGACGGCGCAATTACTACGGCTAGAAGCTGACGCGCAATCCGAATTCAAACTGGCGCGGAGCACCAAGGACAAAGGTTCCTGACTGAAAACTGTTGCGGAACGGAGTAAGGCTCGAGCCCGGAACCACGCCGCCCACCACATTCGGCGCCAACAAACCGTTTTCGCCTGGAAGTAACGAGGGTCCGGGCAAGTTGCCCGCCGGAAACGCGTTCCAGAAGTTGAAAAGGTTGAACACGGCCGCACTGGGCTCGATGGTCACTTTATCTTTCACGGTGAAGGACCGCGATATCTTCAAGTCCATCGACTTCAGCCATGGGATGCCAACCGCTTGCGGAGCAACGCCATTCAGCACGGGCATGACCCAACCGAGCGCACTCAAATCGCCCTGGGTCAAAACCTGCGGGCCATCCACCAACCCTGGGCACACGGTTGTGTTCGCGGCCAGGCACGCACCCGCGGGCGTGAGGCCTCCCGCAAAGGTGTGGTTGTAGGTGGTGATGACATTGCGCAGATTGGCGATGTCGGTGCCCCGCTGGAACTGGCCGATTTGAGTTCCCGGCACAGGCTCGGGAGCCGCTGACGCGCCAAGTCCGGTTCCCAACCAGTCGGTGGCGAAAATTTCGCCGCCATTCGTTAGCTCTGGGAGTTCAAGATTCTGGGCGGGCGGGCTGTAGAAGTGCCCAATCATGCTCAGCTTCACGTCGAACAACATATCGAAAGTTCCACCAAACGAGATCTGATGTCTGTGATCCAGGCTGTTCGGTCCGGTGTATTGAGTTGGCCGGTCGTTGTTGGTCGCCAGATCGATGAAGCCCTGATCCTGCGCCTGGCTTATATATTTCGAGATTGAATAAGCAACGTGGAAGTTCGCGGCATTAATGCCTTGCGCCGGCTTGATGACCCGCGTCACCAGTTTCATCTGCACGCCGGTGTAAAGCGAGTGGCCATCGGAAAAGAGCATATCGAGCCCGCCCACCGCTCCGCGGTTACCACTAATCGAGGTAACGCCCGGGAAAGCACAATACGAGCACGGGCCACCGCCTACCGCCTGAAGGTTCGAATCCAATCCCGCGGAGGAATAGGCCGCCTGCGCACCGGCCTGTCCCAATCCTTTAATCATGCAGGTAACTTGATTCAAACCGGGAGCACAACCATTGGCTACTTGCGCGGCGTCACGCGCAGCCAGCGCATTCGCTTCGTTGAAGCTGCGTGCGGCGCCACTGTGGTTCACATCCTGACCAATCAAAGAGTGCTCCCCAGCGTCGCGAACATAATCCACACTCAGCACTGTTCCAGGGCGAATCTCCTGCTGGAAGCCCAGGTTCATCTGCCACGAGCGCGGAGTGCGGTAGTCCGGATAAAACAATGCGTAATTTGGATTCAAAGCCGTTAATGTTGTGCCCACGAAGTTAGCATTCGGCTGCGACCGGGAGGCCCCAGCCGTAGCCGCCTGGAGAGCGCCGCTTAACGCCAGGATTTCGGGAGCAACCGTGGAGATCGTCTGCCCGCAAAAAGTCGGCTTCGCCTCCAGTCCGGTTGAAGTGTTCACGACCGTTGCTGCACCTCCGGCGATGGAGGTCATGCCCGTGAGACTCGTGGGCCAGACAAATTCACTGGCGATTCCTCCCTGACAAACCGTCGGGGCGTCGTTGAAGACTCCTTTGCTTAGGCGCGCCGGCGTATCGAACCCAATGTTGTTCAAGAGCGGATTTTCATAGTACAGCCCAGCGCCCCCGCGGACAACGCTTTTGCCGGTGCCGCTCGCATCCCAGACAAACCCAAACTGCGGCGCAAAATCCAGCTTCGGATCGCGAATCTTATTGCCTAATCCCGCCGACCACTGATTCAGGTCAGGCAACGGTCCCAGACCGGTGTCCTGACGGCTGCTGTCGTGCAAATAGTGCACACCATAGGTCACATTCAATTTCGGTGTCGCCTTCCAAACATCTCCGATGTAAAACTGCAGTTGATTGTCCGGGCCTAGTCCGCCGGCGGGGAAATTGAACGCGGACTGCGCAGTGGAGAAACCACTCGCATTCCCCAAGCTCACCCAATCCGCAGGGTAGGAACCTGGATCGGCTGATGTTCCATCTGAAGTCGTGCCTACTTGGGGAAACGCGGAGAAAGCAGCATAGCGTCCGCCGCTGATGCGATTGAACACCGCCCCATAACGGATGAGGTGATCATGCAAGATCCGGCTGCCATCGTATTTCGCTTCTTCATTCGATTGAACCGTCCGCTGCGGCGCAAGCCAACTCGGGCCGCCACAATAATTGCCGCCGTTGCTGAACGCGCAATTCCCCGCCGTCGATGCGCCAATGTTGATACCCAGCCCTGGGATTGGATTATTCACGCCACTCAAATCGCTCGTGGCGTCTTCGATCGCGTCGCGCAGCTTGAGATATTCAACGCGGATGCTGTGCGCGTAAAGGCCAGTATGGAAATCAACTCCGACAGTATGGGTCTCGGTGTTGATGCCGTTTCCGAATAGCTGGGTAGAACTGGCCGAACCATCGGGACGCACGTCGCTGCTCTGGAAAAAATTGAGCCGGTAGAAGGCCCGCCGATTGTCTTTCAAGTTCCAGTCCAACCGCACGTCAGTGGCGAATTCGCGATCAGGTTCGGCGACGGTTGTATTCAATCCATCGAAGGGATAAGCAAATGGTTCCTGGTTCGTCACATCCTGTTTCACGCGCTCGGCATCGGCGAATACGAAAAACTTATCTTTAATAATCGCCCCGCCTGCGCGCCCGCCAAATTGCTCCCGCTGGAAAGATGAATCGCCAAAACCTGGCAGCGACGCGGCACCCTGGTCGCCACGATACAGTCCATACAGCTCGCCATGAATCTGATTGCTGCCAGATCGGGTTGCGACGTTCAACGCACCGGAGGATGTTAGGCCGGTTGAGAGGTCGGGCAACGAACGAACCATTTGAAATTCGTGGATCGCGCTCGCGGGAAGATTCTGCGTCGGTCCACCGACAATCTCATCGTTGATATCGACTCCATCGACGGCCACGCGCACCGAGCCCCCTAATCGGCTTTGGAATGAAGCCGCGGAGATGCCGTTCTTGGTCGCGTCGAATGTGCCTGCATCCTGCATTTGCACTCCCGGCTCAAGCTGACCCAGATCGATGAGATCGCGTCCGTTGACTGGAAGGCTCTCAACTTGATCCCCACGAAGCGAGCCTTGCAACATGCCTTCCTCGGTGTTGGGGATGACCGTGCTTGTTGGCAGGCGCATCACGGGCTTCTCGGTGCCCAGTTGTAGCTTTATGTCGCCATTCGTAATTCTGCCGATCTGAACCACCCCGGTGAAATCCGCTAAGTTGAAGCCCTTGGCTTCTACCTGCACGACATACTCCCCCACCTGAAGAGGACCGGACGAGTACAATCCAGCCGACGATGTCGTCACGCGAACCAGCGCGCCCGTGCTCTTGCTGGTGAAGGTCACCTTAGCGCCCGCGACCACCGCTTCCGACGGATCGTTCACTACGCCGACGATGCTGCCGGTAGCCACCGTCGACTGTGCCGGCAAGAAAGGAACGGCTAACAGAAGAATCACCACCACGATCATGCTGATTCGCGCGGACAAATAGCGCGGTGTGTTCCGGTTCAACATCGCTAATCTTGGATTCGCAATATTCACTAGGCCTCTCTCACATTCTTTCGGCGTTTTCCAGCAACTCAGAGCAGTTGGAAAAATCGTCGCTTCGACGGGGACGAAGATTGCCGTTCAACTCAACCCCTCGGCAATATCGAGTCATCCGCATATTCCAGCGGATCACTTGGCGGAACCTACACCATTCGCCAGACGCTCAGGGCAATTTCGGAGAATACCAGACATACGCACTCTCTTTCTTATTAATCACTCGAAAATCTCATGAGAAACCGGCTCTCAAAAATCCGACGGACCTGTATAGTAGCCAGCCCGATGCCGCACATGGTAGGACGGTGCATCCTGCGTTCCGGCAACTTTTACCTGGATACGGCGAAACTGCGAATTCGAGGTGCGCTGGGATGGATAGTAGGCGAGCAGGTATTGCGTGCGAAGTTCGTCACTGATCTGCCGGAATGCATCGTCAAGTTGCGCCATCGAGGTCGCATAGTAGTACTTGCCACCCGTGTCCTCCGAAAGCTGGATCAGCGCATGCTCGCCTCCGGTTTCTCGCCCCGCGCTATTCTCGATCGGCACGACGATGATGCTATAGACGATGCCCTCAGCCTCTTCGGCGGCGCGCACTGCCTGGTTATAGTCGAACCTGCTGATGGTATCGCCCCCATCGGTGATCAGCACGATCACCTTGCGTCCCTGGCGATGGTTCAACGAGCGCGAAACCAGATAAATCGCATCGAAGAGTGCCGTTGCCGCACCCAGCCGGACGTGATCGATGCCCTCGTCGATGCGCTTGAGGTCGGCGGTATAACCAATCGACTGCACCACCGCCTCACTAAAACCAAATACCGCTAAACCATCCACCGGCCTCATGATGGTCCGGGCAAAGCGTTTCGCCGAGGCTTGCTCCAAAGGCAGGTCATGCCGGGTGCTCAGGCTGGTGT
>JBAPOI010000206.1:0-2254 GCA_049279555.1 Candidatus Sulfotelmatobacter sp.
GGAAAATCTAGCCGAGCGTACCAAGCCGATGAATCCGTCTTTTCGCAAGGAGCCCCAGCAGATGCGGTGTTCTACATCCAGAGCGGCAAGGTGAAACTCACGGTGGTATCCAAGAGTGGCAAAGAAGCAGTGGTTGCCATCCTGCCGGAAGATAGTTTCTTCGGTGAGGGCTGTCTGGCGGGTCAACCGCTTCGCATGGCCACAGCCAGCACAATTCAGCCGAGCACGATTATGCGGGTCGATAAGCAAGCGATGGTCGCCCTCCTTCACCGGGACACGGAGTTCGCCGAACGCTTCCTCGCCTACCTGCTATCCCGGAATATTCGCATGGAGGCCGACTTGGTGGATCAGCTTTTCAACTCCAGCGAGAAACGCCTCGCCCGGCTCCTCCTGCTGATGGCTAACTATGGTCAGGAATCGAGACCGATACCGCTCATCGCGAAAATGAGTCAGGAAACCATCGCCGAAATGATCGGCACCACCCGGTCGCGAGTCAGTTACTTTATGAATCGGTTCAGGGAGATGGGCTTCATTGAGTACAACAGCGGTGGCATGCAAGTCCACAGCTCACTGGTCAGCGTCGTCCTGCACGATTAGTGGCTGGTGCGGTACCTGAATGTTCTACGCTGTAGTCGTTGCAGCCTGTCCCATGAAACTGTTGATTGTCTGCTTCAGTTGCGAATCGACTTCATCGGCTATGGTCATCACGTCGGTGAGCAGCAAGCTGAAATCCACGCTTCTCAAGTTCTTCTGAAGAGTGTGGAAGATGCTGACCTGCAAGATGCGAGACTCCTCTATGATCATCGATACCGAATAGCCTTGTGACTGGCGAACTTTGCCGTGCTGGATAGCCCCCTCCGAAACCTGTTTCGTTCCAAGTTCTCGCGGTACCCGCAAGCGGTGTACAAGTTCCTGAAGCAGCTTCGGAAGATGTCCGGTGCGCTGCTCCTTGCTCAGGGGTATGCAGGTCAATTCGCTCTCGACGTCAACGCGCGCGAGCCAATCCTTGATGGTAACCAATGCGTCACGTTCTAATATTGAGGCCACTCGTTCAGTGTTGGTCATTTTTCGCGGCTCCCGGTTCTCCAATCTCTCGCGGATTATTGTAAGCAGCTCAGGTGTCGCCATCGGTTTTAATAAAACATCGTCTGCTTGGGACAGGATTGAGTCCGCCGCGTCCTGCAAAGCGGGATACCCGCTGTAAATCAGGGTGACCGCATCGGGGTTGGTATGGCGCATCGCACTCACCACTGTGAAGCCGTCACCAGCTTCGGGCATGTGCAGGTCAGTTAAGAGAATGTCAAAAGCTTTCGTGTCGATATGATGGAGCGCCTCGGCAGCACTGGTCGCCATGGTGACCTGATAATTGCTGCTTTACAACATGGCTCCCATGGCCTGAAGTAGTTCCTTGTTATCGTCCACCAGCAAAAGCTTCGGCTGTTCCGCGTTCTCGTTTCCTATTGTCATTTCACTCTGCCCCGGCGAAAGCGACGGCCACGGGTGTAGGGCTTCTCATTTCGTTTTGCCCCCGTGATCGGGTAATCCTTGCTGGTGGTAGCCGTGCAAACTATTATTGAACATTTCCCCATCGAAGACTGGCCACAATCCATGCTGCCAAGTTCATGTCCGTGCCGTTTCAATATCTTTGATCAGCGCCAACGAGAGTAGCCCCAGCCGCCGCCACCGAGCAAAAACAGCACCAATAGAACGATCAATACGGTTTCCATGTTTGTACCTCACTGGTAAGGGGAAGCGGGAGTGGCCTTTGTAACAGCCGTCTCACTTCTTTACTACGCCCATACTAGAACTGGCGAAGATGGAAGTCTGAGCAAATTAGACCGCTTTGGTCTACGGGCTATCACTTCCTGAAGTCGGCCAGCGTTCCGGGATCTCATGACCGAGTCAGGGCTAGAAAATCGGACACTGCGGCGTTTACAGCTCTACGAACGCGATGTCGCGCGATCCTGACGAAACTCAAGCAGGGAGAAAAAATGTTTCGTGCGTTTTTGAGCAAAAGAGGACAGCTTCCTCGCTAGCGCCGCGCCACAGTTGTAGAGATAGAGGCGAGGTTAGTTCTTACCACTCAGACAACCCCGCGCTAAGCGTAGCCGCAAATAGGGAGACTGAAATGACTCCTGTGACTGAAGTGAAAACAAATCCAAATCCGGCTTCCGACTTAAGAGGTGTTGCAGCTGAAGCGGCCACTGCTCCAGCATCAGCGATATCTGCGACAAGAGCTGGAACGGTTTTCAGC
>JBAPOI010000207.1:0-3859 GCA_049279555.1 Candidatus Sulfotelmatobacter sp.
ACTAGAAGCTATCTCATAAATCAGTTTTGGGAAGGGCACGGCTTCAGCCGTGCCACCCAGAGCCAAGAATGACGCGGGCTTTAGCCCCTGAGGTACACCCGCCTCCAACCGTCGAGGATTTATGAGATGGCTTCTAGCTAGCTTGAAATTAGGTGGCCCGGAATTCAGGAGGCTACTCAGGGGTCTAGGAACTTAGATCCCATAACTAGGTGGTTCAAAACTAGGGTTCAAAACTAGGAGATTCAAAACTAAGCCATGGCTCATACTTCACAGTTTTGCACGTTCTATCTCGACAAGCTTCTTTTTGGCGTGGAATTGAAGGGCGTTCAGGAGGTCATTCGCTCGCTTGAAATGACTCGCGTTCCACTGGGGCCTGAGGTGGTCAGCGGCCTCATCAACCTGCGCGGCCAAATCGTCACCGCGGTCGATTTGCGGCGACGCCTCGAACTCGAGCCCGCGCCTCCCGGGGCTCTTTCGATGAATGTCGTGGTGCGCTCCGAGGACGGCTCCGTCAGCCTGCTGGTCGATGAAATCGGTGATGTCGTCGAAGTCGAAGAAGACAGCTTCGAGCCCCCGCCCGAAACTCTGCGCGGATCGATTCGCTCCATGATCCTCGGTGTCCACAAACTGAACGACCGGCTCATGCATGTGCTCGACATCGACAAGGCCTGCCAAATGGCAACAGCCGTCGAAGCGGCCGCAGGCTGATGGCGATAGCGGCTAGACCGCCCCACCCATGCTGGCTCTTGACTCGCCCTCACGGGGACTACTACCGCAATTACTCCCAAAGTGGTTCCGGGAAATTGCTGTCTCGTAACCTCCTTCAGTTTCCTTGGCCTTTTAGTCTTGCTGAGTTCTGCCCTAAAGTCCTGTGATTCCCTGCCGAAGTTGTGTAAGTAGCCTTATTCATGCTCACGCTCCTTCGGAGAAACATGGAGCGCGCTCGTTCCGCTACTACTTGCCGTTGAGCATAGTAAGCCGCGGGTGGAGGCGCAATCCACACGCGCTGCAGTCAACTTTGATGCATTGCGATTTTTAGGAGAACGAAATGAAACTTACACTCGGCAGGAAACTAGGCTTGGGCTTTGGCACGATCCTCGCCCTCATGGTTCTTAGCGTAGTGCTCACCTATTCGAAGGCTAGCAGTATCAAAGAGACGCAGACGCTTATCACCGAAGTCCGCGTGCCCACCATTAGTGCCTTGAAGGACCTGCAGAGAGAATTGAACCAGACGCAGAGCAAGGGCCGCCAAGCCATTTTGGCGGGGAACGAGCAAGGACGATGGGAAGCCGCGAGCAAGCTTTTCGGCGTTACTTGGGACGAGATCGGGAAGATTGTCGCAAGATTGGACGAATTGTCTCCGCACTGGACTACACAGGCCAACCGTGACCGGCTCGTCGAACTGAAGCAGGAACTCCCCAGCCTCCGCGAGACCCAGGAAGCGCTTATGAAACAAGCGGCGAGCGGAGAGCACGATGCCGTCGTCAAGGCCGGAAACGACTATGCCGACAAAGCCACTGTGATCACCGAGGCAATTAAAAAGCCGCTCGGCGACCTCGCCGATTCCTTCGCCTCGACCATAAAGCTAAACACCGAAGAGATGAACGCGCAGACCCGGTCGATGAACCTGACCATGGCAATCACCACTTTCGCGGCCCTCGGTATCGGCATCTTCGTGGCTATCTTTCTGAGTCGCAGCATTTCTAGTGCGACTCAAGCGGTTCTTATCCGATCGGAAGCAATCGCAGCGGGCGACTTGACCCACGAAGACTTGCAGGTCCGTAGCCAGGACGAACTGGGAGATCTGACTATGGCCATCAACAAAATGAGCGGCAGCCTGAAGCGCATGATCCTGGCCATCACCGACAATGCCGCTCACGTCGCTAGCGCCAGCGAAGAGCTGAATTCCACCAGCCAGCAAATCACCGCCAACTCCGAGGAAACTTCCGCCCAGGCCAATGTCGTTTCCACCGCCGCACAAACCGTCAGCCAGAACCTGCAGACCGTCGCCACCGGCGCCGAAGAAATGGGCGCCAGCATCAAAGAGATTGCCAAGAACGCCACCGAGGCCGCCAAAGTCGCGGGCTCCGCCGTCAAAGTTGCCGAGACCACGACTGCGACCGTTTCCAAGCTCGGCGATTCGTCGGCAGAGATTGGTCAAGTCATTAAAGTCATCACGTCGATCGCACAACAAACCAACCTGCTCGCCCTCAACGCAACCATCGAAGCCGCCCGCGCCGGAGAAGCCGGCAAGGGCTTCGCCGTGGTCGCCAACGAAGTCAAAGAACTGGCCAAAGAAACCGCCAAAGCCACCGAAGATATCAGCCGCAAGATCGAAGCCATTCAGACCGACACCAAGGCTGCGGTCGACGCCATCGCCTCGATTTCAGGCGTCATCAACCAGATCAACGATATCTCGAGCACCATCGCTACTGCTGTCGAAGAACAGAACGCCACCACCAACGAGATGTCGCGCAACGTCAGCGAAGCCGCCCAAAGCAGTGGCGAGATCACCAGCAACATTGCCGGCGTCTCCCAAGCCTCCGAAAGTACCTCACGAGGAGCCGCAGACACGCAGAAGGCAGCACAACAGTTGGTGGAGACCTCCGCCGAACTTCGCCGCCTCGTCGAGCAGTTCCGGATCAATGCCGGCAGCAACGGACGCGGAAGCGGTGCGGCTTCGACTCCAGCGCAAAGCCGGGCGATGCACGCTGGAGCGTAAGCCTCACAGCTTCGCCGGACCCAGGAAACAAATCGTGGGAAAATCCCAGAGGCACAGCAGCGAGTTCCACGGCTTGCAAAAAGTTGTTCGTCGGAAGCCTGTCCCAAAACCAACCGCTTCCCCATCTGATCCCCAGTCATGTCTCACCCTCGCATCGCAGCGCTGATGGCGCTTAGCTGCTATCAATACAACGAACCGTGATCGCCAGATGAGAGATCGCTAAGCCACCTCGTCGCGCCGCACAAACTAATTCCAGAAGAGACTGATTCAAAAACGCAAGTGGCTACGATTCGTCTCCGTTGAGGCTAAAGATGTAGGAGGTAGTGCCGATGGGCAGTGTGTTGGGCGACTACGGTTTCGCGTTGCAACGCTGGAGTGGCGAAGAGACAAGGCTAGGCACCGATTCCACCGCGTCGCACGTATCAGACGAAGCCGATACCGGAGGAGGAATACTAAATGCAGCGAATACTTGTTGGAGCGGTAACGCTGATCATCGCGTCCGTTACCTGGGGATCGGCGCAGAGCCTTGAGGATCTGAACATTCAGATTCACGGTTATGCCACTCAGGGCTTCCTGTATACAACGAACAATAACTTCTTCACTATGACCACCAGTAACGGCAGCCCTGAATGGACTGAGGCGGTGATCAATGTTGGCGCAACCCCAGTGCCGAAGCTACGCATCGGCGTCCAGGTCCGGTATCAACTGTTCGGCAGATATGCCAACGGGATCACACTTGATTGGGCCCAGGCCGATTACAAGCAGAGCGATCACTTTGGCGTGCGCTTCGGCAAGGTCAAGGTGCCCTCCGGTCTACTTAACGAAACTCAGGATATCGATCCCTCCTATATGTTTGCGCTGCTGCCGCAGAGCGTCTATCCCCTTCCCAGCCGCAACGGTCAGCTTGCAACTTTTGGCGGTGTGGCCTACGGCTCGCTCAATGAGTTTTCGAAGACGGCAGGTCAGCTGCAATACCGCTTCTGGTCGGGGGAGACAGTCATACCTTCGAACGACGGCTACTGGACCACCTTCAACGAATCGGGAATCACCCTGCCGAATGGGCTCAGCTACCTAGGGACGGGCGGTGCCCTGCACTGGAAAACGCCTTTTCCCGGCCTGATGATCGGCGCCTCGATT
>JBAPOI010000208.1:0-3459 GCA_049279555.1 Candidatus Sulfotelmatobacter sp.
CCTCGATCCGAGTCTGATTGACGCGGAGACGAATCTTGGAGTTATCGAGGCACAAGATGGACGAGTCGACGATGCGATCAAGCTGTGGCGTTTGGCGTTTCAGAATGCGCCCGACAGAAGCAGCATCGGGCTCAACCTTGCCCGCGCGTACTGCGCAGAAGGAAAGTTGCCTGAGGCTCGGAATTACATCCTCCGCGTGCTGGAGTTTAACCCGGATCAGTCTGTCGCCAAACAAATGATGAAGCGTCTCAATCGCGTCTCGCCGAGTTGCCCATGACCCGCGTTCGATCATCGATTGCGCTAACCAGCGTATTTGCGGCGATGCTGCTCGCCTGTCTGAGTCAGCCGAGGTTAGTTCAGGCTCAAACCGGATTTGATCTTGAAGGGCAGTCTGTGGATCCGCTCGCCGCCGCAGGCGGGAAGACCGTGGTTCTAGTCTTCTTGCGCCGTGATTGTCCCGTTTCTAGCCGCTATGCGCCTGTGATTCAGAAGATCGGTTCTGAACGTAAAGACGAAGTCAGGTTCTGGCTCGTTTTTCCCGACAAAGCGGAGACATCGAAGACAATACAAAAATATCTGCATGATTACGGATATCGATTACCAGCACTGCACGATCCGGAGCATTTGCTGGTGAAGCTTGCGCAAGCGGAGACGACACCGGAGGTCGCGGTTTTCGACCATAGTCGCCATCTCCTGTATCACGGGCGGATTGATAATTGGTATGTGGAGTTCGGCCGGCCTCGACCGGCGCCAACCACACACGAACTGAATGATGCGATCGAAGCGGCGCTATTCGGCAAGCCGGTCACTCCGAATGTGGTCAAGGGAGTGGGATGCTACATCTCTGACCTGGAATGAATTCCTCCCGGCAAAGTTGCGCGAGGTGGTTGTCGGGTCTGGCTCTGGGAGCGTTCGCTCTCGCACCAGTCTTCGGAGGGAGAGCTGCACAATCGCAACCAGCAGATTCCAATCCACCGCGGGTGACTTTCAATCGTGACATTGCTCCTATCATTTTTCATGCGTGCGCCAACTGCCACCGCCAGGGAGAATCCGCACCGTTTTCGCTACTGACTTACGCCGATGTGAAGAAGCACGCGCGCCAAATCGCCGAGGTTACGCGCACTCGGAACATGCCTCCATGGCTGCCGGCGCCGCAAGAGTTGAAGTTCGCCGACGAGATGCGGCTGCCGGATGCCGAGATCGCCCTGATCCAGAAATGGGTAGACGATGGTGCGGTGGAGGGTGCGGCTCCGGATCTACCACCGCAGCCGAAGTTCGTCGGGGGCTGGCAACTCGGCGCTCCCGATTTAATTCTCACCGCGAAAAAGCCGTTGGTTTTGCCCCCGCAGGGAACCGATACGTATTGGAATTTTGTCTTTCCAATACCAATTCAAGAGACGCGTTGGGTGAAGGCGGTTGAAATTCGTCCCGGCGATAAGCGCTATGTGCATCATGCCAACATTTTGGTAGATCGCGCTGAATCGTTGCGTCGGCGGGAAGCGGAGCCGGACGCAGGCTTTGGAGGGATGGAGATACGAATCGAATCACAGGTCTTCGATCCTGACAGTCACTTGCTCTTTTGGAAGCCTGGAACGGTGCCTTATGTCGAGCCGGACGGGATGGCGCTGCGCCTGGATAAAGGCACGGACCTTATTCTCAACACGCACCTGCAACCCTCCGGCAAGCCGGAGATCATCCAGCCGACTATAGGCCTTTACTTTACACCGCAGCCGGCGACCAAGTTGCCGATGCTGCTGCAACTCGAGAACGACGCCAAGCTCGATATTCCAGCAGGAACGAAAGATTTTGTGGTCACTGACAAATTTACGCTGCCGGTCGACGTTCAATTGCTCGCGATTTATCCGCACGCGCACTATCTGGGGAAAGATATCCAAGTCTTCGCCGCTCTTCCCGGTGGCACGAGGAAGACTCTGATCCACATTCCTGAGTGGAACCTCAATTGGCAAGCGGTGTACCGCTATGCGGAACCGATTTTGTTGCCGAAGGGCACAACGGTGGCGCTACGCTATGTGTACGACAACTCCGACGAAAATCCGCTGAACCCGAATCAACCTCCCGCTAGGGTATTGGCGGGCAATCGGTCGAGTGATGAGATGTGCCACCTGTGGCTGCAAGTGCTGCCGGTGAACTATGACACGGCTCAGGGTGATCCGAGGATGGTGCTACAAGAGTCGTTAGCACGGCACAATGTAGAAAAGAATCCCAACGATTTCGAGGCGCACTACAACCTTGCTGCTATGCTGCAGGTGAAAGGACATCTTGACGATGCCGTACGAGAGTATGAGACGGCACTGCGCCTTCACCCCGACGATGCGGTTGTCAATAACGCGATGGCGTCGGCGCTGCTGGCCATGGGCCGAGGCGAACAAGCAGTCGTTTATCTGAGAGCGGCGCTGAAAATACGCCCTGATTATTTCGATGCGCACTATAACCTTGGCAACCTGCTGGCTTCGCGGAACGATTTTGAAGGCGCGTCCGAGCAGTTCCGCGCCGCGCTGCAAGAACAACCGAACGACGCCAACGCCGAGGCGAATTTGGGAAGTGCGCTGGCAGAACTGGGGAAGTTCGCTGAGGCGAAGTCGCATTTCGAGCGTGCGCTGCAGATCAATCCTCATCATTCTCTGGCAAAAGAGAATCTGGAAGAGCTGCAACGAGCCATGAACCAGCATTAGGGTGAATTTGCCGCTGAATCGGATGGAGAAGAAAGTTGGTTTTTGAATTGATCAGGATACAAACCTTGCGCATTGTGAAAATCTGCTTGTGGTGGCCCCTGGTTTTTTTATGGCCGCTCCACTCGATTGCTCTCGCGCAGCAACCACCGGAAGCGCCCGCGACCCACGCATCAGAAGCTCCCCCTGATTTTGCGCGAGCCCGAAAGTTAATGCAGGAAGGCAAGAGCGATGAGGCGATCTCTCAGTTGTTAGTCATCCAAGGCAGCAACTCCGCAGCGAAGGGGTTAACCCTGGAACTGGGCACGGCCTATTACAAAAAGAGCGATTATCCGAAAGCGATCGAGTATTTGAAGAAATCTCTGACGGAAGATTCAAATAACGGAGAGGCAGTACAGTTGCTCGGCCTGTCTTATTACTTGGGAGGGCATCCGGCAGAGGCGATTCCACTGCTTGAAAAGGTACAAGCCTGGTATCCGCGAGCGAACGTCGATGCGGCTTACATTCTAGGAGTTTGTTACATCCAGACCAAGGATTATCCGCATGCACGCGTCGCCTTTGCGCGAATGTTCGACGTGCCGGCCGAATCGGCCGCCGCATACCTCTTCACGGCGCGCATGCTGCTACGGCAGGAGTTCGACCCGGTTGCGGAAGAATACGCGCAGAAGGCCACAACTCTCGATCCGAAGCTTCCGCTGGTGCATTTTATGTTGGGAGAACTCTATCTGTACAAAGCGAGAATTCCAGAGTCGATTGCAGATTTTCAAAA
>JBAPOI010000209.1:0-1663 GCA_049279555.1 Candidatus Sulfotelmatobacter sp.
CCACAATGTCGCCCAGCCCGGCATAGCGCCGCCGACTACCGCCGAGCACCTTGAAGCACATGACTTCTTTGGCGCCGGTGTTATCGGCCACGTTGAGTCGGGTTTGCATCTGGATCATGGCTACTTAATTCCCGCTTCCTCGTCCATTTTTGCCGCTGTCCGCATGGCAACGATATCGACCGCCTGGCTCTTGGCCACTATGCGCACCAATTCCCACCGCTTCAGGCGCGACTTTGGCGGGCACTCGCGAATTTCCACCGTGTCGCCTTCGTGCGATTCGTTCTTTTCATCGTGCACGTGGCACACCGTTTTGCGGTGCAGGATTTTTCCGTATTTGGCGTGTCGCACGAGACGTGGTATTTCCACCCGCCGCGTTTTCGCCGCCTTATCCTTCACCACCACGCCAATTTCCAATCGCTTAGGCATAAAACTGATTTGCTGTTGATCTGTTATGGGTTTCTGCCGCAACCGGCTGCATTACGACTTTTTGCTTGAGGGCTGTTTTTTCGCCCCGCGGGCCCGCTCGTTCAGTACGGTTTGGCATCGGGCGATCAATCGCCGATGTTTTTTCAATTCGGTTGGCGCATCAAGCTTTTCGGTTTGCGCTTGCATGCGCAGACGGAACAAATTCTCCGAAGCTTCCTTCCAAGTGAGGTTGATTTGTTCGTCGCTCATGTCGCGAAGTTCTGCTGCTTTGGCCATAATCGCATTCCCTACATATCACTCGACCAACTCACTTACTTACCACTTACTCGTTTACATCGTCCGCCGCTTCAAAAACCGCACCTTCACCGGCATTTTGTGCGCCAGCCGAGCAAAACACATCCGCGCTGCTTCCTCCGATATACCGCTCACTTCATACAAAACTGTGCCGGGTTTAATCACGGCCGCCCAAAACTCTGGTTCCCCTTTGCCTTTTCCCATGCGGGTTTCCAAAGGAATCGACGTGATCGATTTGTGCGGGAATACGCGAACGTACAACCGCCCTTCGTTGCGCATGTATTGCTGCGCAGCGACACGGCCCGCCTCGATGGTTTGCGCACTAAGCCAACCCCCTTGGGCCGATTGAAGAGCATAATCGCCGAACGACACGCGATTGCCGCGCGTGGCGTCACCTTTTATACGTCCTCTTTGGCTTTTTCGGAACTTGACTCTCTTGGGCATCATCGCCATGAACTTGGTCCTCGTACATACCCTGGTTAATCCACACCTGCACGCCGATGTGGCCTTGTGGTGTTTTCGCTTCGGTAATTCCGTAATCGATTTTCGCCCGCAACGTCGACAGCGGCATGCTGCCGGCAATCGCCTTTTCGCGGCGCGCCATTTCCGCGCCGCCCAAACGGCCCGCCAACTGCACTTTGATTCCCTTGGCGCCTGCTTCCATCGAAGTATCGATCGCCCGTTTCATCGTGCGGCGGAAGCTCGATCGCTTGGCCAACTGTTCAGCAATATCTTCGGCCACTAATTGGGCGACGATTTCCGGACGGTTAATTTCCTCGATTTTAATATTCACTCGGCGGCCAATTAAATTTTGCAATTCCTCCTGCAGCTTTTCCACTTCCTGCCCTTTGCGGCCGATGATCACGCCCGGCCGCGCCGTGTGCAGCAATATTTTCACTTCGTCGCGGGTCCGTTCGATTTCCACCTTCGGAATGGCCGCAAA
>JBAPOI010000210.1:0-1893 GCA_049279555.1 Candidatus Sulfotelmatobacter sp.
ATCGTACTATGGCTCGTAACTATCTGTGTTAAAATGGGTTACCGCGCGTCTCCGCGGTTTCAGAGGCGCGGCTGGCTGTAAACTTGCTCCTCCTTATTGCGTTGTCTTGCCAAATCACCAGATGAAAAACGCACTCACCGTCGACCTCGAAGACTACTACCACGTAAGCGCATTCAATCACGTTGTCTCCCAGGATCAATGGGGTTCGCTTGAGCAGCGCGTCGAGCGCAACACCGATCTTCTGATTCAGTGGTTCAAAGACGCCGGATGCAAGGCGACTTTTTTTACCCTCGGGTGGGTGGTCGAAAAGAATCCGCAGATCATTCAGCGTCTCGCGAAAGAAGGTCATGAGATCGCTTGCCATAGCTTGCGCCACCGGACCGTTTACGAAATGACTCCCCTTGAGTTTCGGGAAGATACGCGCCGCGCTAAGGAATTGCTCGAAGACGTTAGCGGCAAACGAGTGCTCGGCTACCGTGCGCCTAGCTTCTCGATCACCGAGCGATCCCTGTGGGCGTTTGAAATTCTGGCGGATCTCGGCTTCAGATACGATTCGAGTATTTTTCCCGTTAGGCATGTGAACTACGGTATCCCGACAATTCCTCGCAGTTCTTTCGTGGTGAATACGAGCCGTGGCCCGATTGTTGAATTCCCGATGACCACCCTTGAATTCGCCGGAACACGTTCACCTCTGGCGGGCGGCGCTTATTTGCGATTGCTTCCCTATTGGTATACTCGGTGGGGCATTCGATATTTGAATCGGTACGAGGGCCGTCCCGTTTGTGTGTACATGCATCCCTGGGAGATCGATCCGTCCCAGCCGCGACTCAAGGCAGGATTGACTGCGCGTTTGCGCCACAGACTCGGACTAACCGGCGTGGAAAAAAAACTGCGCAATTTGCTCCGAGATTTTGAGTTCTGTACCTTGAGTCAGCTTCTGGAAGAAGGCGGCAAGCCGCAAGCTGAGCTGGCTCTTTCAGCGTGAGTTTTTGATGGTAATCCTGTGACCATGGAAATTCCTTCTTGGCCCCCAAATGAGATAAAACTGTAACCTGCGAATGCGCGTCCTTCTCTTTCACTTTGCGGAGCTAGGGGGTTTGGGCGGAGTCGAGGTCGCGGTTGTAACTTTAGCCAAGGCCTTGCTCGCGCGCGGCTCGTCCGCCGCCATCGTGGAAATCGCGCCAAAACGCAGAACCCAACGCAGTGTTCCCGGCGGTATCCCTGTTTGGACGGTTGCCGCATCTTCTTACCCGCGCGTCACGCGGCCACGATCTTGGGCGTCCTTCATTCGCTCTTCCTTGCAATTTCGACAAGTTCTGAAGGATTTTCGCCCCGACCTCGTACACGTTCACTATCCCGTGGCGCAATGTCTCCCTGTAGTGGGCCTCGCGGCGTTCCCCCACCGCTGGAAGTTGATCGTTACTGTCCACAATAGCGACATTCGAGTATCTCCTATTGAGGCCCCGGAGATCGGACCTTGGCAATGGCGCCTCTTTGATCGCGCCGATGCAATCACCGCCGTCAGCCAGTCTCTCTTGGATGATGCGGCGGCGGTCTACAACAACTTCCGACCGAAAGCGCGCGTTGTCCACAATGGCGTCGGTCCGCAGTGGTTCCAGCTTGCTCTTACGCCGGATGGCAAGGCGGACTACGTTCTTTTTGTGGGCAGGCTTCATCACATCAAGGGCGTAGACGTCCTGTTGCACGCCTGGAAAACGGCTTCACCACTTTCGCCTAACACGGAACTCTGGCTTGCGGGCGACGGACCCGATCGAGAATCTCTGGAATCACTCGCAAAGAATCTTGGCGTTTCCTCAACCGTCCGATTCATCGGGAGAAAGAGCGAGGATGAGCTGCCCTTGCTCTATCGTAATTCGCGAGCACTTGTTTTGC
>JBAPOI010000211.1:0-9683 GCA_049279555.1 Candidatus Sulfotelmatobacter sp.
GCATCGAGTTGCGCAACCAATACGTGCTTGGGTACCATCCACAGTATCCAAAATATGACGGTAAGTGGCACAAGATTAAAGTAAAGATGCTACCTCCCCGTGGATTACCGCCGTTGACTGCTCACGCGAAGCAAGGTTACTACGCACCGTCAGAGTAGATATAAGTAGGGTGTATCCAGTTAACCGAGCGATTGTTAGCCCCAGCTACCTATTTGAGATCGGTCCCTTGAACTCCTGCGGTGTGCATTACTCCTCTTGTGCCGAGAAGGAAACAAGTTCGCAGAAATGTTTCAGAAGCGGACTTACCAGACGCTGCCGCTGTGAGTCTTCACAAGAGATGAAACAAAATGAAGCAGGTCTGTGAAGATGGGAGGGGTTACCCGTACTTCACAGACCGGTTTTGCAGCCGTGGCTGTCTAAACTCTTAGTTTGCCGGTTTCGCCTGTACAGCGGCCGTTTCTGTCTGTGGCTGTTCTGTACGCGGTGCTTCACTAGTCGATGGTTGGTCCCCTGCCTTTTCCACCGAGCGCCGGCCCTGCCACGTACTTCGGAAGAGCAGTTTGGCCTCATCCGCATTTCCAGGGAAGAATTGCGTTGACTCTGTCCCATGGGAAGCAGTGTGATGTCCACGCGGCGGTTATAGGCCCACACCAGCGCCTGCGAATTACGTTTCGCAAAGCCATGTTTATTGGGATTCTCGTCATGCAGTTTTAGAACCTCAGCGGGGCTCAGGTTCTGCCGTTCGCCCAATGCGACAATGTCAATCTTGCCTTCCGGAACGCCCTGCGTAACGAGACTGGGTTTCACACGATTGGCACGCCGCTCGCTAAGAGACTGGTTCTCTGCACTCCGGCCACGGACATCGGCATGTGCGGTGAGCGTAATCCGTGCCTCGGGATCGTAGATCAGATGGCAAGGAGAGCAATACCGTCCTGTCAAACTTGCTAGTAGCGGCGAGGTTTTTCAGCGGATAACTTTAACCTGTATGTCGCACGGGAGAACAACTATGCCGATTAACGATCGTGTTTGCCACTTCGCGATACCGACAATGACGCTGGTACTAGCCAGCGGACTTCTATGCTTTGCTCAAGACGGCAAATTAGCCCTTCGGGCCACTCCAGAGCGAGCCTATGTCTTCGTAGATGACCATGCGGTCGGCGAAGCCAGCCACCATCGCTCGCTGAAGCTGAGTCCCGGAGATCATAAGGTGGAATTGGTCAACTACGGCTACACGCCCGTAACTCGGACCGTCACCATCACCGGCGGGCAAACCACCGATCTGGAAATCGCCCTAGAAGCCATTGCCTCCGCCGTGTCGCCACCATTTGGTGCCATCACCATTGAGAGTGTTAGCCGAGATGCCATACTGCTTAACGGCAAGACGCCTGATTTCTTCGTCGGCCACGGTGATGAGTTCAACCACGAATGGGGGTGGAAGCAGGAACTGGTGGTTCCCCCGGGCACCTACCAGATGACGATTCTGGGACTGGGATCAGAGGGGGAACTTTGGACCGGTTCTGTTGAGGTTCCCGCCAACCAGCGCGTGGTCATCCATTTTCCCAAGGGGGTTGTTAAGACAGTCCCGTGGCCTCGTGGCGAAAAACTCGGCGCGTTGCCACGCTTCAACGTGGGCACGGCGAGTGCAACCGTAGCAGTTGCCAAGCCGACCGCAGAACTGTCTGCACACGCCGCACAAATCAATTGCGGGGACGCGTCGCAGCTTAAATGGTCTTCTACGGATGCGCCGAGCGTCGAAATTACCCCGGTTGGTGCGGTTGCGACGTCTGGCGACCAGTCCGTGCAACCCAAACAAACCACGACGTATCAACTCACCGCCGTGGGCCCGGGTGGAACGGTTAATTCCAGCGCAACGGTTAACGTGAACACTGATGTCCAAGCCGATCTCCGGTTGGCGTCTCCCGAGATTCGCTACAGGCGCGTGGGGGATAAGGTAGTCGAGGAGAGCACTGCTGCGCTCAACTGGACCGCGGCGAACGCCTCATCAGTATCGATTGACCCACTCGGCACGGTTGATCCCAACGGTAGCCGCGCCCTGCCGATAACTCCCAAGAAGACCGATGCCGGCCCCGTCGATGAGACGGTCACCTACACGCTCACCGCGTCGAATGTGTGCGGCGGTTCCGAAACCAAGACGGCAACTCTGCACATTGTTGGTTTGATCGAGGTGCCAGATACCGGCCTCGCGTTCAACAGCATTTACTTCCAAACGGATGTCCCTAGGTCAATCAAGACGGAAGAAGCCCTGGTGCCGAGCCAGCAGGTGGCGCTCACCTCGGTCGCTGACGCTTTCAAGAAGTATCTCGAGAGCAAGCCTGATGCCCACCTGACGCTCGTTGGTCACGCCGATGAGCGCGGGCCGAACGGTTACAACAAGGATCTCTCGGATCGGCGCGCCGAGGTTGCCAAGAACTTCCTGGTCAACCAGGGGGTACCGGCCGATCACCTTGAGATCCAGGGCCTAGGCGAGGATCAAAACCTGACGGCCGATCAAGTCAAGCAAATGGTAGAGCAGAATCCTGAGCTGAATGAAGAAGAGCGGCAGAAGGCTCTGCAAAAACTCGACACCCTCGTCTTGGCCAACAACCGTCGGGTGGATATCACGCTGAGTACCACCGGGCAGGAATCGGCTCATCAGTACCCGTTCAAGGCGGACGATTTCGCGACCCTCGTTGATCGAAACGGCACCACCACTAAAGAAGTCGTCCAGCAGGCGGCAGAGAAAGAGAAGATCGAGAACTAACGAGGACGGGCAAGAATCTCCGTTCGAGAGTGGCCCGGGTACTTGGCAATGTGCCCTAGTAAGGGAAATGTAGATTCTCGGGCAGCATCGATTACTGCGTTGTCCTCTCGCTTTTTGACCGGTATTGATAAAGCTGGCCTTGAAGATATTCTCGGCGTGGCCCAACTCCGCAGATTTCCTGCTGGGCACGACATCACCACTGGCGGCTGTCGAGCAAGTAGTTTGTACCTTATTCAAAGCGGGCGGGCCCGTCTCTACCATCTTACTAAAGCGGGGGAGTTGGTTTTGCTGGCCTGGTTGGTGCCGGGAGATGTTGCGGGTTTGGCAGCCTCACTAAAGATACCGCCTTCCTATATGGCAACGGCAGAGTCAACCTGCGATTGTGAAGCCTTGGCCTGGGAGCATTTAGCGATCCGCAAGCTTGTTTCGTGCTACCCTTTGCTCGCCGAGAATGCGCTGCACATCGCTCTTGCACATCTGCGAACCTACATCGACCGTCATGTTGCGTTAATGACTAAGAATGCAGAAGCGAGGTTGGCAGAGACCGTACTTAGGCTTAGCGAGCAAACTGGCGAGTTTCATCCCGAGGGAATCGAAATCCGTGCCACCAACGATGAACTTGCAGCGTTCGCGGGTATCAGCTCTTTTACCGCCAGCAGAGTACTAAGGAATTGGGACCGAGCCGGAACTCTTTCTAAGGCACGTGGTCGCATCATTCTCCAAGATCCCGAAGCGCTCATGGTTGATTAAAGCGACAGATATTCCACCGGCTCACTTGGGAATATCCGTAAGCGTACGACCGAGACCGGCGTCGCCCGCAAGGTGCCAGCAGCTTTTGTGCGATGTCAGGTTTCGCCTGCCACCTCTAGGCGCGTTGACAACCAATCTTCGTGGGAACAAGCATCGTTGATTACTGTTCCCGGCTTGATCACGCCGGGCCAGCGAACGACCGCGGGTACCCGGTAGCCGCCTTCCCAACTGGTGTTCTTCTCACCGTGGACGGCTCGTGCCACCATCAGGCCAGGAGAGTGCCTCGGCAATCCGGATGTTAAGGTGCAACTCTGAGAGTGGCAGCCGCCAACCGCTCGTTTTGTGGCTTCTAAAAACCCTATCGACTGGCAAGCGCGTTCGGCAATATTCATAAACTCGTAAAGCTTTGGGGGCCGACTGCTACTAGTAGCAGTGTATTCGTTCGCACCTCGAAATTAACATCAATGGCGCGCCCGGTCGTGATCGGCGCTCGCCTCGGTGCATTCAGAAGGAAAATCATCGACGACCAAGTTTCTGCGAAATCCACGCGGCCGCGCCCAAAAACGACTATGGCCCCGGTGGGTCGTAATTGTTCTCCTCCTGGTGGCATCAGCCGGCATAGGATCATTGATCGGATTGGCGTTGGTATATTCGGCCGATCTGCCACAAATCGACGCTCTCGGCCACTATCGCCCGATTTCAAACACAGTGCTATATGACGATGAGGGTCGCGCATTTGGATCGTTCGCACTACAACGTCGCACGATCGCGCAGTATGAAGATTATCCGAAAGTGCTCTACGATGCAGTTCTCTCAATCGAAGATAAGAACTTTGAGAAGCATTCTGGATTTGAAATTTGGCGCATGCTGGTGGCCGCCTGTCACAATCTCCGATCCCGCGGAAACGTTCAAGGTGCTTCCACTTTGACGATGCAACTGGCACGTAATTTATTTCTTTCGCCCGAGCGAACTATTCAGCGCAAATTTCGCGAAATCGTGTTGGCTGTCCAGATTGAGCGATACTTTACAAAACCTCAGATTTTCACCCTCTACGCAAATCAGATTTATTTGGGCCACGGAGTATACGGGTTCGCCACGGGCGCCGAGTATTACTTCGGAAAAACGGTGAGGGATCTGACTCTTGAGGAAGCGGCTATGCTTGCCGCGTTACCCAAGGCCCCAAACAATTACTCTCCGATCAAACACCCGGAACGAGCCTTACGCAGGCGCAATTTGGTCATCGATGCAATGATAGGGGCCGGCAAAATCAGCCTTAATGATGGTGCTGCAGCCAAGGAGATCCCAATACGGCTGCACGTACACGACGATCCAAACTTGCTGGCACCATACTTCGTAGAGGAGATCAGGCGCTATTTGGAGAAAAAATATGGCACCCAGGAAGTTCATGAATCCGGCCTGAAGGTTTATACCACCCTTAATGTGGACCTGCAGAAGGCGGCGAATGCCGCGCTGCTGGATGGTCTTGCCGATTACGAACGTCGTCATGGATGGCGGGCTCGTCCGCAGAGCAAGTCTAGCGGCGCCAGCACTGAGCCTTACGCTAGTTTCGAACCGAGCGAGGCCATTGCACCCGGAAGCTATGTTCACGCGGAGGTGATGTCGCTCTCTCCCGCATCGGCCTGGTTAAGAATCGGCCAGTACACGGCGAGCATCGGAGCAAGCGATGTTTCCTGGACTGGCCGCACTCTTCCTCAGCTGCTATCAGTGGGCGATCTTGCCTACGTAAAGATTGTTTCCCTCGGTCAAGATTCCAAAGCGCGGGTTGTCTTTGCAGAAGACTCTGGAGCACAGGGCGCATTGCTCGCGATTGACAATGCCAGCGGAGAAATTAAGGCCATGGTTGGAGGTCGTGATTTTAACCAATCTAAATTCAATCGCGCTACGCAAGCGCTGCGCCAAGTCGGATCGTCTTTCAAGCCATACGTCTACACTGCTGCGATTGATCAAGGTGCAATGCCTGAGGACACAGTATTGGACGCTCCGGCAACGTTTATGACTGCTTCCGGTGCCTACAGCCCTCACAATTACGATGAAAAATTTGAGGGCGAGATTACGCTGAGACATGCCTTAGCCGAGTCCAGGAATATTCCAGCTGTGAAGCTTGCACAAAGTTTAGGCATTAAGACGGTGATTGGGTACACACGCCGTTTCGGTATCAGCGAACATATACCGGCATACCTGCCCATCGCCTTGGGAGCTGCTGAGCTGACTTTGCTGGAACACGCGTCCGCGTTCAGCGCATTCCCAAATGATGGTATGCGAGCGATCCCGCACTACATTGTGAAGGTAACCGAATACGATGGCCGGGTACTTGAGCAGAATTATCCCGCCGTTCAGGAGGCGATCAGCGTACGCACCGCCCGCATCATGACCTCAATGCTTCGCGAGGTCGTATTGAACGGCACCGGAGTTGCGGCTGCTCGCTTGAAATATCCCGTGGCGGGCAAGACAGGTACCACCAACGATTTTACGGACGCCTGGTTCATCGGCTTTTCACCCTCCATAACGTGCGGTGTGTGGATGGGATTTGATGAAAAGAGAACCTTAGGCAACAAGGAAACAGGAGCCAGAGCCGCTCTGCCAATCTGGATGAACTTTATGGCAACCGAGCTGCCTCGAGAGAAATCCCGTCGTGATTTCCTTCCCGTTCCCGAAGAGATGAATCAGGGGTTGGCGACACAAGTGAATGAAGTTTCGCCTCGCGTCGCGCTCGGGAAGAATTCAAGCCAGAAGGCGGCGACTCCGCCAGCGACTCCTCTTGTACGTCCTGCGAGCAAGACAAATCTTGATCAGCCCGACGCTGCTTTACAAGAACGCCAGCAATAAGTAAATGACTTCAGATTCCCGCTCTCAGAACCGCACTCCCACGCTGATCGGTATCACGTGCGTAGCCACACCCTTACTTGCTGCATAGTGATATCGAGATTCGATATAAAATTTATACTGAGAGTCGGGGATTCTGACGGTAAAGCCTATTCCTATGTTCGCTCCTGGAGCTGTCGAGCTGGAGCTTGCAAGGGTCTGACGGCTCGTGACAGTTCCTGAATTGCACATGAATCCCCACCATAACCATGCCGGAGTACAACGGACAGACTCACCTACTGCTACGAGTTGAGACAGGCTCGCATTTCGGTAGTAGACACCTGCCCCAGTAATAAAATACGTTCCAAAAACCTTTCGTTCAAACTGCAATCGGTAATCCGCGGTCAGTGCCACCAGGTTGCCGTGCCCATGGAGGTCATTGTTCTGAAGGGCTGCCCGAATCGGTGCTAGCGCTTCGCTTGTGGGTGAAAGTCCGTTCCACATGAGTTCGGCCAGAATCGAGTGGTGCCTGGTGAAATTGTACCCAACCCCGTATGTGAGTCCACCCAAGGCGGTTGCATACCTTACGGTTGGGTCAAGAGGCGCAGTCAGGGTGAAAGCGAGGTTGCTGTTAAGTCTGCCGGGAGGCTCGGATTGATGATCTTGTGCCTGAAGAGGAAGAAACCAGATAGATGTGCAGACGAGAGTCCACGCTGCACACTGGATAACTGTTTTCATCGTCACTTAGGCTTCCTCCCGCCATTTATCTTCGTCTCAACCGACTGGGAACACTGGCAGAAATACCAGTCTAGGTAAACACCGAGCCTGCTTTCCGAATGCCTTGAGGTAAAAAGCGTGGAGCTGGTGAGGCAACGTCGAATGGCTCGCTAGGCCTCTCGCATCGCGCTCCACCTGCTACTTGGGATCAGCGCCAGCTATAAATAGCTCAACGCTGATATTTTTGACAGTTGCTGTCCGCCCAGAACTCTTTAATTCTTGCTTCACTGCCGCACTAGGCGATCCATGATCTCGCTCATATGAGGGCAGGGCCATCACCGCGAGTTCTTAACCGGTCGGTGGCCCTGCCACAAGTGTCGGAGTAAATTCTGTTCTGGGGGTCTGCGGCGAACCGCTGACCTCTGAAATTTCTTGCAAATGCGTATTCTCATTACGTCTGATTGGCTCTGATATGAGTGCTCTTTCCCAGATCGAACTCGGCCCGGTTCCGGTTCGTACAGCGCTTCTGGTAGGCGAAGATGCTGAGCTCAAGGAACAGTTGCGCGGAATTCTGGAACCCAGCCTATGGATTCGGCAGCACGTAGCCGACAACGCCGAGGCGCTGGCTATGGCCAGCAAGAGAAATTACGATCTGATCTTGACCAGCGCGAAGACCTCGGGCCGAGAAGATGTGGAACTGCTTCGCAAGCTGCGATCCGCGCGGCCGCACACACGCTTGATCATCTTGGCCGAGGAAAGTATGCCTGCAGATGTAATTGCGTCAATGCGCGAGCACGCCTTCAGTTATTTTTCCAAGCCGTTCTCGCCAGGCGCTCTCGCCGTAATGATTCATCACGCGATAGAAGAACCCTGCTGGGACGATGGCATCGACGTGCTCTCGGCAACCTCAGAATGGATTCAAATCCGCGCCCGCTGCGACCTGAAAACGGCTGATCGAGTGCTCCAGTTTTTCGACGAAATCGCCGAGTTGCCGAACCCGGAACGGAGTGCGGTCGGAATGGCATTCCATGAGATGCTGATGAATGCCATCGAGCATGGCGGTCGTCTGGATCCTGACGAGCAAGTCGAGATTTCTTATCTGCGGGTCTGCCATATGGTGGCGTGCCGGATTAGCGATCCGGGGGAGGGCTTCACGCTCGACGAAATTCCGCATGCCGCCGTTGCCAATCCGCCCGACGACCCGTTACACCACATCGAATACCGAGAGGCGAAAGGCATGCGTCCGGGGGGGTTTGGCGTTTTAGTCACCCAGCGACTTGTTGATGAACTTGTGTACAACGAGCAAGGCAACGAAGTGGTGCTCATTAAGTATCTCGACCTTGAACCGCGAGTGTCGCAGGACGGGCATCCGTGTTCCACAGACAAGGCCGATGCACGTACGGACGGATGACAGCACCACTCTTACCTCTCTGCCAAAAGTGCTCTCCTGACCATTGGGATTTGGGCGCCCTGTTTTTCTCGGTCTGAAGTTTGTGGCATTTCTGATCGCGTGGCACCAGTTGTCTGACGAGTTGTGGGATCGTTTTGACGGCTCGCCTTTGCTTCCTTTGGTGCAAGCCGGTGTCTACTATTGCCTATAGTATATAGGCTAGAAAAAGCTAATCAGGTCACCTCCCTATTGCACTCGGGGACAAGTGAGTGTATAAAGTTTCACTACTTTGGTTCCTTGACGTAATCGTGTTGAGAGCATGATTGGGGAAGTGATAGTTCGGTTCCCCACCTTCGTTCTTAGTTCTTACCCAGACAAATTCAGTAGTTGAGATCAGGGTTTTATGAGTACTGGCCACCTGGTCGTTGTAGTTGTAAGAGATAACCGCCACCGAATACTCCTTCGACAGAGCCTGGACCAGGAGTGCGCTCACAAAGTGCTGATGTACTTGGAGAAGCCCTGATCTTCTGGAGTCGTTATGTCCTCGCAAGCATTGCCAGCTCCTGCTAGCCAACTATTCCGCCATCTTTTCGAGCAGACTTCCCTGGGAATTGCGCTGAAGGATCTCGAGGGAAAGATATTGCGTGCCAACCCAGCGCTCTGCTTCATGTTGGGGTATACAGAGCAGGAACTGTGCGCCATGAGCTGTTCCGAATTCGCTAATCCCGAGGATTCCGAGGACGATTTGGCATTCTTTCAACAGCTTCGCGCAGGTGTCATCGACCATTACTCTCTGGAAAAATGCTACATAAAAAAAGATGGCGCTCGGATTTGGGGACGTCTGAATGTCTCCCTTTCGAAGGAAGGTGATGGAGCATCCCCGCTGGTTTTTGCCTTTATGGAGGAGGTAACGGAGCGCAAGCGGGCGGAAGAAGCACTGCGGGAAAGCGAGCAGCGGTTTCGTTTGGCGATGCAGGCTGGAAGAATGTATACGTTTGACTGGAATATGGCAACCGATGAGATTGTGCGGTCAACAGAAAGTGCAGCCATTCTCAACTGGGAAAGACCCGAGCATGATACCGGTCGGGAGTTCCACGCAAGGATTCACCCAGATGATCTAGCCTCGTACACGGCTGTTGAGGCCGGGCTTACTCGTGAGAACCCCACCTATCAAATCACCTTTCGAACTTTGAATCCTGAAGGCCGTATCACTTGGCTCGAAGACACTGGACGGGCTTACTT
>JBAPOI010000212.1:0-8079 GCA_049279555.1 Candidatus Sulfotelmatobacter sp.
TCATAGGACAGGAGCTGGACTACGAGAAAATTGAACGGGTTGCTATCGGCTCGGTGAGCAAACCAAATAGTTCGTTCCTAAAGGAAATGAAAGAGGGGGAATTCAATCCGGTGCAGCGATGGAGAACCAGTCTTACGGTTGCTCAACTGCATCGGTTGGAGACATTGCTGGGATCGAGCCTTGAGCAGTTCGGATATGCGAGGGAAGATTTCGGCGAGAAGGCTTCGTTAGCACGCAAAACTCTAGCTCGCGTAGCTTCTTCCGACTCCTCGCTGAAGCGGATGCGCCTGCTCTATGAGCGCTATTTCGATACAAAGCTACGGCTCAAGAAAAAGGCTCCTTTCGGCAAGCTGCTTGCGTCGCACGATTTGCCACGTTTCTGACGCACGCGTTAAGAATTGTTTCATGAGACAGCCGGCGAAAATACTTCAGATCGGAAATTACCCACCACCAATGTGCGGCTGGGCAATCCAGACGAAATTGGTGACGGAAGAGTTGCGCCGCCGCGGGCATGTCTGTGAGGTGCTCAAGATTAACGAAGGCCGGCAGAGTAAGAGTGCGGAATATATTGACGTACAGAATGGCGCGGACTATCTGAGGAAGATTAGCAGTTACTCACTGCGCGGATACCGGCTCAACGTGCACGTTAATGGCATGTCACGAAAGGGATATTGGCTGGCATTCGCCGCCGCGTTGACTGGAAGATTGTTTTTTCGTCCCGCGCTAGTGACGTTTCATGGGGGGCTCTCGCAGGATTACTTCCCGCGCCACGATAACAGCAGGGTGCATTGGGCGTTCTACATTTTATTTTTGATGGCGGGTGCGATCGCATGCGACAGCCAGCCCATCAAGGAAGCGATCGAGGGCTACGGTATTTCGTCCGACAAAGTGGAAACTATAGCCACTTTTTCGCCGCAGTATCTGTCGTATGCTCAAGCTCCTCTGCCGGACGAAGTGGAGAAATTTTTCTGCCAGAAGCGAACAATGATTTTTTCCTATCTATCGTTTCGCCCGGAGTATCGCCTAAATGTTCTTCGTGAAGGCATGAAGCTCTACCGCAAAGCGCAGCCCAACGCCGGATTTATCTGGCTGGGCTTTCCTGAAAAAGAATTGCCGGCGGTGAAAGAGTATGTCCGCGATTGGCCGGCGGAGGAAAGAGAAAGCCTGTTGCTGCTGGGGAGTCTGACTCATGACCAATTTCTTACACTGCTGAGCCGTTGCTTCATCTACCTGCGCACCCCGGCGTGCGATGGTGTCGCGGCCTCGGTTCTGGAGTCGATCGCGCTGGGAGTACCGATTGTGGCCAGCGAAAATGGTCGCCGGCCCAACGGCGTAATCACTTACAACGACACGAACGCCGTCGACATGTCTCAGAAGCTGATCGACGTGACCCTGCGCTACAACCAAGTGAAGGCCGGTTTGCGACTAGACGCAGGGATCGACAATGTTGGGAGAATGGCGGCGTGGTTGGCCGGAGAATCCGTGGAAGCCGCAGAGCCCAAAGTTGTACCGGTGCGCTAGCGAGCGCGATATGCGTCGACAAGATTTGTTCTCGTACGCCTTTCCAAAGCTATTTTGCCCTGTCGCGTTTTTTGTCCTGGTCGTGCAAAACTGGAGTGCCGGAGCCCGCTGTCTTCTCATCTAAACTCATGTTGGAGGTAGTGTGAGATTTTTATCGTTTAGTATTCAAACCGGCCTGATTCTGTTGCTCTGCGGATATTTGTCCGCTATCGCTCAGGCTCCGAATAATGCTAAGTTCGACGGACCGGCGGAACTTCCTCGCGTTTATGTGAATAGCAGCCTGGCTGACACCCCGGCGCCAGGGAAATCCCTCCCCGTGAAGGACGCTGCGGAACTGAAGTCCGCGCTCGAAGATGCTCACTGTGGAGACACCATACTTCTGCAAGGCGGTGCACGATTTGTCGGCAACTTTACGATGCCCGCGAAGAAGTGCGACGATGCGCATTGGATTATTGTGCGCACCAGCACGGAAGACCGCGCGCTGCCGCCAGAAGGCATTAGAATTACCCCGTGCTACGCAGGCGTCGCGTCGCTCCCGGGCAGGCCTACATATACCTGCCCCTCGCCAAAAAACGTGATGGCCAAGTTAGTCTCGACCGGGCCAAGCACGCCGACTGTGACTCTGGAAGATGGAGCGAATCACTATCGGTTCCTCGGATTAGAGATAACGCGCGAGTCTCCTCACACGGTTTACAACGTGATCGCGATGGCGGGGAAGGGAAGCAATCATCACATCGTGTTCGATCGCGATTGGATTCACGGCACAGCGCAGGACGAAACCACCCGCGGAATCGCCCTTGGCACGAGTAATTACGTTGCTGTGGTGGACTCCTACTTCACCGATTTTCATTGTGTAGCCATCACGGGAAGCTGCAGCGACGCACAAACGATCGCCGGAGGGCTGGGCGATTTTCCGATGGGGCCTTACAAGATCGTCAACAATTTCCTCGAAGCTGCAGGAGAGAATATTCTCTTTGGTGGCGGGCCGGCCACAATGACGCCGGCTGATATCGAGATTCGCCGCAATTATCTTTTCAAACCGTTGACCTGGAGGCCCGGGAGCCCTAGCTTCGTCGGCGGGACGTCTGGGAAGCCGTTTATCGTGAAGAATCTGTTCGAGCTGAAAAACGGTCAGCGAATTCTTTTTGAGGGGAACGTTCTGGAAAACGCGTGGGGTGGGTTTACGCAGACTGGATTCGCCATTCTGCTCACTCCGAAGAATCAGGGAAATCACTGTCCGCTTTGCAAGACCACGGATCTAACATTGCGATTCTGCCGCGTCAGTCACGCGGCGAATGGCATGATGATCGGCACCGGGCTTTCCGACTCGGGTGGAGCTGCCAGCGGAGGCGAGCGCTACAGCATCCACGATATTGTCTTCGATGACATGGGCGGGAAGGCTTATGGTGGCCTGGGCGTTCTGTTCCAGATCACATCGAAAATGCCCGCGTTGCGCGACGTTAGCATCGATCATGTTACGGGTTTTCCGCCTACGACGTTATTTACTTTTGGCGCAGATGTAGACCGCGAGAAGATCATCAATTTTAGTTTTACCAATAATCTTGTGGGGCTAGGAACCGTCGGCATTATCACGTCGGGTGGTGGTCCGAAGAATTGCGCCTTCCAGCCGCAAAAGCAAGGGCCCGAAGGCGTGCTGAAGAGTTGCTTCGCCAGCTACACGTTTACCCATAATGCTCTCGTGGGTTTCGCCGGAGCGTGGCCTGGAGGCAACTTTCCCGTGGGGACTGATTCAGCTGTGCGTATGCACGACTTTCGTGACGGCAACGGCGGAAACTACAAGCTCTGCGCCGAATCTAAAGTCGGCGATTGTAAAGCGGCGTCACCTTTTCTGAAGGCGGGCACTGACGGTAAAGACCTGGGTGCGGACCTGGACGCAATCAAAGCCGCCACCGATGGAGTTGAGTAATCGTTCGGCTGAGTTGTCGAACTGTACTGCGCGCGAACCGGCTATGGGGCAACGCCCGCGATCATGCTGTTTAGCGTCGTCATATCAGCACCCAGATCGTTTCCATCTAAACCAGCATTCTTGAAGGGGCTTGTGGGCTGCAGTTGGTAGTTGCCTCCCGAACCATTGTTGTAATTCACAAACTGCACAGCGTTTGCAGTCGCCGGCGTGTAGTTTGCGCTCGGCCAGGTTCCCGTTGCGCCGATGATTGCATTGTGACTGAAAGCATAAGGACTGAAGCAGGCCGCGAGCTTGGCCATTGGCCCGCCAGTCTTGAAGGCGCAATTTGTGCTGCCGCCACCGGTGCTGAGAACGCCGATAGTGCTGAAAGCGAAAATGCTGTTCGTCCACGTGAAGTTGTTCATCATGGGATTGGTCAAGTCATTGCCAATCACCAGCAACGCAACTGCGTCGGGCCCCACGACCGTTAGATGGTTTATAACCACGTCGTGAATCGCCAGCAGTGGATCTCCATTTGATTCCTGTAGGATGTACCCGTCTCCATTGAAGGTCTTCGCGTCAATGTCGTCGATGACGACATCGTGAATGCTTTCATTCCATGCGCCTTGGGAGAGGCCTCCAGAGTCCGAAGCTCCGTTGGCGATCTGCATGCCGCCTCCGACGTGGCTGATGGTGTTGTAGCGGATGGTCACGTCATGGACGACGCACAGAGGGCAGGCGTTGCTCTGATCCTTAGGCGTAAGCAGAATCGAAAAACCGACTTGGGTAAATCCTCCCCAAGTATTTTCCAGAACATTTCCCTCGAATAGCACGCGTATTCCGTTCTTGAATTCGAGATGATTTTTGACGATGAACGGGTTGCCGTTGGTGCCGCCCACGTAGCCAGGCTGGCCGCGCATCCAGATGAGCGGTTTGAAGAAATGATTCTGCCGGATTTCGATATCTTCCGGAGTCTGCGTTGCTTCTCCGCCGCCGAACATCAGATTCTCTCCAGCCGCTTCAAGGAAGTTGCCGACGATCTTGTAAGGGCCCATGGGGAGGTCGCCCAAGCCTGTAGCCATAGTCTGCGCGTCCCCGCACGAGCCAGTAATCGCGATGCAATGGAAGTCTGAGAAAAAGGAATCCACAACGGCGACATAGGTTGTGCCGCTCAATGCGATGCCACGCGTGGTTTCGTCTTGCGCCGTACCGTGAATCCAGACGCGGTCGAATACGAGATGATCGACGGGGCCACCGTTCTGCGGAAGCACCAAATCATAAATTACCTTGCCAGGGGAACTCCGCGTAATTTCAAGTCCAAGGAATCGTATGTGATTGGCGCCCGACGCCAGCAGGATCGGTTCGCCCGCGGTTCCGGCGAAGACAATTTTCGCCATCACATTCTTGGTGGAGGGACACGCGAAACGCGGCCTGCCGGGCAGTGAGGCGACTCCCGCATAACAAGGGGTGATGCGGCTGCCCTCGGGAGGCAGAGCGCTGTCCGGCGAACTGGTGCGGATAATGATCCAGTGCGCGTCGTCGCAAGCAAGGGCTGGCACTGTGAACTGGCCCGAAAAAGTTGCCCCCGCCTGCAGCGCGATGGTTTGGCCGCACTCCGCGGCGTTAAGGGCGCTTTGCAGATTTCCTCCGGGGCTCACGAGGACGGTGGAGCCGGGAGCCGGCGTGTCGGCGAGGGAACTCTGAATGTAAACGAGAGGGAGCTGTGCGGGTCCATCAAAGCCACCGCTGTTGGCTGCAACGTTTAAAGAATAGCTCTGAGTAGTTTGTGCGTTAATGCTGTCACTCGCTCTTACTACAAACGAAAAAGTTCCTGACTGAGATGGCGTGCCAGTTAACGTTCCGGCGGAACTGAGAGTGATGCCAGCGGGAAGACTCCCAGAAGCCAGAGTCCATTTGTACGGCGGTTTTCCTCCAGATGCTTCTAGAGTCGCGGAGAATGGAGAACCCACGATTGCAATTGCGAGAGAACTGGTTTCGATTGCCAGTGGCGCGGCGCTTTGAACTGTCACCGGAACCGTGGTGGACTTGGACGGGTTGGCGGCACTGGCCGCGGTTACGGATACTGCGGCTGTGCTGCTTACGTTCGGGGCGGTAAACAAGCCGCTGGAAGAAATTGTTCCTGAGCTTGCGCTCCACACAACGGACGTTGCCGCAGTATTGGCGAAACTGGCCGTGAATTGCAGTGTTGCGCCGGGTGAAACCACCGCATTGGCTGGCGAGACTGTCGGAAGAGCACTATTCGAGTTTGGCGTACTCGCAGCCGGCTGTGATGCCGAACCCGAGCCGCAGCCTGTCATCAGAATGAGACTGAGCAAACCTAAGAATACGGTGTATAAGACCTTGAAGCGAGTAGCGACGTGCACAGGCGGTTGGGGAGGGCCCGCGGTTTGCATCTTACCTCCGGACGAAAGTCAGTTGATCGGACTGAGGTTTCAGTCCTATAGACAATATCGAGGGCGGAAGGGCAAACCGATAGGTAACGAGTGACACAAGAGGACATGGGCCAACTAGACGTTCACTCCGGGAGTACAGGGGTGGATAGGAATCTGGACGATGCTTCAACTGATTACTGGACGGTGAGGATTCTGACGAAGGCGCGGTAGATTAGAGATTCCTGAACAAAGGCGCGCCGAATGGTTTGTGGCGTGCGCAGCAGTCACGAACAATCCGTTTTCAACTAGCGCAGGGAACAGAAGAACATCCGGCTGTCTTGGCGTCGACGTGCACTTTGCCATCCGGCTGGCTGACTTCTACGCCAACAAAGCCAGCTCCTCCCAGCGCGCGTTCGAGAGCCCGAGTGGTTTGGAAAGATTCTACCTTACCGTTTGGAAATCGGACCAACCTGCCGCTGGCATGAAAGATCAAACCGTTCGCGAGGACGTACAAACGATATAAGGTGGCAATCGGATTCGGAAGAGCAGCGCGTAGTTCGCCCAAGGTGAATCGCAGGTGGTGGACGCTCATGAACAGGGAGCCCCCGGGAACCAGCACATGCCTGATTTCCGCCAGCGCCACCGGAATGTCTGTGTAAGGCATGGCCACGGAAGAAACTACTCGCCCGAAGCTGGAATCTGAAAATGGCAGGGCTTCTGCCTGGCAGCACACGAAATGACGTTCGGGAAATCGACGCTTCGCAACGACGAGGGATGACAGGTTACTATCGATTCCCATGACGGAGTCCTGCTCGCCTGCATGGGTTTTCCAGGGAGGACGGCCTGTCCCACATCCAACATCGAGAATTCGCACACGCCACCTCTAGCAAGTAATGGGCAAAGAGTTTACATTACAACCCGCCAAACCCCGCATCAGGCTTGAGGTCTGCAGGCACCACCGCATTCTTTGACGACTACGTTTGCATCACGGCCCTCGACTTAGCCGGAGTAGGCGAGCGGCCAGTAGCCTCAATCGTAGTGCGTAAGACTTCCACAAATTTCTCGGTGATCACACTCCAGTCATATCGCGCAGCCGTAGCAGCGGCGGCGGCCTCGAGATGCCGCCGCAGATCGTCCCGTTGCAGAAGTGAGATTACAGCTTCGGAAAAACCGCCGGGATCGTCGGCCAGCAGAATGTCGCGATCATGGCGCACATCCAATCCTTCGGCGCCAACCGTTGTAGAAACGGTAGCTTTGCCGACCGCCATTGCTTCGTAAATCTTGATGCGCGTGCCTCCGCCGATTCGCAGCGGCACCACGAATACAGCGGCCTCGCGAAGATGGTCGACAATCGAAGGCACAGTGCCTGTCACTTCAACACTGTTGGAGGCGAGTTTCTTGACGCGGGGATGCGGATCTCTGCCGACGATGCGGAAACGGGCCTCCGGAACTTTCTCGAGAACTCTAGGCCAAATCTCTTTACAGAAAAACTCGACGCCATCAATATTCGGTACCCAATCCATCGAGCCGGTGAACACAACGAGTGGACCGGAGGGCGCCGATTTCGGGTCGTACCGATATTGGCCAAGGTCCACGCCTGTCGGGACCACGCTGATGTGGGAAGCCTCCACCATGCTTCTCATCGCCTCCCGATCAGCCTCGGAGACGGCAATGACATGATGAAAACGGCGTACTTGGGCCGGCTCAAAACGGCGCATCTTGGAGTATTCAATCTTCGAGATAACCCGGTCCGCCCATCGCTCCTGTTGCTCAGCCCTCCGCTGCCAGAGGATGGTTTCGACATTGTGTTGGAATAGTGCGGTGGGCGTGTCGAGCTGGTGGGGGAAGTTTAATGCACTGGCGAGAAAGTCGCATATCGCAACGTCGAACCGATGCTCGAAAATCCACGGGGAAATCAATCGACGCACCTGAGGAGCCGTGAACCTGCTCACCGCATAGGGCGCTTCTGAGAAAAATCGGCGGGCATAGTCAAGAGAACGTCCCAGCCTTGAATTGGAGGCAGCGATGTGGAGTGCGACCGTCCCCGGAAACAGGTCGAGCACATTCCGTTCGTAAGCCTCGTCGTGTGCCCCAACATAATAAGAAACGTAAGTGAGTTGGTGGCGAGCGGACAAATGACGCAGAATATTATATGTTCGCAGCTTTCCGCCGGTGTCGAGCGGGAGCAGCTTACCGGGTTTTACCCAGAGAATCTTCATAACCTGCTACCAGCAGATCCCGTCATAAGAATCGATCCCG
>JBAPOI010000213.1:0-2369 GCA_049279555.1 Candidatus Sulfotelmatobacter sp.
CCATATCTCCCAGCCGCATTCCGCGGCGAGTACACCGTTCTGGCGCGATGGCAGACGCCAACTCCGCGCGATCCTGGGCGGTAAGCTTCTTTGCCTCAACCTTCATGTCCTTGATGTTGATGCCGAACTCGCGGGAGATCACCACGAAGGCGATCTTCCTGCTGCCCCCGGTCTGCACCACCCGGTTCCCCTTTACTACCCTCCGGTAGGGGCTTGGCGTGATGTGGGGGTGCGTTGTCGAGTTTATTGGCCGCGTATATCCAAAGTATCGAGGGTCCCCGTGCGGCCGCGCCGGTCCGCGACACGCTAAGACTCTACCCACCCGCCGTACGGTCCGCGCCGTGTGTTGGCATCGGTCAATCCGAACTCCGCCTCCCTACCACAGGGCCGCCGCCCACCCTGACTTGCTTCAGAAGGAGGTGTCCGCCGTCTCTATTGGCTCGCGACACCAGCCGGGTTTATCGTTCGAAATGTGATAGAAAATCTCAGCCTGCGCAGGAGCCGGCGGCCCGCGATGTCGTCGCTTTTGCGGGCTGGTATTCCGTGCTTCCAGATCTTGCGGGCCTCACCCGAGAGGATCACGCCGCTTCTTGGCAGGATGAGCCGTTCGAACTTGACCTTCGTCCTGGGATCGAGGAGTTGATACACACACGAAGAAAGAAGCGAGAGAGTAACGATCTCTGGCCCAAAGCAGGCCTCGTCAATGTGGGGGCTGATGCCGGCTCCCGGCGCGTACTCTTGCACCGTGACCTGGTCGGCGAGTGTGTGCATCCAGCCCGCATCACACAGACGTTCGGCCCAGGCAACAAGCCAACGGGGGAGGGGACCCAATAGCTCCACTTTCCCTTCACCGTAGATGTAGCGGCCGCCGTAGCGCTGCGCGCGGCGCGAATAGTCCTTTTCCCAGCGAGCGGAATTCGCCGAGATGTGCGACAAGAGATCTGCCTCCTCCGCGAACGTGATGGAGTTCTCGTGGTGCGCAAAGCCTGGAATGACGAGCAAATCAGCTGGCAAGGGACCCTCCGTTTGCAACGTGGCGAAACGTGAGGGAGTAGCGGTCGGATTTGACAGCAATGACTCTATGTTCGTACGTCCATCTTGGCGACCCAGCAACGAGCAGCTCATTCGTCGGACCGAGAGCTCCGTTGGGTCGAACTGGAGTCGTGCCGTATCGGCGAGGCTGACCGCGATGATACACCCCGGGAAGAGGTCGGCGTCTTTGTGCCAGCCGATCCCCGCGGTTTTGGGGTAGTGAGTGATGATGCACTGATTAAATAGGGTACCGGCAGGAGTGTTGGGGCTGGCTTTTTCGGTGAGGTAGCTGAGAAAGACAGGAAAGGGAGCCGCTGGCACCTGTTTCTTGCCAGTGGAGACATACGCGTATCCGTACTGGGCGTAGCACCGCTTGAGCCGTCGGCCGCGAAACCTGTCATGCGTGAAATGCAGTTCTCGGATCTTTTTAAGGAGGCTGCTTTGCTCGTCGGATGGCAGGAACTCGCCGATGGACGAAAGACCGGGCGGTAGGTTCATGCTGTTTTCGCTTCTCACGACTGTAGCGTAGGGGGATCTGCAGTCATTCACCTGTGGTGGGTAGGCGCGGGCGGTGATGTAGTCACAATGCCCGGATGGGAATCTACTATGTTTAGGGCCGATTAATCGCTCAATTCGCCCGCCGCTTATTAACCCTCGGCGCATTGCCGATCAACTCAGAACCGACTATCTTCAGGCCACAACACGTGGCCCGCGCTGCGGTCAGTCATCTCAAAGGTGACGATTGTCCGACCCCGCTACCGTTGCCTGCGGAGCTACGGACTAGCGCGTCCATGGCTCTGATGTCGCTCGTTATTGGCGAGCGACAGCTTACGCCGCGTGGAGAATTCGCTACGTCAGTAGTCCGTCATCTGTTGAGCTGCTGGCTCAGCCCCACGCCAGACGAGACCACCACCCGAGGCAATCCTCTCGAGTAAGGCATCTTTCAGGAGCTCGCGTGTGATGTGACACCGCTCAGTCCCGACAAATTCCCCGTGACCGGCCAGCCGGACCTTGTGATAGCAATCGCCCGAGCAGTGCCATTTAGCGAAACAAGACTGGCAATGCGCACGTGTGTCGACCGTCTGATGCCGCAGGTGATCGAGTTTCGCGCTGTCGAACTGGAGCCCATCCCCGGTGACAGCCCCGTAGAAGAATGTCGGCGCGTCCGCATCCCGTTCAGAAAACACCTCATAACACGCGGAGACCCCACCACCCGGCGCGATCGCGAAAGTATCCCGGGTCACGCCACAAAAGTGGCGCGAAAGAACGTCCAGGCGCGCTGCGGAAAACACAACACGGTGACCATACTCCGCAGCGCGCGACCGAGCGACCCGGAC
>JBAPOI010000214.1:0-1713 GCA_049279555.1 Candidatus Sulfotelmatobacter sp.
AAAGCCGTGCAGGCGGACAGGAGTGCCAACACGGCCTGGGACTCGCCAAGCCGTCAACCATAGAGTCTGGAATAATCGCGCTCCTGGGGTGGAACGACCGCGAGTCTGACGCCGAATGAGCATTTCAAAGCGTTGCTCGCTGGCCCAATGGCCCCCGATGCTTTCGCCGCTATTTCGCCTCTTGCTTCACATCACCCAAATCGATCGTCTGCTCGCGACCCTCATCGTCGGCCGTCAACGCGACATCTGAAACGTATAACTTTCCCGCGCCAAACGAATACAAAACCGCATCCGCTGGCGCCCAATTCCATTGGTACACTCCGTTTTTATCCGCCTGCCTGGGAATCTTCGTGTCGATCACATTCGTATGCTTGTAGTTATATAGCGACTTCACTTCCTGCCATCCGCCAATTGTCACGCCAACGTTCGGTACCGGCGTGCCCTGCGAATCAACAAAGCGAATTCTTAGCTTCTTTCCCGCGTGCAGTTCGAAATTCTCATCTTTCATCCCCCCCTCGATATTCACAATCCGCAGCTCTGGCATCCAGCCTTGCGCGACAACCGTAACCCGCACCGGACCCATCGGCAGCGGCGGAAGCCGGTATAGGCCGTCCGCATCCGTCAGAACTTCCTGCTGCGGCCGGTGCTCGAAATACGGATCGTCGCCCCAAATCACCACTGCATCTCCGATCGGCTTGCCGTCCGGGTCACGAATCCTGCCGGTCACTCGCACCCCTTGTTGCATTTCAATCACCACCGTCTGCGCCCGTAAATCCTGAATCGGAACCACAGTCGCACCACTCAAACCGGAGATCGAAGCCAAACTGATGTAATCCGGATGCGTCGCCGTCACGCGCACCTTGACATCATCTCCCGCCGGCACGTTTCCCAGGGTCCATTTTCCGTTCGCATCGGTCACAGCCGCATCGTCCCCTTCGGCCAACCACATGTCGACCTTTGGCCGCAACACGTTCTTCTGCTTTGGAACGATTTCATGCCCTTTCGAATCCAAGCTGGCTTCCACATTCACACCCGCAATCGGTTTGCCAGCTTCATCCTTGACCGTTCCGCCGATCACAGTTCCCTTGGGCAGTTTAAAAGTGAATTGCTCCGGAATCTGGTCCCCATCCGCCTCCATGTCGGGCCACCACTGCGTGTACATCGGCACAAGGCCGTCGTGCCGCGCCCATACCCGTAGAATCTCAAGCTGCTTCGGCAACTCGATCTCGCTTTCGCCTGCCTCATTACAAACGTAATCGCGATTGTGCTTGAACTTCTCTTCACTGGTCCAAACCGAAGCGTGAATTTTCGCAGCCACAGGGTTTCCATCAGGATCGATCACGCGAATCCGCATCTTCCCTGCCGTGGCAACCTGTGTATGTTGCCCATCGGTTGTGACGCGCGGCTGCCGCACTTGACTGGAAATCAGCGACTTAAACTCGTCCAACTCCTTTTGCTCGACCGGTGTCAGCTTCGCGGGATCCTCAGCGCGGCCGTTTCTCCAATCGGCCAGCAGGATCAGCACCGTGCCTGCCACCAACCATCCGGCGTTTTTTCGCCAGGCACTGATGAATGGCGCAACTTCGACAAGTGGCATCACTGATTCTCCGTATTAAGCTGCCACAAAGCCCCGTTTAATACCCAGCATCTTGCGAACCCGGTGCTGCCGGCGATAATCTTAGATTCTATCAAGTGCTTTCGCCCAAGACGCCT
>JBAPOI010000215.1:0-3174 GCA_049279555.1 Candidatus Sulfotelmatobacter sp.
TCGAGCTTTACCTTGGCCTCTTTCTTGGTTTCGGCGCTCATCCAGGAAAGATCTTGAATATCTTCATCCAGAGATTTCTCGAGAGCATCCACCATCTTGAGCATGCGCTGCCGGCCTTCCGCGCCGAAGGTTGCCTCGACGTATCTTTGCCCCAACGCTTCGCCAAGCTCGCGATCGGTGAGGGTGACGCAGCGCTTCCAGCGCGCCTGGATTTCTTTCTGTCCGTTGAGACTCTGCTGGAACTTGAAGTTGGCTTCGACAAAGGGCTGGGAAAGCCACGGCGCCGCGGCGTTCAGCACGTGCCAGCTCACATAGGTCTTCAGTGCCTCGAGCGGCTCCGCTTCGAGCACGCCATTCACCTCCTTGAAAAAGTCAGGATTGGTGACGTTCAGCTCCGCAAAGCTTGGCGCACCAATCGCAGTGAAGTAGCGATTCAGATAAAAGTTAGGTCCGAGCGCGACTGCCTCATCGCGCGTCATCTTATGGTCGCGGTTTTTCGGATCGCGGCGTTGTGTGCGGTCCATCGAGTAAACTGCCAGCAAAGTTTCGATGGTGAGAACGGTTTGCGCCGAGTGGGCCGCCTGCTGCGGCGCCTGACCGGCGAGGGTAAACATCTGCGTGGCGTAATCAACCAGAAGCTGCCGCTTCTCAACTTTGTCGGCATCGTCCTTCAGATAGTAGTCGCGGTCGGGCAAAGTCAGTCCGCCCTGGTCAATGTAGGCAATGACCTGTTCGGCATTGTGCAGTTCCGGCTGCGAATAAAAATTAAACAGCGGGTTGGGGCCGACCAAATGCACGTGCGCGATCTCGTCGATCAAAGCTGCTTTATCCTTTACGGCTGCGACGCGGTTAAGCTCGGGCTGCAGGGCGCTGATTCCCTTCGCGTTAATAGTTTTCTCGTCCATGCAGGAGCCGTAGAGATCGCCGATCTTCTGATCCACGGCATTGCGGCCTGAGCCCCCCGCGGCGGCTTTCTCCAGAATGCCGTGCTCGACGTCCAGATTACGTTGATCGACCTCAGCAAAGCTTACCCACTGTGACTCGTCCGCAGGAATTTCGGAATTCTTGATCCAGTTGCCACAGGCGTACTGGTAGAAATCCACGCAAGGGTCGACCGTCTTATCAATGTTGTCGACGCTGAAGCCAGCCGCCGGCTTGGTGGCGGGCGCGGAGGAAGCTGCCTGGCCGAAACTGGCGACGGTAATCCCGATAAAAAAAATCCCAAGAACAAACAACAGGCGGAAACGACGCATTGTGCAATCTCCTGAGCGCGGTCTTGTCAATACGGAAACGCGATTCTAAGCCTTCCACGCTCTCGTGAACAAGTTCGTTGAACCTGTGGAAGGGAAGGTTTGCTTTTTTATGCTGCGGTGCAAGCCGACTACACAACGCTCCACAGACTAAAAAACGCCACTAGAAAAATAAGAGTCGAACGCGTCAAACCGTTTGCTCATCAAACGCCGCAAGCCCTCCCAATTCGGGAAAACAGCTCCTATCCCGCTGAAAAACCGATTCACCCAAATTGGCTCGGCTCTTGCACCGAATCAGCCCGTACATCTCGAGATCGCCCCGCCAGTTCGGCAACATGCCTCTCCCCCTTGGCAATCGGGCTTCGTGATGAAAAAGCCACACGAAAAGCCAAGGAGAAACATTTTGCCCACTTCACGCTTGCTGATTCTTACACTTCTAATCGTCGCCCGCGCCGTTGCTCAAGAGCACCTGCCGAACGAAATGCCGAGCGCCGTACGCGTAGAAAGCAGCTCTGTTGCCGGCTACACTCCTGCGCCTGCTCCAGTAGCATCGCTTCCCAACGCGCCAACGCCACAGAAGGCCAGGGTAATCGACAAAAAATTCGTCGCGGTGATGGCGGGGCTGGGCGGAGCCGAAAGCTTTCGTTTCACCTCCCGCAAGCTCGTGTTGGATAACGAATTCGCCGCGGGCGCTCCCTGGGTTACCAGCGTTCCGGCAAATCAGCACCTCGTCGCCAAGTATGCGGGAATCTACGCTTCCGAACTGTTCGTGGCTTACGAGATGAAGAAACCCCACTCCTGGCTTCCCGGCGACCGGATCATCCGAAAATTCTGGTGGGCCTATCCCGCGGCTATGGCGGCGATCCATCTGAAGAATGCAATCGGCAACGTCCACACCCAAGGCCCGGGCGGATGCACTTCGATTGAGTGCGCCGAACAAATGCAGATGCAGTAGTTAGTAAACGATGCAGGCGGCCAGAACGCAGGAATCTGAGTTTGCTTTGCGCCCGCTCGACGTACCATTGTTTTCGCGCATCCGGTTATAATCAGGGGCCAGTAGAATTCCCTCAGGAAAGCTGGCTCCGACATGACCCCGACGAATGGCAATTCCGGTAACGGCAATGGAGACGGCTACGTCCCCCAGCCGCGTGCCGATTGGCTGACTCAGCGCAAGCGCGCGAACTCCACTGGTAATTTCTCTCAGATGCATTATGCCCGCCAGGGTGTGGTCACTGAAGAGATGGGATACGTTGCCCATCGCGAAAAGCTCACGCCGGAACTCGTGCGTGACGAAGTGGCGCGCGGCCGCATGATCATTCCCGCCAACATCAATCATCCGGAACTGGAGCCGATGGCCATAGGCGTCGCCTCGCTATGCAAGATCAACGCCAACATCGGCAACTCGGCGGTCACCTCCGAAGTGAACGAAGAACTGAAGAAGCTGCACACCGCCGTGCACTACGGCGCTGACACGGTGATGGATCTTTCGACCGGCGGCGACATTCATAACATTCGCGAAGCCATCCTGCGCCACTCGCCGGTGCCGATCGGGACGGTGCCGATCTACGAAGCAATTGCGCGCGTAAAGCGTGTCGAAGATTTGAATGCTTCGGTGATGCTGGAGGTGATCGAAGAGCAGGCCGCTCAGGGCGTCGACTATATGACGATTCACGCCGGAGTGCTGATCCAATACCTACCGATGATTTCGAAGCGCATTACCGGCATTGTAAGCCGCGGCGGAGCGATTCTCGCGCAGTGGATGGCCTACAACCACAAACAGAATTTTCTCTACGAGTGCTTCGACGATATCTGCAAGATTTTCAAGAAATATGATGTCAGCTTTTCGCTCGGTGACGGCCTGCGGCCCGGATGCGTAGCCGATGCGAGCGACGAAGCGCAGTTTTCTGAACTGAAAACTCTGGGC
>JBAPOI010000216.1:0-7776 GCA_049279555.1 Candidatus Sulfotelmatobacter sp.
GGCCTTGCGTGAAGGATGAATCAGCTAAAAGGCTTTTAGTAATTAACGTAGATTAACATCCTCACAACAGAAAACTCAGGAAGCAGGCTCGTGCGGGCTTCCTGAGAAAAGTAAAGCGATGTAGACGGAAACCAGAAGTACAGCTTAAGTGCTTGAAAAGATTGGTCGGGGAGAGAGGATTTGAACCTCCGACCCCCTGGTCCCGAACCAGATTTCGGCATTTATTGAACGCTATTGAATTACGTAGACCCCAAGTGATTGATATTGAACGCGTTGCGGTCGTGAACCTGCCTGACGATGATCGCTGTTGATCCTGGAAGTTCGCGCAGCTACAAAATCGTCTACAGTCGGCTCGGCGAACGAGATGAGACGGGTGGTGACCAGTTCCAGAACGATTGTTTTGGCGGAGAACCGGGATGCGAACGTTCGGCTTGACCCATACCAGAGGTCAAGTCGCCAAAAAAACACAGCCCCATGCACAACTCTCGGTCGGATCGCGGAAGATATCTGATGTTGCCGAATCCAGCTTCAGCCAAAGCACCCATGTCACGCAACGTTTCGAGCGGCTTTTCCCCGCTTGCGCAGAACAGGTTCAATCGGTAACTCCATGCCAAGTTTTCGCAGATATGTTGCGTATCATCCTTTGTGCAGTACACGCGTAGCTGTCGTCAGGGGGCCATGCTGAAGTTCTTGAAGATCACACTTCCCTGTAGTCCTCGTGCACGACTGCGGATATGTTCGTCGGGATCGCGGCGTCTGCGAAGGCCGCAACGAACTCTTCACAAGATACGCCGCGATGTTTTCCTATTCTCCATTGGAACACCATGGTCGCGGCTCGCTATGAAGAATACGAACGCCGCAAGGATGTACAAGAATCCAGCCATCTAATGACCGCTTGGAGTGCTGCTCAAAAATTGGTTCAGCTTGCAGAAAGTGATTATCCCATGGCTGCCGCACCAGCGAACGGTGCATAGCATCAACAGCTCCGCCCAGCGAGTTCTTGCTTGCGAACCTAAATGGGACTTCAGTTCTGGGCCCACCAACGAGCGTCGGAACGGAAACTGGCAAGGTTGTAGTTCCACGAAGCATATCGGACAGCGGCGATGTGCCGAGTGAAGAACCCGGAGTTATGAATGGTTTCGATCCTGGCACGGGCTGTGTCAACCTGAATGCGGCAGCACCACGCGCACCCGCTGCCGATGAACCTTCTAAAGATACAGCCTAGGTCAGGCATTCTTCTGACATAGTTACCCAGTTGCTGCTCAGTCGCCGTAGAGATGTTCGAGACGCCACCTCAGCAATCCAGCCAGTTGCGAGACGTTGGGCTGCTGAACAATGGTGTAATGATCACCGGAAATCACGTGAAGTTCCACGGTCTCGCCTGCCCATTGCGACCATTCATTGGCGATGTGCTCGGGATTTTCAGACTCGGCGGCGATGAATAGCATGATATTCAGTGGGTTCTCTTGCAAAGAGTACTTGTCAACGGCCAGTGTATTTTGGGTGAAGACATTCAGCATATCTGTCAGTTGCGGCTGGGCTGTTTCACGGGGCAAAACACCTACTTGCACCATCGTTTCCATCAACATCGTCCATTGCTCCTCCGCACCGAGTTCGAGGAACTGGTCGGAAAAGCGGCGCAAGTCTTTACCTAGCGACCGACCCAGATGGGCCGCAAACCGAACAAGCATCGATATGTTTGTCTTCCGTTCTGGTGTGGGGGGATACGCGTCAATCATCGCAAGCAGTTCAGTGGTTTCCCCTTGGCTAGCCAATTGTCGCGCCATCTCATAGGCCAATAGTCCCCCCAAGGACCAGCCACCCAAAAGATAAGGCCCTGCTGTTTGCACCTTGCGAACCTCTCCGATATAAAGTGCTGCCATTTGCTCGATGCTCAGGAGCTCTTCAGCATGAGGCCCAGGCACCGGCGATTGCAATGCATAAAACGGGCGCTCACATCCCATATCGTGTGCTAATTCCGCATAGCAGAGGATACTGCCTCCCACTGGATGCATACAGAAAAAAGGTCTTTCCCGCCCTTCGGGCTGCATGCAAACCACGATCTGGGAAGAGAAGCTTTTCTGCGATTGCGGCACGGCAACGGGCCGCGCCAGCCGCTTAATGGGGGTAACCGCTTTGGTGGTGGGCGAGTGTGCAACGAGGTCGGCAAGCTGAGCAACCGTCGAAGTTGTGAATAGTTGGCGCAGCGGTACCTCCACTCCTAATTCGTCGGTGATTCTAGCAATCATCTGCGTGGCCAGCAGCGAATGGCCGCCAATCCGAAAGAAATCATCATGGACTCCTACACGATCCAATCCCAGCGTCTGCTCCCAGATGGTAACCAGCTTTTGCTCGATCTCATTCCGCGGGGCAACATACACTGGTTTTTCGGCCAGCGTGTCAAGCTGGTCGGCGAGGGCTTTTAAAGCCTTGCGATTCGCGGTTCCGTACGAATGTCTGGGGATCTTTTCAACGCGATCGAACTTGTGAGGTACCATCAGCTCCGGCAACCGCTCTCGTAACCATGTCTGGATAGCTTCGGGGTTGAACTCTTCACCGTCACTTACGACGAAACCTCTAACTCCGTTATTTCCAACTAGGACAGCCGCATCTCGAAGCCCGCCGTAATTTTGCAATGCACACTCAATTTCGCCCGCCTCAACGCGCACGCCTGATATCCATCCTCGTCCATCGCGGCGTCCGCAAAATTGCAAGCTACCATCGGCTCGTCGCCATCCGAATTCGCCACTTCGGTAAATGCTGATGCCGCTTTCTATCGCGCCACGATTGGCGAGAGCCTCCACGGCCTCGCGATCTGTCACGCAATGGTCCCCGAATCCCAAATGCTTACCGCCGATATAAAGTTCGCCCACAATATTTTTTGGTACCGGCTGCTGCCGGTTATCCAGTAGCCAGAGGCGCGTTCCGGCAGCAAGATAATCTGTGATATTCTTGCTGCCCTCGGCCAATGGATACAAAACCCACCAGCCAAAAGTCTCGTTGCTTCCGCGGGCCCCGTAAACTCGGTTCAGAACCTCCGGCAGCAGGTGCTGCCGCATTTGGTCCATCTCCATCGCGTAATCATCGCGCAAAACGATCATTCTTACAGTCTTAAAGGCCCAATTGAACCCCCTTGCCAATCGCTCCAATTCTGCAGTCCGAGCATGTAGCACCGTGACTTGTTCATCGAGCAGCGTGGTCGCTAATTTGCGAGGGGCATGTTCGCCGAGATCGATGAGCGTAGCCCCAATCGCAAGGCATCGCAGCAGTTCCGGAATTTCGCCATCCTGGCCGCTGAGTCTCACGTTAATGCCAATGCGGTCCGTTTCCAGGATGGCTCTAGCACCCGCAAAAGTCCTTGGTAACAGTCCGCTGTAGGGAACTATGACGCCCTTCGGCCTTCCCGAAGCGTCCGACTGATACGACACTACAGCTGCACCTTTCTCGATGTTGCTGTGTTCCGCTGATGCTCGCGCGAGGGGCACGGGATCATCGACGGTCAGAACCCTTGCTCCTGCTTGCTGTAATCGTTCGCTGTGACTCGAATCGCCAATGGCCCACTCGGCATCCGCATCTTTGAATATGAATTGCAAACGGGCCATTGGCTCTTCAGCGCCGACCGGTACGGCTACTGCGCCAGCCTTGAGTATTCCAAGAAGTGCAACAATTCCCTCTATTCCATTCCTGACGCAAATACCCACGTGCGCAGCCGGAGCAATACCGTGTGCCCTTAGACGTTTCGATACCTGCTGCGCGCGCTCGTCTAAGTCGGTATATGTAATCCGCTGGCCGTTGCTGACAATGGCTAATTTTGTCTCGCTGTGGGCATGCTCGGCAAGTCGACTCAGAAATCCTCGTTGGGTTTCCATCGCAGCGACAGAAGGAGCCGTCCAACCCAACGCCAGCCGGGTCATCTCTGGTTCTGAAACCAGCCGTGCCTCAGAGATAGGCATGTCCGGCTCAGTTATAAGCTCTTGAATCATAAACTTGAACCGATCGGCAAGACTGACAATAGTAGTCTGATTAAAAAGCTCGGTACTGTACTCGAAACTTGCTTTGATGACATCGCCAGATTCAGTTAGTACAAAGGTAAGTTCGAATTTCGCCGTGCCGATATCTAGATCCATCACACGGAGGTTTGCTGAGCCGAGCTTCAGTCCAAGCATCGACTCGTTTTGAAGGGAGAACATAGTTTGAAAAAATGGAGTTCGGCCAAGATTGCGTTGTGGCGAAAGCTCCTCAACCAGCTTCTCGAAAGGCAGGTCCTGATGAGCAAAGGCGTCGAGCGTGGTTTCTTTTGCATGCTTGACCAATTGACGAAAGCTGGTGCTCTTGGTAAATGCTGCCTTTGTAACTATTGTGTTGACAAAAAAACCGATCAAGCCCTCAATCTCAGTTCGAGTTCGCCCAGCAACAGGCGACCCCACAAGAAGTTCTTGTTGTCCGGTGTGGCGATGGAGCAGGGCTTGATAACCAGCCAGTAAAACCATGTATAAAGTGGCGCCCTGCTCTCGCCCAAACCTCCGCAACTCTCGTGTTAGATTTGGTTCGATGTCAAAGCAGTACTGCGCACCTTGGTTGCTTGAACCTTGGCGATGCGGGCGATCGGTAAGGAGATCTAATTCTGCCTGAACTCCATCAAGCTGACGTTTCCAGTATTCGAGATCGCCCTGCAGGGATTCTCCGCTGAGTTGCTCCTGTTGCCACGCGGTATAGTCGACATACTGGATGGGCAATTCTGGAAGCGGCGAAGGCTTGCCTTGCGTGAATGCGTTGTACAACGCAGCAAGTTCTCGGATTAAAATTCCAACCGACCATCCATCAGAAATAATGTGATGCATGGTAACGACTAGTCGATGGTGCTGCTCGGCCAGGCACATCAGCGCAACTCTAAGCAAGGGGCTGCAGCGAAGATCGAATGGTTTCTTGGCCTCTTCGCGCGAGATCTGATCTGCCTTAACCTTGCGTTCCCGCTCGGGAATGGACCGCAGATCAAGACAGCTCAAGGTGAGTGTCACCTCGGAGTTGATTACCTGCTGCGGCTCTCCACGGTTCGCATCAAAACGCGTGCGTAGCGCTTCATGACGGCGCACAATCTCCTGCAAGCTTCTTTTCAGCGCATCTACATCGATTGGTCCCTCCATCTCCACTACTCCGGGTACGGTGTAGGTAGGATTGCCGGGGTTCAACTGGTCGAGAAACCATAAACGGCGCTGCGCGAATGAGGCTGGAAAAACAAAGCTCTTTTGTGAGGCCGCCTGCTTGGTATTAATCTGATTCAAAGCAGAAGTTGACATCATAAGTTATCCTCGACACAAGATAATTTTTGCTGGGGCATGCTCGCACCTATATATAATTATAACTATGGTAGCTCACTATGTTAGTTAACACACTACTTATTATCGACACGAGTTGTTTAGTGATCGAACAGATGAAACCGTGTGCAATGTGTGGATAATCGTTTAAGCGTAGGGCTGTTAAAGCACAATGTCCATTAGCAACACATCAAGAGACGTGCAGCACGGTATCCTAGTGGCAGGCAGCGATATGTGCTTGGCGAGTTACTTAGTAAAACATTTCATAGTGTCGTCTGTCTGCCATATTGTCTATTTGAACTCAAGAAATGAACAATTATCTAACGAGGAATATGTTGCCTTTATTTCTGAACACATGGGGGAACTCCCTGTTCAAGTTATCAGTAACAGATTGCGGGTGTTGAGCACCGTGGACAGCCCTGGTCATCAATGTGATTTGTTGGCATGTGTTCCTCCCATACGTACGGTGTGGTATCTATGCGGAAGACTTGAACCGTTGGTCTCGCAACCCGAAAAAGCGTTCAGGCCGGTTTTGGAGATGTTGCCGGGAATTGGGGGCGTCGATTTCAACCTCGTGCGGCCGGCCTGTAGCGGCATGGATGTCGAACATGAAGCTGTGGAATATTGCAGGACGAATGCTATCTGTTGTCGCGTGTTTCGTACGTCACTGGTTGTTCCCGATGTTGATTGCTTCAGATACACCAAGGAGAATGATTTTCTGCAATTCCTGACGGTGCTACATGAACTGAAAACTGAAGCGGAAGAGCGCCTCGCTGGGTATTTTGACTTTTATCCTTTACGATACTTTGCTCATCCAGGCTCCACAATTAACCTGATTCCCGCTAAGACGGCTGTGGAATCGATGGTATCGATTGCCGGTACTGAGAATAGCGCTGGCCGCGAGTTTTACATTGGAAGTTCAGAGAATAGTTCTTTTGCTGACTTTGCTGAGGCGATAGGCATGGTCTACGATGTCAGCCTAGTCTCTGTTGGGGACTGGCACGAGTTGAGCGCTCTTGATCGGGCTTTTGCCCAGCGGATGCCTTGGTTTGCGTCTTACATTCAATCCTGCGACAAGCTTCCATGGCGGAATACAATGCCGCCTCGCCGCGGTTACGTCGATGGGATAGTTGACGTCGGTATTCTAAAATCGATCCGTAACGCGCAGGAGGATCTACGTGTTGCACGGAACCGGCGGGCGACTGAGTTCCCGGCAACTGTTCAATCGAGGACGATTCACGTAAATGGATTTCCTCTGACCTATTTTGTAGCTGGATCGCATGGCACCCCTATTATTATTGTAAATGCGTTGGGGCAGGGTTTGCAGTACTGGTGTCGACTAATTGATGTTCTGTCGTTCCGGCATCGGGTGATTATTTGGGAGTTACGTGGTATTTTGTCTCCACCATACCCGTCGAGATTCGACGATCAAGTCAATGATTTAGACGCAATTATCGTTAACGAAGGCTTCCAAACCTGTCTTCTCGTTGGCTGGTGTACTGGTCCAAAGATTGCCATTGAGTACTATCTGCGGCACCCTGAAGCAATATCGTCCATGATCTTCCTTAATAGTACTTTTAAGTGTCTAGGTGAGTCCGAGGACCGCCGAAAACTGGAATCTGCTTATGAGCGCAATATGGAATCTCTGTGTAGAGTAGTGGATAAACACCCAACCATGGGCCGGTCGATCATGCAGTCGCTCAGCGACAGCGTTTCAATAGACAACGCGGCTTTGTTGGAAGGAAACAATGAACAAGAACTCGCGAAGATATTGATGTCCCTGATAAATTCCGATTTGCGGCCTCACGTTGCGGGCCCATTTCGTAGCGAGTCCGCCACCGTCAACTACATTCGTCAAATACTTGATTTTTGGTCATATGAAGTGAATGGCTGTGCGAAACATGTGAAGGCGCCCGTTTTACTTGTTGGAGCAGAGTATGATCGAGTGGCCTTACCAGAAATGTCCCGCGAGGCTGCAAAGCTGTTTCCCAATGCAAGATATCTTTGCGTTGAGAGTGCGACTCATTATTGTGTTTATGACCGCCCGGAGTTTGTCGCTTCTTTAATCGACGAGTTTGGTGAACATCCGGAAGCGTTTATCGTTACGGAGCGCCCAATGGGCTGGCCGATACAAACGCAACCGCCAGGGTCCCAGGATTCTTGATCCATATGAAGCTTGTATTCTCCGAGGGTTTCGTTCTGTCTTTTTCATTGCAATCCCAGAACGTGTCGTGTAGAGACTGTTGACTTGAAGCAAACGAAAGCGTTGGCGAGGCGCAAATCTATTTTATAAGTCGCAAGCTAGGACACAGCAGCAAATGTCAATTGGAGGGAATATTGGACATTATCGATTCACATTGTCATATCGCTTCAGAGGCATATATCCCTAGATCCTTCATCATGGGAGTGGTCGAATAACTTAATATTGGCTCTGCCCAAGGCGTCCCGTGCACTCCTAAGA
>JBAPOI010000217.1:0-1577 GCA_049279555.1 Candidatus Sulfotelmatobacter sp.
GTGACGGCGTTGCAAAGAAGCATATCGACCAGTGCCAGATGTGCCGGCTAAACAACATGCCGCCCGTGCCGGCGTCAGGCTTCACCAAACGTGCGCTTGAGATCTGCGGATACATCGATCCCGCCGACGCTTACCTGCAAACACAGAAGAATGCGCCGCCCTCTCCCGACGTTGACGAACTGAAAAAGACCGTCGCAGCTTTGCAGGATACAATCAACCGTCTCGTGGTAGGCTCCGAGGTGAACAAGGAACCAGGCGCGGAGGCAGACCCATCAATCTCCAACAAATCTACGACCTCGCGAACTCCAAAAGCTACTACACCGCGAACGCAAAAGCGGACTTAATTTGGGCCGCGATTAACCAGGCAGGGCAACGGATTCACACCTGGGTACGTAAGGAGCAAGCAAGCTTCTGGCGTACCCGCGACACCACGAGCCTCACGATCGTTCCAAACACCGTGGAGTATTTGCTGCCGCCAGGTTGCAATCAAATCTTGCGGCTATCGGAGAAACTTCCAACCGACACGCGCTACCGGCGTATGACGCCGCGCACCGTCACCGACGAACTTTTTAACGCGATCGAAGAGGAAGGTTTCGTCACCTCACTCGACACGATCATTTCTGACTTCCTGTACGACGGCCCGTTTCTGACCCAGGCATCGGCGAAGCTGCAAACCGGAGCCACACCGCAAGGGCCATACTCGATACGGATCTCGCCCGTGCCGCAAGACACCCGCGTAACCGAGATCCTTTTCATCCAGCAGTATGTTGAAATCGAAAACGCGCTCGGTTTTAATTGTATTCCGCAGGAAGCGCACCACTCGATGATGAATTTCGCGGCGGCGGAACTCACGCGCGCGAACAATGACACGCTTGCCGACAACTACGAAAAGCAGGCGCTCGCGCAGCTCACCGAGTTTCTGACTTTCGTTCGCGCGCGCCAGATCCAGAATTACCCGACGCAAGAACCGTACCTGAACGACCTCGACTAAATGGCTTCACCTCCACAGCGCGGAATCGAGGGACTACACCCCAGGGTGTTCAATCGCTTTTTCGGCGGCCGAGTCACCAACGTAAATCTCACGACGATGCCCGACGAAGTTTGCCTCATCGCAAACAACGTCCTTTTCCTGGGAGATAACCGCGTCTCGAAGCGCCCTGGCTACACGCTTGTGGGGATGCCCACGGCGGCGCAAGTGCTTTCGCTGTTTGACTTTCAGCGGCAATCGGATGGCGCGCAATTCCTTTTGAGTCAGTATCCCAACAAGCTTTACGCATCCGGCAACACCAATCCGATAACGCCAGAGTTAATTTCAGCCGCCGAAGATGCCACCGCGAAGTTTCAGTACGCGGCGCTCGACTTTGCCTGCTACATGTCGAACGGCGTAAATTCTCATCGCCTAGTGGACAATGCAGGCACGCTCACACTTTACAAATGGGGAATCGACGGCCCGCCAGTCGCACCCACGATCGCGCTTGGAGCTGGAAGCCTCTCACTCACCTACGGCCGGCAATACGTCTATTGCTCAGTGTCGAAGATCACCGACGCCCAGGGAGTTACCCTCATCAGCGTAGGGC
>JBAPOI010000218.1:0-2543 GCA_049279555.1 Candidatus Sulfotelmatobacter sp.
GATCGACGCGGAGAGTCGCGTCATTCTAGACACGCATGTTTCGACGGGCGCGGTACACGACAGTCAGCCGTATCTGGAACAGCTCAGGCGCGTCGGTGAGCGACATCTGATTCACATTCGCGAGGCAGTGGCCGATCGTGGTTATGGCTCGGCGGCGATCATTCGGTATCTCCAACAACAGGGAATCGAGACCTACATTCCGCTGTGGAGCGGCCGGGTAGGGAATAGCAAATATCTCCAAGGCGACTTGGTTTACGAGCGAGAATACGATCGTTTCCGCTGTCCTCAAGGTAAATATCTGACGCCCAATCCCGCCGTCAGCGAAAACCATAAGCGTTACGTCAGTTCCTCCGAAGACTGTCGCAATTGCCCACAGGCTTCCACATGCCCGGCTCGAACTCGAGGTCAATCTATCCAACGGTTCGTCCTGCGCAACCTCGATCAGGATCTGTTTGAAGAGGTACAAACGAAGATGCGCGACCCCGCGTTCCGGCGGAAACGGTCCGAGCGAATGTGGAAGAGCGAAGGGCTGTTCGCCGAGGCGAAGCGGAATCACTGCCTGGCGCGCGCCAAGTATCGCGGTCGGTGCAAAGTCCAAATTCAGGCCTACCTTAGCGCGATCGTCCAGAACCTGAAGCGCCTCGTCACGCTAATTTATAATTGGCTGATAGCCTGCCGGTTATGCCAGCAAACAAGACCAGCCTGATCGCCGAGTTGACGACTTCCGGGACCGACTTTTTCAACACGCCCCATCCGTTTTCTCGGATTGATGTTTTGGGCAGATTTTTTCCCGTAGGATGCTCCGTCAAACCAAGGAATCTGGCACTCGTTCGAATCGCCCGCAACAAGACCTCAGAATCCAACTTAGGTCGGGGCGACCTCTGCGGACTCAGGCTACCTGTGCGGGGATCCTGCTGCCAAGTCGTGGCTAATTAGTGATTCCGTGAAGAAAATCCTCGATCCCTCGACCGCTGAAAAAGTAAGTTACAAAGCGCTTTCGTAGATCGCATCCGTCCTGCTCACGCGTGTAAAAATCGCCTGTTATATTATGCTAGCCATGCGCAATAATGGTAATTGCGATAGCATGCTTATTGGTGATCGTTCCGCTGGAGCGCCTTATTAGACACCGAGCCGCAAACTAGCGAACGATGAACCACGCCACTGCCACACTCGTTAGCACGCAAGCTACAAAACTATCGAGGAGCGCGCCAACGATAAAGCCACGATGGAGATTTACGAACAACGCCGTCGACAGCAATGATGGCAGCGGCAAAGCGGCCCAACAAAGCGAACCGAATGCGAGCCCCTGCAACCACCAAGAACTGCCATGTGCTGCAGTAACACCACCCGTGAGCGCGAAGAGCAAACTCAGACCGATGCTGCTCAAGAGTATAAAAGCACTGGAGAGGGCGTACTGCATTGGTCCCTCAGATCGCCATGTGCTGGGTGTGCGCGCCTGAAATCGATGAAAAAGCGCACCCATGAACAGATACCCCGTGAAGATGGAGATAACGCCTCCCACTACTCCTCCGCATAAGGCAGACATCAGGCTCATTGGTCGATCCTCCAACACAGTTAAAGCTCAGTTGCCCGCTGCTTCTGAGTAACCTGGAAAGCAGTCTAGCGAATGTGGGCCGTGGAAGCGACGGAGCGCCAAGGTGTGCGAGTTAACTGCAGCGTCTTGTCCTGCGGCAGCCACAATCCGACGGCCAACGCAGCCCGAGAGCGAAACGTAATTACTTTCACTAGGAGTCTGACTGATGAACTCTCGATTCCTGGATGGAAAAATCGCTTTCGTCACAGGTGCAACCTCAGGTATCGGACAAAGCGTGGCAGTTGCCTTTGCGCAAGTTGGAGCCAAGGTGATCGGAAGTGGTCGGAGCGCCACAGGCGGCGTCGAAACTGAAAAACTGGTTAAGGCTGTCGGCGGCGAGTTTCAGTTCGTGCCCATGGATCTTGGCGACGATTTGCAAATCGCTGCAGAGGTAAGAGCGGTGATCGATCGTTTCGGCCACCTCGATTGCGCGCCAATTGTGCGGGGTTCGATTGCAACGCGGATTTTCTCGACTACACGGTAACGGACTTCGACCAGATTTTCACCACTAATGTCCGGGGCTTGTTTCTGTGCATGCAGCACGAAGTAAAGGCGATGCGTGCCACCGGAGGCGGCGCCATCGTCAATGTGGGCTCGATTGCCGGACAGCGTGTGATTCGTGGCAATGCCCTGTACAACGCAAGCAAAAGCGCTGTGACCATGTTGACCAAGACTGCGGCACTGGAGTGCGGGCGATTCGGAGTCAGGATCAATGAAGTGGCGCCCGGCCCGGTGATGACACCCATGTTGAGCGAGTTTATCGAGAAGAGCCAGAAGACCCCAACACCCTTCAGTGAAGAAGGTTTAATCGCTGCCTCACCTCTGGGTCGAATTGGCGCGCCAGAAGAAATCAATCTCGCTACCGAGGTGGCCGGTAGATCGGCAGGGTTAATCGTACCAGTCGGAACGCCGGTCCAGATCGTCTTTAAGTTTGTGCTCTGCCCTGAAG
>JBAPOI010000219.1:0-8752 GCA_049279555.1 Candidatus Sulfotelmatobacter sp.
ACATTGCCGCCCAGAAGCTGAGCCAATTTACGGGAGAGCGGAAGTCCCAAGCCCGTTCCCTTCGCGACCTTCTGGAGCTTCCCTTCAACCTGGGTCCATTCCTCGAAGATCCGCTCGTGATTTTCCGACGCGATGCCGATGCCGGTGTCGGCCACTGCGAACACAACCGTATTGTCGTGTCCTGTTTGCACCGAGACCCGAACCTCGCCGCGCTCGGTGAACTTCAACGCGTTCGAAATAAAGTTTCTGAGCACCTGCGAAATTTTGGCTTCGTCCGTGTACAGCTCCGGAATGTCGACCGGGTCTTCGAACACCAACGACACTGATGAGTTCTGAGACAACAAAGGCCGCAGCATGCCGCGCAGCGCGGCAAACAAAGTCTCTACTTTGAAGGGTGAAGGACGGATGGTGACTTTGCCGGCCTCCACTTTCGCCAGGTCGAGCAGATCGTTCACCAGGTCCGTCAGATCCTGCGCCGACCGGCGAATGAAAGTGACTTGCTTTTCCTGTTCGGGAGTGAGATCGCCATCCATGTGGTCGAGCAGGATTTGGCTGAGCGCGAGCACGGAATTCAATGGCGTCCGGAATTCGTGGCTCATGTTGGAAAGAAAATGGCTCTTCAACTCGGAAGCCCGCTGCAGAAAATCAGCCTTGTCGTTCAGTTCCGCATAGAGCGCCACAACTCCACGATTGGTCTCGTCGAGTTCTTTGTTGAGCTGCGCCAACTCCGCCTGGCGCGCGCGCAATTCTTCCAGCGTGCGCATCAACTCTTTATTCTGTTGTTCCAGCTCTTCGTATGGATTTTCCGAAGGCTTGCGTTCAATGGTGGTCAGCAGCGCGTTCAGTTCCGTGTTCGATAAGCGGGTGAATTTTGTGGGGATGGTTTTGCCAAGTGTAACCACCGTGCCCTTGCCGGGTTCCGTCTCGACCTGAAAATCATCCATCAGGCGCTTTGCGCCGATCATTCCCAGGCCCATGCCTGTCTTGGAAACATATTTGCCGCCGAGAATCTCGTCCAAATTGCGAATGCCCCGCCCTTTGTCGCGAATCGAAATCAGAAACATCCGCCGGAGGCCGTTATCGAGCTGAAATTCGATCGAGCCGCCGCCGCCGTATTCAAATGCGTTGCGGACGATTTCCGAGACCGCGGTCGCAATCCGGGTTTGCTCCTGGACGTCAAACTTCAGAGCTGCGGAGACGTAGCGGGCGCGCTGGCGAGCCAATACGACATCATGCTCATACCGAACCTCCATGGTGAGCAGGGTCAACTTCACGGCGCACCTGCTTCTTGCCGGTTCCTGGCAACCAGAACGGTGACGTCGTCCCGCTCTCGCGAGAAATCGCGGTACAAGAGCGCGGCGATCAGCGCCGGATGCTTGCTCCAGATGCCGGGATAAGGCTTCAGGTCCCAGCGGGTGTTCAACCCATCCGAATGCATAATCAAAAGATTGGAAGGATTCCACGGGAACGTGAATTCCTGAACTTTGATTAACTGGTGACCCAGAGTGCCGTTGTGCGAGGCCATCCCTCGACCGCCATCCGGCTCAACAATCGAGGCGCCGATGTTGCCAACTCCAGCGTACGACACAACTCCCTTTTCAACATTCAGCGAAGCAACCGCCATCGCTGCTCCCCGGGTTTTCTTCAAAGCATCGTGAGCATCCTGCAGGATAGACCCAGGCGAATCAGTTCGCGATTCCTCAAAGACGCGTTCCGCTTCTCTTGCCGCTTCGCCAGCCAAAATGCCGTGTCCGAGTCCATCCACCATCATGAGAAGCATAGACTCCGCTGTTTTCTTCGCTCCCCAACCGTCACCGCAAACGTCTTCGCCCTTTACCGGAACTGAAATGACGCCTACCTCAAGGGGAGAACGGTCAGCCGTCGATTTTCGGCTTGGCCAGAAATCGGCGAGAATAACCGTTCCGATTCCCGGCATCGAGTAAATGTCGAATGTATCGGAGAGCCGCTTGATTGCGCCCAGCCCGTTTCCTGCGGTTCCCGCAGTTGATCGGCCATCGGCCAGTGCTGCACTGATATCCCGGATGCCGGGGCCTTTATCTACGCCTATAACTCGTACGCCGCGAGTCCCATTATTTCCCACTGAGTCAAGCACAATGGTTCCGTTGCCGGCATGCTTAATCAGGTTTGTGGCGATTTCAGTTACGGCGATAGCGAGGCCACCGCATTCTCTCTCTCCGAGATTCAGACGCGCCGCAAGAATCGCAGCCTGACGACGAGCCTCCCCGGCATGGCTGGTGTCGGTGACTCGGATGATCATGGTCCTGGGCTCTACTTCCAGCGCGTAATGGTTACTCGTGTTCCTTGCCCCACCTTTGACTCAATATCGAACTCGTTGACCAGGCGTTTAGTCCCACCTAAACCCAAGCCCAGTCCCGAGCCGGTCGTAAAGCCGTCACGCAGTGCTAGTTCGATGTCGGGAATGCCGGGGCCGTTGTCTTTGAATGTCAAGCGGACCCCGAGGCGCGGGCCGTTGAGGCTTTCCAGTTGCATGGAACCGCCGCCGCCGTAAATAAGAGTATTTCGGGCTAGCTCGCTGGCAGCTGTGATTACTTTTGTCTGATCTACGAGGGATAACCCGATCTGGGCCGCAACCTCACGGACGCGACGTCTTACGACCACGATATCTGGCTCGGAAACCACAGGTACCGTCTCGCTAAAAACGACGGCCATCACTTTGTCCCCTGCCGCTTTCTCCGTGGCCGTTAAGAGATTCTCTTAACAGCTCCATCCCCGCATCCACGTTGAGTGCTGTGCGAACCCCCGGCAACGACATGCCCAGTTCCACCAATGTAATTGCGACGGCGGGCTGCATTCCTACTACGACGGTTCTTGCATCCAGCACTCGCGACATGGCCGCGATGTTGCCCAGCATTCGGCCAATGAAAGAATCCACGATTTCAAGCGTGGAAATATCAATCAGGACTCCATGGGCATTGGTCTCACTGATCCGCTTGGTGAGATCGTCCTGCAAAGTCATCGCCAGCCGGTCGTGCATGTCGACCTGAATGGTGACCAGCAGGAATTCACCCATCCGGAGAATAGGGATTTTTTCCACTCGCGTCTCCTAGTTTTCTTCCTGCTCTTTATTCTTCTTTTTCTCCGGCCGGACGAACGTGAATCCAGACTTCTTAATCGCGAGCGCGAAGGCGTCCGAAAGTGTTGCCTTGGTGGTGACGTCGAGCAGATTGATGCCGAGGTGCACGATGGTTTGCGCAATCTGCGGACGAACCCCGCTGATAATGCAATCCGCACCCATAAGGCGCGCTGCTGTCACCGTCTTGAGCAGATGCTGGGCTACGATCGTATCGACCGTCGGAACTCCGGTGATGTCGATGATCGCCACTTGAGAGTTTGTTCGCACAATCGCTTCGAGAAGCGACTCCATCACCACCTGGGTGCGGGCGCTGTCGAGTGTGCCGATCAGGGGAAGGGCAAGAATTCCCTCCCACAATTTAACCACGGGAGTGGAAAGCTCAAGCATCTCTTCCTGTTGCCGGCGAATCGTTTCTTCCCGCGACTTGAGATAAGCGTCGGTCGTGTACAAACCGAGACCGTCCAGCAATTCCGTGGAGTTCCACATCTCTTCCGCCATGCCGGTCGGATCTTTGGAAAGCTCCTCGCGGATCGCGGTAAAAATGGGGCGCTTGATCGAAAAAACGAAAACAGCAGTTTCCCTGGGGGTGAACCCTTGCACTGCGCGGCTTCTGGAAATATCACCGAGTAACTCCCGCAGCGGATCGTACGCCGCCGATTGCACTGTGGCGCCAGCTTCTGCCGTAGCGTCAGCCAGCAACGCAATAAAACGGTTGCACTGAGACTGCAGCTCCGATTCTTTGATCAGATCGCTTCGGCGGATTGCCGACCCCATCTCCCGAAGCCACTCGGCAAGAATCTGATCCCTGTGCTTCGCGATAATCGAAGCTAATCCGCTCGTCTTTTGGTTAAGAGTTGTCGCCATTCAAATGCTCCTGTGTAATGAAAGAACACAACTACTTGATTCCCAGTGCGGGTAGCGGCCAGTATTGGCGCATCGCCTTTGCGCCTGTGACGACCCAAAGCTAGGCCGCCATATTGCTACTCTTGTTCTGCGAAATTCACCAGCAAAGTAAGGAGAAATACCACCGGGCTGCTGCGAACTTTCAGAGACTAGCCAAAATAGACACGGCGGCACATACAGGATTTGCTGTAGCCGCCGGCCCGACCGGGCGCGGTATCGTAGCCGCAATGCGGGAAAGACAATGGGTACTTATACTAGACCCTGTCCGGACGCGGCTGAGACTAGCGCAACACTCGCCAACAACGCAATCACTCAGACTCTCATGGGAAGATAATCTAGCACGCCGTCTGCAGATGTTGGGTTGGATACCGTTTACAATTGTTCAGCAACTAAAGAAGATATCCAACGACTAATCAAGACCGCCCTTATGCCCATGAAAGTTCGTAAAGCCGTTTTCCCAGCCGCCGGCCTAGGCACCCGCTTTTTACCCGCAACCAAAGCCCAGCCCAAAGAAATGCTCCCGCTGGTCGACAAGCCGATCATTCAATACGGCGTCGAAGAGGCCATGGCCTCCGGATGCGATCAGATCCTCATCATCACCGGCCGCGGCAAACAGGCCATCGAAGACCATTTCGACGTGAGCTACGAACTCGAGACCATGCTCGAGCAGCGCGGCAAAACTGACCTGCTCCAGATCGTCCGCTCCATCTCCGACATGATTCACGTCGCCTACGTCCGCCAGAAAGAAGCTCTCGGCCTCGGCCACGCCGTACTGATGGCGCGCGAACTGGTAGGCAACGAGCCCTTCGCCGTGCTCCTGGCGGACGACGTGATCGACGCCGAAATCCCCTGCCTCAAGCAAATGGTCGAAGTCTTCGATCAAACCCAATGCTCGGTACTGGCCGCGCAGATCATCGAAGGCAAAATGATTTCCTCCTACGGTGTGCTCGACGTAAAGCCTGTCGATGCCAGCCGCTTCGGTAGTCGCCTCTTCGAAATCAAAAACATGGTCGAGAAGCCCAAGCCCGAAGAAGCCCCATCAAATCTCGCCATCATCGGCCGCTACATCCTCACCCCGGCGATTTTCGATTGCCTCGAGGAAACTCCCACCGGCGCCGGCGGCGAACTGCAATTAACCGACGGCATGCGCCTTCTCCTGAAAAAAGAAAAAATGTACGCCTACATCTACGAAGGTCGCCGCCACGATACGGGAGACAAACTAGGCTTCCTGAAAGCCACCGTAGAGTTTGCCCTAAAGCGCGAAGACCTAGGCGACCCCTTCCGCGAATATCTAAAAGGACTGAAGCTCTAGCTTGCTTTGTGCTGATGGTTGAGGGAGAACCATGTGGGAACGGCCGCCTCGGCCGTTCAGCCGAGCGCAGTGAGGCGTGCGGACGCCACGGTCCCAGGCGTGGATTGCATTGCGGATCGAGAAGGCCGGTGGAACAACAGGGCAGACAAAAAAGGGTGGAGCAGGCCTTCGAGGCCTGTGTTAGAAGCTCAATGAAAGCACGGGCTTTAGCCCCTTAGGTACCGCCGTCATCCAGCTAGAGAACTCTTCAGCTTCTTCGACTTCTCCTCCACTCCCCGCGCCAACTTCGCCTTATGCTCTTCAAGCTTCTTCGCGACAGACGCATCCCCCAACCCAATTATCTGCGCCGCCAGAATCCCCGCATTCGTCGCCCCCGGCTTGCCAATCGCCACCGTCGCCACAGGAATTCCCGCCGGCATCTGCACAGTAGCCAGCAAAGAATCCATCCCTTGCAGCGAGGTCGAAGGGATTGGCACCCCAATAACCGGTAAAGTGGTATGCGCCGCAATCACTCCCGCTAAATGCGCCGCCCCGCCCGCTCCGGCAATGATCACTTGAATCCCGCGCCCCGCAGCTTTCCGCGCAAAATCCGCCGTCCGGTCCGGAGATCGATGCGCTGAAGTCACATCCATCTCATACCCAATCCCGAACTCCTCCAACGCCTTCCCCGCCTCGCGCATAATCTCGAGATCCGAATCGCTCCCCATTACAACCGAAACCAGTATTTTGCTCATGAGTCCCCTCAAACAATTTTGTACGTTTTATGTCTTGTCATCCTGAGCAAGATTTTGTTTCGCAACAGCGAAACAAAATCGCAGTCGAAGGATCCCTTTTGTTATCGCGGCTCGCGTGGCTCCGAAAGGAATTTCGTCGCAAACCATGGAACCGGTGTCATCCCTACTTCTTCAGCGCCCTCCCCGCAATATCTTTCCGGTAATGCGCCCCATCAAACCGAATCTTCCCGCAAGCCTCATAAGCCCGCCCCACCGCACGCTCCAACGAATCAGCCCGCGCCGAAACACCCAACACTCTCCCGCCAGCCGTATAAAAGTCCCCACCCCTCTTCACAGTCCCGGCGTGAAACAACTTCACTCCATCAATTGCCCCAACCTCATCTAATCCACTGATTTTCTTCCCCACCTCAAACGTCCCCGGATATCCTCCCGAAGCCATCACCACGCACACCGACGCGTCATGCGACCACTTGAAGTCCCCTTCACTCACCCGCCCTTCAATCGAGGCTTCCAGCGCCTCCACCAGATCGCTTTCCAGCCGCATCAGAATAGGCTGCGTCTCCGGATCGCCAAACCTGCAATTGAATTCCAGCACCATCGGCCCTCGTGCCGTCATCATCAGCCCGCAATAAAGCACTCCTTTATATTCCGCTCCCTCCGCCTTCATCCCCGCAATCACAGGCTTCGCAATGTGATGCACCAGCCAGTCGCGCATCGTGTCGTCAACGATCTCCGCAGTCGAATACGCTCCCATGCCTCCGGTATTCGGCCCGGTATCGCCATCGCCCACTCGCTTGTGGTCCTGCGCCGCCACCAGCGGTGCAACCCGTTCGCCGTCGCTCAGCACAAGGAACGACAGTTCATCTCCCTTCAAACATTCTTCCAGCACGACGCGCGCGCCTGCCTTGCCCACCATCCGTCCGCTGAGCATTTCAGCCGCGGCGCTGGCAGCCTCTTCTTTGCTCGCCGCAATCACTACGCCCTTTCCGGCCGCCAATCCGTCAGCCTTCACTACCACGGGCGCATGAAAGTGCGTTAACGCGTCGCGCACTTCGTCCACCGACTCGCAAACCGCATAGGGCGCCGTAGGAATCCGATGCCTCTGCAGGAACTCTTTTGCAAAACTCTTGCTCCATTCCAGTTGCGCCGCAGCTTTGGTTGGACCGAACACCGGCCACCCGCGCCGTGTGAATTCATCCACTACGCCCAACGTCAGCGGTAATTCAGGCCCCACCACCGTGAGGTCAGGCCGCAATCGTTCGCCCAAAGCCACCATCGAATCCAGGCTCTTCAAATCAACCGCTAGGCATTCCGCATCATCGGCGATTCCCCCGTTGCCCGGCGCACAATAAAGCTTTGCAACACGTGAAGACTGCCGCAGCTTCCACACCAGTGCGTGCTCGCGTCCGCCACTGCCTAGAACCAGAACTTTCATAAGAGAAAGTCAAGGTTAGGGGAGACAAGCAAATGCTGTCAAACACGCGTCTCTCAAAAAGCCCTGTCATTCTGAGCGAAGCGTGAGCACATGCGAACGCGAGTCGAAGAATCCCTACGCCACCTCAATGCTTCTGCCCACCCCTGCTAACAATTTCTCCTCCACGGTTAACCGCGATTAACCCAAGTCGTATAATCCTCTCCAATGATTACAGTCTCGAAAGAAGACTATCTCAAAGCCATTCTCGAAGCCGAAAGCGAGGGTGAGTCCGTCATCTCCGCGCGGCTCGCCGAATGGTTGAATGTTTCAGCCCCCGCTGTCACCATGGCGGTGCGCCGTCTAAAAAAAGACGGCCTCGTCCGCGTCCAATCCGACGGACATCTGCGCCTCACCGCCGCCGGTCGCAAAATCGCCCGCAAGCTCACCCTGCGCCACCATCTCATCGAACGCATGCTCGCCGAACTTTTCGGCATGGAGTGGTGGAAGGTTCACGACGAAGCCGAGCGCCTCGAACACGCTGTCTCTCCTGATTTCGAAGCCAAACTGCTGGCCAAACTCGGCAAAGCTGGAATCTGTCCTCACGGCAACCTGAGCGAAATGGAGAGTCCCTCCAGCCGTCGCCATCGCGGCCTGCTTCTTCTCGCCGATGCCACCCCCGGCTCGGCCTATTCCGTCAGCGGCATCTACGAGCGCGACCGACGCCTGCTCGAGTTTCTCGAAGCCCGCGGCATTCGCCCCGGTGCGAGGTTGCGTCTCCTCGAACGCAACTACGATCAAACCCTCGCTCTTTCCACCACCGCCGGAAACGTCTCCTTAGGTCGCGCCGCCGCCGAACGCGTCTGGATCTCCCCCTCCGACCACCGCCCCATTCGATATCAGTCCAGAAGTTTGTCATCCTGAGCGAAGATTTTGTTTCGCGAAGCGAAGCAAAATCGCAGTCGAAGGATCCCTACCTCCCCACAGCATTGCGCATTCAGCGCTTTAATCGCAACCGGGAATCTATACTTAACCATGGTTTATCCATTCGTGTATACTTACGCTAACCTCGACCGATGAAGTCCTCACCCACCCAAATCGAAGACCAAGCCATAACCATTACGCACGAAGACATCGACCGCGCCCACGACCGCGTCCGTGTCTCCGACGCCAGAGCTCGCCGCGGGCTGTCCTCGAAAGCCCGCCTCCTTTGGTTGCTGGTTGGCCCCGGCGTCCTCGTTATGCTCGGAGAAAACGACGGCCCCAGCATGCTCTCC
>JBAPOI010000220.1:0-2990 GCA_049279555.1 Candidatus Sulfotelmatobacter sp.
GGGAAGTCTTAGCGAGAGTCAGAGTTTGTTTTGCGGGGCGGAGCTTCGATGCGCTTCCACCCGAACAGGCGAGCATCGACGGACCAGAAACCCGGTCCCAACATTGCCAGAGCGGCAGCGGCTGTTCCTAACAGCAGCCACACCCATTTGTCGCCGGGTACGGTAATTATCTTCCAGATCTCAATCAATGCTATGGAAGTTCCCACGATGGGAGTCCATAAACCTGCGATTAGCAGTAGTCCCGCTCCGATCAAAAACACAGCAGGAATTGTCACATTCATCGGCGGTAGATCGCTCCACAGTCTCAAACCCGCGCGCACGATCAGCACCGAGCCAACGACCGCGCGCATGAGGAGCAACCCTGCGCCGGGCCAACCGCCAGCAAATGTGGAATACAGCCGTCGCAATTACGCACCTTCCCGTACATAATAGAGTCATCCGTTTCGCGGGCCGATCGAAACCCCAAAAGGAGGTTTAATCGTCCCTCTTTAGAGTTCTGAATTTTCTGAGGCGGGCAGGCAAGGGGGTGGCAACTACTGCTCGATGATTCCCCTCTTCAGGCCAATCATCGCGGCGTGCGTTCGATCGTTGGCGCCTAGTTTAGAAAGAATGTTCTTAACTCGACTTTTAACGGTTTCCTCCGTGATTGAGAGCTGATCCGCAATCTGCTTGTTTGCATTTCCAGCGGCAATCATTCTCAAGACAAGGATCTCTGCGGGCGTCAGTGGGTCATCCGTCGCATGCTCGGCGACTTGGAACGACGCTTCGGGCGACAGGGTCTTCCTCCCCGCACGGACTGCTCGGATTGTGTCGAGTAGTTCCTTGTGCAATGTATTCTTGAGCAAGTATGCGTGCGCACCGGCCTTGAGAGCGCGCAGAATTTGCGTATCGCCTACGTAGGTCGTCAGCACAATCACTTTTGCGTCGGGAAATTCGTTGCGAATCGCAATGAGCGCATCGATACCGTTCATCTCCGGCATCTGCAAGTCCATGAGCGTGATGTCGGGATGGTGCGTTCGAAATTGCTGAATGGCATCGCGTCCGTTGGATGCCTCGCCTACCAAAACCATATCGGTCTGGATGCCAATCAAACCGGCGATCCCCTGGCGCACGATTGGATGGTCGTCAACCGCCAGAATTCGAATTTGCGAGCTGGTGTTCATGAGCTCCCGCTTCGTGTGCTCGCCTTGCGTGAAAACCACGAACTTCTCCCTGCCGTCGCGTAGGCGGTGCTGGCAGGAACGCGCAGTTCTACTTCGGTACCTTCATCGACTTCGCTCCACACCACTAGCTTACCCCCAATAACAGTGGCGCGTTCCCGCATTCCGGGCAAGCCGTAGTGTCCCTCACTACCTCGGCTGGAGAAGGCTGCTGGATCAACACCTTTTCCATCATCCCTTACCCGCAGCCGGAATTGCTCAGTATCGTAACGGATTTCAACCTCGATCTGCCGTGCCCGAGAGTGGCGGAACGCGTTCCGAAGCGCCTCGGCAGCAATTTTGTAGATCTCATCTCGGGGGATGGGCTGCAGATTTCGAGCCTCGCCCTCAACGGCGACACGAAACACAGGTCGCTGATTGGCTGAGTCAGTTCCGAGTTCTTGCCCCAGAGTGCTTATGGCTAGCGCAAGATCATTGCCTTGGATTGTGGACTCCCGCAATCCTTGCACTTCATCACGGGCCTCAGTGATGAAGTCCGCGGTCTGGTCGATCGCATTGTCCAGCTTCTCTTTCGCTTCGACCGGGCGATCCGGCAGTAACTGAGAAACGGTTTGGAACCGGAGCAACACACCGTGCGCGCTTTGAAGCAGAGTGTCGTGAAGGTCCCTTGCAATCCGTGTGCGCTCGCCAACGCGCGCATCCAGCGTCAGTTCGAACTGCTGATGCAATTGCCGCACACGCCACTGGTAAGCCGTCCACAGGAGTCCCAGAAAACCGGCTGCACACAAGATGCGAAACCAGTTTGTCTGGTAATACGCGGGGGCGACCGAGAAATCCAGCTTGGGGCCGCGTTCGCTCCAGACGCCGTCACTATTGGATGCGATAACGCGAAACGAATACCTGCCGGGAGGCAAATCCGTGTAGAAAGCCTGCCGACGTGTTCCGGCCTCGTGCCAATCACGGTCGTAATTGTCAAGCCGGTAGCGAAAGTTTACCTTCTGCGGAATCGAAAAAGTGGGTGAGGTGTAATCAATTTGCAAGTCCCGCGGATTCGGCGGAACATTGAGGTTGGGCGTTGCCTCGAACTTTTTTCGGTCAGCGACGAGCGCTTCGATGTATGTCTGGGCCGGGAGAGCTTTTTGCGAGAGCCTGACTGGATCTACCATCTGCACCACAACTCCACTGGTAAACCACACGCGCCCATCGGGGGAGCAAGCCGCCGAGTTAAAAGCAGGGATGTTGGGCTGAGCTCCGTCGAACGTATCAAAGACGTGGTTCCGAACAATCGCGTCAGGGTTGGTCCACCATCGCTGGAGCTCAGAATCCGAGAATTCGACGATGCCGCAACGCGTGTACAACCACCACCGTTTCTCTTTATCCTGAATAAAGGAGATGACGAAGTCGCAGGGCAGCCCGTTTTTCGTCGTCATCCTCTGCACCTTCCCTTCGCGGAATCCCACCAGCCCGTCGTCGAAGGCAGCAAGGACAGAGCTATCCGGTTGTGCCCGGATCACATGGGGCGCCGGATTTTTAGCATTCGGATTCAGCGGGAATTTTCGCTGAACGCCCTGGCGGAACTGTACAAGGTCTCCTTTTCGAGTCGCTATCCAAATTCCCCCATTTGGATCCGCAGCCAGCATCCATGCAAGTGGAACCTGTGGCGCAGGAAACACTTCACGCACCTGGAAATCGCGGATGCGAACAAGCTTTTGGGGTTTGCCTCTACACTCTGCCCAGATATTCCCGTCGATGTCTTCGATCAACCCAATCACCATACCAAGCGGCTGATGATCCGGTTCGGGGAGGCGTCGGAATTGCCCGTTCTTGAAC
>JBAPOI010000221.1:0-2105 GCA_049279555.1 Candidatus Sulfotelmatobacter sp.
GTGGACGGCTAGGATCTTCTTCTTCAATCAGTTTCTTGACTCGACGTTTCAGGATCAGTAGCGAAGTGTTGCCGCCTTCGGGCCCCTGCACGCTCTCGCTGAAGAAATAGCGCAACTCGAAGACGCCTTGCGGTGTGTGGGCGTATTTGCTGGCGACCGCGCGGCTCACCGTAGAAGGATGTACGCCAATTTCTTCCGCGACCTCCTTGATCATCATCGGTTTCAAATGGTCGATGCCCTTCTCGAGAAAATCATACTGCCGCGCGACGATGGAGTAGCACACTTTGGTGATGGTCTGCTTGCGCTGTTCGATGTTCTTGATCAGCTGGATCGCACTCTTGTAACGCTCTTTCACGTAGTCGCGGGTATTTTTGTCGTTGGTGTCACGGGTCAGCAGCTTCTTGTAGGCGGGGTTGAGACGAAGCTGCGGGAGGTCGTCGTCATTCATCAGGACGAGCCACTCGTCACCGTGCTTGATGAAGGCGACATCGGGCTCGATCAGGCGCGCCGTGCCCTTGTTGTACTGCAGCCCGGGCCGGGGATCGAGCGTGCGAATGTAATCGACCGCCTGCTGAACGGCATCGGCCGGGCGAGAGATGGCCTTGGCAATCTCGCGATGTTGCTTGCTCTGCAAGGCGCGCAGATGCTGATCGACAATGGCGATAGCATCCTGCAGTAGCTGCGCGGTTGCGGTCCCGTTGCCATTTTTCTCGCCGAGCTTTTCTGTGATCTTGTCTGCGTTCTTATGATCTCCATTTTTATGGAGCGCGAGTTGCTGCTGGTGATATTGCAACTGGCGGAGAAGGCATTCCCGCAGACTGCGGCAGCCCACGCCAGGAGGATCGAGCTGGCGAATCACTTCAAGAGCTTCCTGAAGATCCGCAGCGTTAAAGTTCGATTTGTAGACGGGACGCTGGCGCACCGATCCCGGCTCGGGCGTAGGAGCAATGGCGGCCGCGCCATTTCCATTGTTGGAGGCAATCGCGGAAGATGATTCGAGTGGCGCGACGGTCGAAGCGAGTGCCGCAAAAGAACTTTCGTCGATGGTACGAGCGATCGAAGCCCCCGGCAGTTCGAAGGCGGCAGATCCGATCGGTTTGGAAAACTCACTTGTGTCTGCCGATACATGGAAACTGGCTTCTGCTGGCATCGCTTCATCAGAGAGTGGCGCATCCGCACTCGTTTCGTCCAAGACTTCGTTGGGAGCGGCACCGTCGGCAAGCTCATCGGAAGCCAATCCTAGAGCCTGCGCCTCAGTGACAATATCTCTGGCCGCAGCGGCGTCGGCCTCGGGTGGCGCAGGTGGGGCTACGCCCAGCATCTCTTCGTCGCTGGCGATCAGGTAGCCGTCTTCGTTCAAGTTGCCGATGATCTGCTCGGCGGCCTCGCGAACTTCGGGTCGCAGGCTCAAAGCGCCTAGTTGCCAGGCCAGGTGATCGGTGAGATTGGTCGGCTTCGAAAGAAAATTTTCAAACGACGGGCGCTCGATCTCTTCCATCTCGCCGCGGGTGCGGTAGCCGGGGTCGAGATAATCCTGGAAGAACGATCCGAAATCGATCTCTTCAAAGGGGTCCTTTTTTTCAGCGGTAATCGGAGCTTCTTCGGTGGAAGTCTTGGCGGTGGCGCGGTCGCGGTCTTCGTCTTTGCGGCCTACTTCGTCGATGAGCGGAACGGATTCTTCGAGCTCTTCGAGAACCGGGTTCTCGACCATCTCGGCATTGATCATATCCTTGAGCTCAAGCTTGTTGAGCGCGAGGACAGAGACCATCTGCACCAGACCCGGGGTGAGGATCTGGCGTTGGGATAGTTTGACGCTCAGCTTGTGCTGGAGTAAGACCATGTTTCAAAGTTTCAAGGTTTCAAAGTCACTAAAAACCCTCGTGTATCTCCGCGACCTGGAGCAGCCTGACTGTGCCTTGAGCAACCTCGGTGACTAGCTTTGCCGCCCGGTCAAGCTGGCGATCATGTTTTTCGGTTTCTAGCGACAACAGCTCTAGATTGCGCGTCAAAGCTTCCAGGCGCTCGTCAATCGTCATCACTGCTTCCCCTCAGCGCCTAAAGGCACTCACGTCACGTTCTTTATTGGCACGGCTAAAGCCGTGCCC
>JBAPOI010000222.1:0-1598 GCA_049279555.1 Candidatus Sulfotelmatobacter sp.
GCGCACCTGCTCAACCGGAGACTGTTCCCGGTTTCTCGAAACCAGAGCGCACTCATTCTCAAGCATGAGCTGGCTTATTGAGAGTTCGTTGGCTTGGGCCGTGGTTAACAGTTCCGCAGCGCTGTGAAAGGGAAACGGGACATCGGACTGGCGCTGGTCGAGGGCAGTTTGCGTCCCGTCGGCGCCCGGCGCCACGTCTTCCGTGATAAATCCGCCGCCGATCGAAAAGAACGTGCGTTGGTCAGCGACTGCACCCTCCGCATTGAAGGCAGTAAGGCGAAGACCGTTGGGATGCTGGGTGCTCGCGCCGGGCGGATACATTAGATCGCGATGGAACAGCAGGTCGCTGACTTCGTCGAAATGGATGGAGCGAACGCCGGTCAAGTCGATACGCCGCGCCATGCGGATTTCCCGAACTGTCGAATCAATGGCTGCCGGATCGATCGTCGCCGGCTCATTGCCCGCCAACCCCAGCAACACTGCCCGATCGGTGGCGTGGCCCAGACCTGTTAGCGCGAGCGAGCCATAGAGCTCCACCTGCACGCGCACCACGCGTTCGAGTCCGCAGCGCGTCGCGAGTTCTCGCGCAAAGCGACAAGCTGCGCGCATGGGCCCCATCGTATGCGAACTCGATGGGCCAACACCGATCTTGTAAAGGTCGAAGAGGCTCGTGGTCACAGATCGAATTGTAGCGTGAAGGAAAGTACAGGGAATAGGCTCCCAGTCGCTGCCCACTGTCTACTATTCCCTGTTCATCGGTCACAGACCACTGGCAACTGTCTTCTGATACACTCGCTGCACCTTTGGGCCATGCTCTTTAAAGTTCTCAGCGCCGCAGTCTACGGAATCGACGCCAACCTCATCGACGTCGAGGTGGATTACAGCGGCGCCGTGGCTGAGAAGGAAGTCTTCCACACCGTGGGGCTGCCCGACGCCGCAGTGCGCGAAAGCCGCGACCGGGTACGCGCCGCAATCAAGAACTCCGGCTACTCGATTCCGCCCACCTTCATCACCATCAACCTGGCGCCCGCGGACCTGAAGAAAGAAGGTTCAGGCTTTGACCTGCCCATCGCCATTGGACTCCTGGGTGCATATGGTGCGCTGCGCGTGGATGATCTAAGCCAGTTCCTTCTGGTGGGCGAGCTTGGTCTCGACGGAAGCCTGCGCCCCATCCCCGGCATGTTGCCGGTAGCCATCCTGGCGCGCGAAAAAAACATTCCCAACTTGATTCTTCCAGCCGCCAATGCTGCAGAAGCCGCAGTGGTGGAAGGGGTGAATGTTTACCCCGTCTCAACCTTGCTGGATGTCATCGAACTTCTCAACACTTCTGTTGTCGGCATCATCCAGCGCGAGCCTTTCCGCGTGAACACGCAGCAGTTGCTCGGCGAACTGCAGCACTTCAGCGTGGACTTTTGCGATGTGCGCGGCCAGCAGACGGCCAAACGCGCCCTGGAAGTTGCGGCGGCGGGCAGCCACAACATTCTGATGATCGGACCGCCGGGATCGGGCAAGACGATGCTGGCCAAGCGGCTGCCCTCGATTCTCGCGCCTCTGACTTTTGACGAAGCACTTGAGACAACGAAGATTCACTCGGTGGC
>JBAPOI010000223.1:0-19586 GCA_049279555.1 Candidatus Sulfotelmatobacter sp.
GTTTTGGCTTGAGTGGGCAAGCCGTCCATCAGCTGCTCTCCCGCCAACGGTACAACCTCTTGAGAGATCACAGCCAGCCCCCCTGTTACTTTCTATACTGAGGGCGGCGCAATGCAGAACCAGAACCCGGGCTCGCTGGGAAGAAACCCGGTGGGACCGCCGAGATCTATGACGGACGCCCCCGAACCTACAAGCGTAGTGCATTTCGTTAGGGCATCGGTCGCGTTGCCAGCCGCAATGACAGCATCGGACGGATCGAAAATCCCCGTACCGGAGCAAGTGCCGTTGGTGCTGCCAAAGAAGTCGGTTGTGTTTCCCGCAGTGTCGATCGGCCCCATGTACTGGACATCAACGCTAGCAATACCTGGAGGGCTGTTCACCAGCGTGTAACAGCCAAGGGGCAGTTCGGGAGGCGGGGCAACAGTGGGCGTGCAGTTGGGACCGAAGATAAAACCGGGATCGTTCGGGATCGGGTTCCCCGGCAGTCCGTCGCCGTGGCTGATGTGGGCCGGCTGGGCGTTCACATCGATCGAGATCAGGTGAAAACTTCCGTTGCCGGTTTTGTGGCAGATCTGGACTTTCTGTGCCTGGGCGAAAGCCAGGTTCGACGCCACGGTGAATGCCAATACTGCTACGAGTATAGTTGTGAATCGTCTCAACTTCATATTGCTCCTTATTTCCTGTTAGTTACTGTGAGGAATGGACACGGTGTTGCTGGCGTTGGTCACGTAGCCGAAAGGCGCCGCCATGGCATAGGCACTAGACAGAGCCACAGCCACAAGGATGGAGGCCTTCCAGAGAGTTGATTTTAAGAATCGAGCCCGCCAGGTGCAAAAGACAGGCGCGAATCCGAGTGAACGGACGGAGTAGGCATGAGAATTTTCTCCTGCGTGAATTTGAGCCTAGCGACTTGCCCCGGGGAACTTCAGCTTGCGGTGGGTGTGGTGAATAGAAGTGGAATGATGAGTGGCGTTCGTGCGGAGGCTTTCTACCATAGCGCACATATCCGGCCGAAACTTTCTTGGGGCGTTACGAAAGCTGGATTAAGTGCTGACACGTCGGCACGTGCCGAAATTAAGGCACTAAAGAATTGGCTAAGTTATTGAAAGTGCAAGATGGCGGCAAGAAGAGTTTCGGGCGTGGATGATGAGGCCGTTTTCCGGTGCGCGGGCGGTTTGTTACGAAATCCCAACAGAGGTTCATTTCGGAACAGAGGTCATGCATGATTACTCGACCAGGAGGGCTTGAGTGGGCGGGCGGCCCACTCAAGCTTGAGTGGGCCAGCCGTCCTGAGAGCCGCCGAGTCTAACTACGTATCAGCTGCTCCGTTTCGCGCTGCTGGCGCGCCTCCATGACGGCGAAGAAACGTACGTTCACCTGGGCGCGGTCCGATTCCAGACGTGCAACCGTCTCGGCAAAGGGTTCCTGCAGCAGATCCGATTTTTTCTTGAGCCGTTGCAGTCCCTGGACGGCATTGTCGATTCCCTGATTCACCATCAATAACGCTTCAAATAAATGTGCTTTTTGCATTTTTAGTCTCCTGTTGAGTGATCGCCATCAGAGGAGGCTGAAGTTCCAGAAATGGAACTCGCATTGATAAAACTGGGGTGGGCGGATTGAAGAAGGAAAGCGAAACCGCTACCTTTTGTAGGAGCCATGTTGCCTCTTTCTCAGGCGACTTTGGTTAGGGGCGCATCGGTGTTTGAAGCACCGGTGCGTCCCGCTTGCGGTTGATCACTGCACGCTGGTTTCCGGATGAGTCGATTGTTGAATTAGATCGGGCAGAGAAAAATCACGAAGGGCTGTGTGCGGAATATAATTGAGTCGTCTTCAAATCAGCAGAACAAGAATGTCACTTCCGCAGGCCTCCGGAACGCGTCCCCCCCATATTCTGTGGGTTAATATCCTCTTCTTGTTCGGATTCACTTGCGTCGTTTTCAATGTCTGCTTAGGACAAACACGGGACGTGGTTTGTGACGATGGATATGGCAAATTCGAGACAAAGTTTGTGACGGGAGTGAGCGTGACTGTGGGTGCCACAAGGAGTGGCGGATTGGCGAAGCGATCTTGCGGTGGGTCGCTTGCTTGGAACGGGCGAGACCGGCCCGTGGTAGGGGAAGCCTCACAAGTTGACATTGACGTGCTGGGCGTGGATTTGGGTCTTGGCACGCCAGTCGTTGCGTTCCAAGTAAAGAAATCCGCTTCCGACTGGGATATGACATATCACATTTACTCTCTGCAAAAGCCACCAAGATTGCTACGCACAATAACAGGAGGAGATTTCTTTAGTGCCGCGGATACAGATTTGAATGGCAAGATTGAAATATGGACCGGTGATGTTGTAGCAATAAGCGGTTTCGAGGGTCTCAGTCCAGGCGAATTCGACTTTGCGCCAACCATGGTGCTTCGATTCGAACATAACAAACTCATGGATGTAAGTGCCGAATTCCAATCCCAGTTTGACGAGGAAATCGCCAAAGCGCGAGCTGATCTTAGTGCGCAAGATCTAAATGACTTTCGCGCCAGCGATGGTAAGTTAGCGGTTACTTCTTCTTTAACCCTTTTAACCCTGGATCGGATGCGGCGCTTACGAACCGTAAAGATTAAGGCGCTGGAAATTGTGTGGTCTTACCTTAACAGCGGTCGTGAGCAGGAAGGATGGCGCGCCCTTGCCGATATGTGGCCTCCGGGGGATTTGGACCGAATCCGCGTCGCCATCTCGAATGCGCGAGCCCGTGGCATCCGCTCCCAAATCGACGGTGTTTCTGCTGGAGGCCCCCGGTTCCATCTTAAGAAACACGCCTCTATCTTTGACGCGATAACGGAACCCCCCGAAGGTAATATGGGGCATTTTCCTTACGTTGACATACGCCCCCAGCCTATTCTGCTTCGGCGTCCGCCTCCCCTTGGCATTCAAGAGCCGTTAGCGCAGTCGGAGCAGATGATCGAATTGGTGATTGATGCAGCGGGAAAGGTGTGGTCCGTGAAACCCGTGGGGGTTTCCGATAACGATCTCGTCTACGCGGCCAGGAAATGGAAGTTCATTCCTGCGTTTGCAGGTAGTCGCGAGGTCGCTAGCCGCCTCCGCATCACTCTGTCCTCCTACCGCTAAGGGACTAGAATCCTTCCCGATCACTGACTTGCATTGTCCGCAGAAGACTAGAAGACTATTATTCCGTCGCGACACTATGTGACAAAGGGAACTCTGATCCCAAGGGGTGCAGAGCGGCGTGTCGCGTTCTCTGACTCAGCAAATCCTCGACTTGTCTAAACGTTTATAGGCCCAACAACATCGTCGCGTCGCCCTACGAACACACAACTTTTCGTTTGAGCGATGAAGTACTTGCGACTGATTAAACAGCTCCCTCCTCGGACGACGAGTGCCTGTCATGGACGTTTTCGCCCTCGGCCCTACAGAGCAAATCTCCGGGAGGCGGCCCGCGTGCGCAGGGTGGTAACAGAAGAGGACCGCGAGCTTCCTCTCACAAAAGTTCAAGCGCGCTAATCTACTCGGTAAGTAGCAGATGTCTTAACGTTGTTTTACTTTGAGATAGTGCCGGGTAGAGACTTTGGCAAGCTGCTTCGCGCTCTGGTAGAGACGCAGTACAGAGAGTTGACCGGTCTTAGTGAGAAAGTTTGACAGGTTAGTGACAAGGTGCTAGCTTCCTTGGCGTCCGATGTATCTCTTTTTGCTCGACTGGCCTATGTACAGGGCAATGGTTAGGAGGAGGACAAAAATGAAGAAGCTAAACAAACTGACCCTCAAGAAAATAACGCTTCGGGACTTGGACACACGTACTCTCGATGCTGTTGCGGGTGGCAGTGCGGGCGCAACGTGGAATGCTAACTGCACCAGTAGTCCGTGCACCACAGGTTACACGAGAGGATTCTGCGAGCGTCTCGGCCCAGACAACCAACGCGACTGATCCGGGCGCTACTAGTTTCCATCGCAACCCAGAGAGAAGCTCAGTTCCGCACACATTTCATTCATGCGTGCGGAACTGAGCTTGGCCACACGTTTCCCCAGGCGGCGGGTGGCGCACATCTGTTGTCGTTTCCTAACGAGTGAAAAGTCAAAACCCTGGGGTCCGACCACGCCACAACTCTTGAACCTATACACAGATTTGTTCTTCGAGCGAGGTCCCACGTTTACCAAAAGAAGGCAAACATGGAGCACCCAAGTTTGAAAGTGAGTGCTCCCCTACCGCGTGGAAATGTAATTCTCCCGTCTCTGCGGCGAACGCCGCCAGCCCCGTTTAATCCCCTATTTCCCCGTGTGATGCCGGTCACGCACGTTTGTGACACAGCGGATTGACGGCCCCGCCGCCTCCGGCATATCCTTGATATTGAAATTGAAATTCATTTTCAATATCATAATTTTCTATTACTATGGGTAACTCGTAAATGCTACAAGCCTTCATCATCACGCTGCGGGAGGGGGTCGAGGCGGCCCTGATCGTTGGGATCACGCTCGCCTATCTCGCCAAGATTGGACGCCACGACCTGCGTAAGGCGGTGTATGCGGCGCTGGGTGCGGCCTTTCTGGGCAGCATCGGCGTGGCAATTGTGATTTCGCGGCTGAACTGGAATGAAGACGTATTCGAGGGCTGGATCATGCTGGCCGCCGCCTTCTTCGTCATCACCATGGTGATTTTCATGATGAAGACTGGGCGCAAGCTGAAGGGCGAAATTGAAGGCAAGCTTGGGTCGCTCGCGGGCGAGGGTGCGGGAAACGATGCGCGGATCGGGCTGTTCTTTTTTGTATTTCTGATGGTGCTGCGCGAGGGCGCCGAGACCGTGCTGATGCTTTCGGCGGTCTCGCTGAACTCCACCGAATTGATGAGCTTTCTGGGAACGCTGCTGGGCGTGCTGGCAGCCATTGCTTTCGGCGTGATGTTCGTCAAGGGGACGTTCCGGATTAATTTGCAGAAATTTTTCCGGGTGACCACTGCGATCCTTTTCCTGGTGGCGGCGCAACTGGTGATTGCCGGCCTGCACGAGCTTTCGGAGAGTGGCGTGATTGCCTCTTCGAAGCGCGAGATGGCGCTGATCGGTCCGATCGTGCGCAACGACCTTTTCTTCTTTGTCACGATTTTCGCATTGGCGGCTTTGATGGTGTTGTTTGACGCCAAGCGGCGTGAGCCTGTGACGGAGTTGGCTTCTCCGGCGGAGCGGCGGAAGGCGGCATGGTCGGCGCGCCGCGAGCGGCTTTGGATGGCGTCGGTTTACGTTTTTTCGTTCATCTTTATTGCCATGCTGACCGCGGAGTTTGTCTACGCGAAGAGCCAGAGCGCTTTATCGCCCGCGACCGAAGTCACCTTCGTGCACGGCCAGGCTGCGATTCCGCTAGCGCAGATTTCTGACGGCGACCTGCACCGCTTCCAGGCACAGGAGAATGGAACATCGATTCGCTTCTGGCTGTATCAAAAGCCAGATGGCAAAATCGCCACGGTCTTCGACGCCTGCGAAATTTGCGGCGCGGTGGGCTTCTACAAGTCCGGCAATGGAGTGGTTTGCAAGAACTGCGCGGCGCCAATCAATCCGCAGTCGGTGGGCACGGCCGGGGGCTGCAATCCGGTTCCGCTTAAGGCAACGCAGACGGCCGACTCCGTGATCATTCAGGAGGCGGACATCGCGGCCGGCGGCCGCATGTTCGAAAAACAATAGCGGATGTTTGCCCGGCTCGTCTACGAATCCTTCCGGCGCCAGAAGCGGCGCAAACTGCTGGCTGGCGCGGCCATCACCCTGGGCGTGACTGTGGCTACGGCGATGATCGCGGTGGCCACCGATATTGGCGACAAAATTAATCGCGAGCTGCGCACCATCGGTGCAAACCTGCTGGTAACCCCGCAAGAAGATACGCTGGATGTGGAGATTGGCGGCGTCAATCTGAAGCCGCCTACGGACGGCGCTTTTCTGAATGAAGCAGACCTGCCGAAAATCAAGGGCATTTTCTGGCACAACAACATCACGGGGTTTGCCCCAATGTTGCCGGTAAGTGTCGAGTTGCAACGCGACGGCAAGAGCGAGAACGCGACGTTGCTCGGCACTTACTTCGCCAAGCGCGTAGCTTTTGGCAAAGAAGAGTTCAACACCGGCGTGCGATCAACGCACCCGTGGTGGAAGGTGGTTTCGGGCGCATGGCCCGACGACAGTTCTCGTGACGTCTTGCTGGGAGAGCGGCTGGCGGCGCGTCTTTCGGTGAAGACGGGAGACCAAATAATGGTCTCAGGCCGTGAGCTGCACGTGAGTGGAATTCTTTCCAGCGGAAGTAGCGAAGACGATCAGATTGTGGGGCCGCTTTCGGTTGCGCAAGAGATTCTCGGCAAGCCAGGCGCGGTGCGCCGAGTCTACGTAAGCGCGCTCACCAAACCCGAAGACGCTCTCGCCCGCCGCGACCCCAAGAGCATGTCTGGCCCGGTGTATGACCGGTGGTATTGTTCGCCGTATCCGCAGTCGATTGCGTTTCAGTTGCAGGAGGCAATTCCGCACTCGCACGCGGAGCAGATTCGCCAGGTCGCGCAGAGCGAAGGTGCGGTGCTGACCCGCATTGAAGGCTTGATTTTTCTCGTAACCCTAGCCGCGCTGTTTGCCTCTGCCTTGGCGGTTTCGGCAGCGATGGCTACAGCCATCTTCGAGCGGCGGGCCGAGGTTGGGCTGATGAAGGCTCTGGGAGCGGGGCGACTCGCGGTCGCGTCTGTATTTTTTGCCGAAGCGACGCTTCTTGCGCTCATTGGCGGTCTGGTGGGGTTCGGTGCCGGAAGTTTGCTGGCGTACCAGATTGGCCGGTCGATTTTCAATTCAGAGATTGCAATCCCGCCTGTGCTCTTGCCGGTCATTCTGGCAATCGCCGTGATCGTTACGTTTGCGGGAAGTGCAGCAGCGATCAGCAAAGCGGTGGGGCTTGACCCAGTGTTTGCGCTGCGAGGGGAACTGTGAGCACGGGCGTTTCTCAATCCGCGCAGGAAGTGGCCGCTGGCCGCGCGAAGTCGCCGCATACGTCGATGTTTGTACGGATGCTGGTACGCGCCGCGGTGCTTCGCCGCGGGCGCGCGGCCGCTGCACTGTTTGCCATGGTCGTAGCTGCGGCCGTCGCAACCGCAATGCTGAATCTGTATGTCGATGTGCAAGCCAAGCTGCGGCGCGAGTTCCGGAACTATGGAGCAAACATTATTCTGGTGGGAAAAGACGGCGCTTCCCTTCCCGCGGATGCTCGCTCGCAGGTGGAATCCGTGCTCGCTGGCCGGGGGGTGGTCGCACCCTTTGCGCTGGTGGTTGCGCGTACGGGCGACGGTCAGCCGATTGTGGTTGCAGGCACGGATTTCGACCGGGTCCGGCAACTGGATCGCTGGTGGTCGGTAAGCAACTGGCCTTCGGCGCCGCAGCAGGCGCTGGTCGGCGTGCGGGCGGCTTCGGTGGTCGCACCGAAAAATCGGTCCTTCGATTTGAGTTTTCAGGGACGCGTGATTCACCTTACTTCCGCGGGAACCGTGCAGACTGGTGCGGCGGAAGACAGCCGCGTCTATCTTTCTCTCGCAGATTTTGTTTCATGGACGGGAGTTCAGCCGTCGACCATTGAGGTTGCCGCGACCGGTACGCCGGAAGAGATTAGCGCAATCATGCAGCAACTTGAGCAGGCAATCCCGGCAGCGGACGTTCGCCCGGTGCGGCAAATTATGGAGGGCGAAGCACGTGTCCTAGGTAAGACACGCGCTACTTTGCTGGCGGCCGCGGCACTGATCATTTTGACCGCAGCGCTGTGCGTGCTTTCCACGCTGATGGGGTGGGTCTTCGACCGGCGGCGCGACTTCGCCATTATGAAGGCGCTGGGTGCTTCGGATCGTTTGCTGAACGGATTCTTTGCCGCGGAGGCGGCGGGCCTGGGCGCGACCGGGGCTGTGATTGGCTTTATTTTGGGTATCGGCATTGCGGCGTGGATTGGGCGGGCTAATTTTCATGCGCCGGTAGTTCCGCGCTTCAGCATCCTGCCGCTTATTCTGGCTGGTAGCATGGTGGTGACGTTGCTTTCGGCAATCCTTCCGATTTCGCTATTGCGACGGTTGCAGCCAGCGGTCATTTTGAGGGGAGAGTGAAATGATTCAGGTCAAGGACGTAAGCAAACTCTTCCAGGCCCAGGCTGCGGGAAACGATTTGAAAGATGGCAAGAAGAGCGAAAACCGCCCGATTCATGCGCTCGACCATATTTCCTTGGACGTTGCCAAGGGCGAATGGCTTTCGATCATGGGCCCGTCGGGGTCGGGCAAATCGACGCTGGTCAATCTGATCGGCTGCCTAGACCGTCCCACTGCGGGCGAGATATGGCTGGATGGACAGAATGTTGCCGGCATGTCTTCGGCCGAGTTGAATCGCGTGCGTGCCGAGAAAATTGGATTCGTCTTTCAGCAGTTTCACCTGATTCCGTTTCTGACTGCGGTGGAGAACGTGATGCTGGCACAGTATTTTCACAGCATGACCGACCAGCGCGAAGCGATTGAAGCTCTGACGCGGGTTGGACTGGGCGAACGCGCGCATCATTTGCCGTCTCAGCTTTCGGGGGGCGAGCAGCAGCGAGTGTGCATCGCAAGGGCTCTGATCAATGATCCGAAGATTATTCTGGCCGACGAGCCCACGGGAAATCTCGATGCTGTGAATGAAGAAATCGTGCTGCGGCTGCTGCGCGAGTTTCACCAGCAGGGGCGCACGATTGTGATGGTCACACATGACCCGGTGGTAGCACGGCTCGCCGACCGGCGCATCGAATTCCATCATGGCAAGATTGCTTCGCAGGAAGTGTTTGCCATGGCTGACGAAGAACAATACGACGAAGTGCTCGAAGAACTTTGGGTATTGGGCGAGCACGGTGAGATTGCTGAAGTCGAGCGCATGGAGGTGCATGGTGCGCTCCCGGTGAGCATGGCGATCGAGAAAATGATTGAGATGGGATTGGTGTTTTCGGCGCCACATCCGCCAATGGCGCATGGGCATAAGCCGTTTGTGAATCCGTGTCACGATGCGCTGAAGCCGATGGACGCTTCGCTTGGAGACGGCACGCTGATCGTAGAATTCACGTCTCGCGGGCGCGAGCGAGCCAGCAACATTATTCGCCGACACCGACTGGCCGAGAGGTTGTTTACCGATAGCCTGGCGATGGACAGCGAATCGGAAATCGAGCAGCAGGCCTGTAAGTTCGAGCACATTCTTTCGCCTGAGGCTACCGACAAGATCTGCAGTTTCCTGGGGCACCCGCGCACCTGCCCGCATGGTGCGCCGATTCCGCCGGGGCCGTGCTGCGGGGTCAATGCCGAATTTGCCGGAGCCTCAATTGCCGGTTCGGTTACGCGCAAGGGTGCGTAAAGGCCATCTCGTAGGTTCCACGACAGCAAGTATTCCGCAGCAGGATCACCCCATCCCATTTATGACTAGCCTTTGCTGGAAACAAGCGCTGATTATCTCTGGATATCTGTTCTAGGGTGCCCGCGCTGCTATCATCAAGATTCGATTCAAACAAACATGACAGCACGGCGTCCTACCATCGGCGTATTCGATTCGGGCTTTGGCGGCCTGACCGTTCTTAAAGCTTTACTTGAACTGATTCCCGACGCCGATTACGTCTATTTTGGCGATACGGCGCGGCTTCCCTATGGCTCGAAGTCGGTGGAAACAGTGGCTCGATATGCCGTGGAGGCGGCTCATTTCCTTGAGGCACACTCGGCGGGATTGCTGGTGATCGCGTGCAACACGGCGACCGCGCTCGCGCTGGACCGCATCACGGCGGCAACGCGAGTGCCGATCGTCGGCGTAATCGAACCCGGCGCTGCTGCGGCTGCGGCGGTTAGTGCAAACAAGCGAATCGTGGTGGTTGGAACCGAGGCCACCGTCAGCAGCCATGCTTACCGCAGAGCGATCGAGGCGCAGGGCCTGGAGGCACGGGAAAAGGCTTGTCCGCTGCTGGTTCCGCTAGTGGAGGAGGGATGGATTGACCACCCGGTCACCGAGCAAGTCGCGCGGATTTACCTGGATGAAGCGTTCGCCGACGGGTTCCGCGAAGCGGATGTTCTGCTTCTCGGTTGCACCCACTACCCTTTGCTGAAACCGTTGCTACATCGCATCGTGCCGCCTCAGGTGAAGATTGTCGATTCCGCCGAATCGACCGCTCGCGCAGTCGCCAGCGAACTGCAGAAGTTGCCGCTTCGCGCTTCCGCCGTTCATGAACGGCGCGCGTTGCCGCGTCTCAAGTTCTTCGCTACCGATTCCGTGGAGAAGTTCCGGCGACTGGGAGAGCGATTCTTAGGCCATCCCATTGATGACGTTCAGCATGTGGACCTAAAAGAATAAGTACGCCGGGGTCTTCGGCAAATCTCAATTTTGGGTTCCTAGCCATTCCTACAACCAGCTTCGTTGGCCACAAGCTTCGGATAGCGCATACCCGTTGCGAATTTACTGTGACTGAGCAGCGGGACGATCACTCCAATAGCAGCCGGGTAAATAGAAGTAACCATGCACGTACTGGACAATGTCATCTGGAAGGCGCTGACAACACGGCAGGCAAAGTTCGCCGAGTCGTGCGACGAAGCCCGCAGGTTTATCCCTGAGGTCACGATCCTAGGCGGTTTGCGCGAATCCACGCCAGAGGGCTATGAATCTCTTTCCGAATTGCTGGGTGCTGGAGAGACCGTTGGACTGTTCTTGGATGAGCCTTTCCAGCCTATCAGAGGTTTTAGTTTTGTCGCGCGAGCGCCCTTGTTGGAGATGGTCGCGGAGAACGGCATCGCGTTACAGGCTGCGCCAAAGTTGGAGTTCACCGAACTCACCTCTGCGGATTCGCCGGAGATGGTCGAGCTGGCAGCTCTGACCAAGCCTGGCCCGTTCGGCAGCCGTACTCATGAACTTGGAACATATCTGGGTATTCGTTGCGACGGAAAGCTGGCGGCGATGGCGGGAGAGCGGTTGAAAGTCCCTGGATATACGGAAGTGAGTGCAGTCTGTGCCCATCCGGAGCATACAGGCCGGGGCTACGCCAAAATGCTGATGATTGAGCTTATGCGACGGATCGCCAGCCGCGGAGAGATATCATTTCTGCACGTGCGAGAGGACAACGTGCATGCAGTCGAGCTTTACCGAAGGCTAGGATTTAGCGTCCGAGTGCGCGGTCACTACGCGGTGCTTCGCAAGGATCGGGACTAGGCGAGAACTTAGGCGGTTTCAAAAACCGCATTCCTTGTTCCTCAGTACAAATGGAAATCGACTTCGACGGCGATCTCTACGGCAACCGGGTGTCCATCTTTCATACCCGGCTCGAAGCGATATTTCTTCGCAACTTCGATCGCTTTTTCGTCCAGCCCCATACCGAGCGAGCTGAGAACGCGTACTTCTCTTGGGACGCCATCGACCCCGACGATCATGCCGACAAGGCATGTGCCCTGATATTTTGCCTTGCGGGCTTCTTCCGAAAATTCCGCTTCCGGCGAGTTAATCGGGCGGGGAGGGCTTACTCCGCCACCGACACGAAATACGCCTCCGCCAATGCCTCCGCCTCTGCCGGGACCGACGCCGGGACCTTCGCCTGATCCGACTCCTCCGCCCGAACCGGAGCCAATTCCTCCACCTGAGCCGGTGCCGTTCGAGGGCAGCGTTGCACTTGAGGTCGGAAGGCCCAAGTTTGGCATGTTATTCGAAGCCAGCTTTACTTCCGGCGGAACGATGACGGTCGGCTCAACCGCAAGCTTAGGATTCGGATTTCTTACGACCACCATGGGCGGCGTGATCTGCTGCATCGAAAACTTCGGCAAACGGCCCTTGGAGGCCTGCAGCACATCGCGATCACCACCACCTCCGCCACCGCCGGCCTGAGTCGCCGCTGGCTTCAGCGGAATGAAATCTCCGGGATCGACCAACGTGACCGTGGCCTGCGGCTTGGCTTCCACCTTGGGTATCCAGCGATGCGCCCAAAGTGTGCCTCCAATGATCAGTCCCAGCACGACTATATGGGCGGCTGTCGAACCCAGAGCTCCGTCCTTCTTGTAGTTGTAGAAACCCCAAATATCCTTGACCGGGATGGGCTTCGATTCCAGCTTGAGCGGCGGAAGCTTCTTGGGGAAGAAGAATTCGTCGAGGCCGCTGAGCAGAGATTTCCACAGCGGCTCAAACGTGTCGGGAGCCAACAATAGATGAAGTTCGGGCTCCTGGGCAGCGTTCACATTCACTTCTTTCACTTCTTTCGGATTAACTTCTACGGATGGCATGTTCCCCGATTCAGCTTTCCCGCTAGGACCGTGAGCACAGCGCTTTGGCGACGCCCAGATTGACCGCTCTTCCTAACACAGATGAGCAGCCTTTCCAACGAGTTGCCTGTCGCTATTCCCTAGTTTCAGATTCTCTTGTTTCAGAATCCGAACGGGCCGACCCCCACGGACTGGTCTGTTGTGCGTCCCACTACACAAAATTGTACCTCTTCCGTCCGCCTTTACGACAGTGTATTTCCAAATTCCCTGCGCCAAAGGACTAATCTAATCCTAGTCACTAATATCAGAATCGGGCCTGAGGCTGGTACGATTGTTGCTCTTGGGCCTGCCGCACGACGCGACCGCATGGACGTTCCGAGTGCTGCTCCCTATAATGAAAGGATTCAATCATTTGGGAGAAGCCAACCGGGTGCCGCTCGAACTGAAAGCCACCATCAATTTGCCTAAGACTGCCTTCCCGATGAAGGCGAACCTGCCTCAGAACGAGCCGAAAATACTGGCTCGCTGGGAGGAGGCGGGAATCTACGAACGCATCCGGCAGGCCCGCAAAGGCTCGCCGACCTACATCTTGCATGATGGGCCGCCTTATACTAGCGGGCCGATTCATCTGGGCACGGCGCTGAACAAGTGCCTCAAAGATTTCATCGTCAAGTCGAAAACGATGGCGGGATTCGATGCGCCTTACGTGCCGGGATGGGATTGCCACGGCCTTCCGATTGAGATCAAGGTCGATAAAGAACTCGGCGGCAAGAAACTGCAGATGCGCCCCACGGACGTGCGGGCGGAGTGCCGCAAGTACGCCCAAAAGTTTCTCGACCTGCAGCGGCAGCAGTTTAAGCGAATCGGCGTCTTCGGACGCTTCGACCGGCCTTACGCGACCATGAATCCGCAATACGAGTCGGTGGTGCTTTCGACCTTCTTCTCGTTTTACGAGAATGGATTCGTCTACAAGGGGCTGCGCGCCGTTTACTGGTGCATGCACGACGAGACCGCGCTCGCTGAAGCCGAAGTCGAATATGAGGACCACACGAGTTCGACGGTGTGGGTGAAGTACGCGCTCGCCGATGACCCGGCAAAGATTGATGCGGCGCTGGCTGGAAAGAAAGTTTCGACGATTATCTGGACTACCACTCCGTGGACGCTGCCTGCGTCAATGGCCGTGGCGTTTCATCCGGACGAAGAATATGTTGCGCTGGAATCGGGCGATGAAGTTTATATCGTGGCGTCGAAACTGGCTGAGGACGTCGCGGAAAAATGCAATCTCGCAGACCCGCGAGAACTTGCGCACTTTCCTGGGCGAAAAATGGAGCGGCTGAATTTTCAGCATCCATTTCTCGATCGCAAGATTCTCGGCGTGCTGGCTGACTACGTCACCATGGATACGGGCACCGGCGTGGTCCACACCGCGCCTTCGCACGGTGCTGAGGACTTTGCAACCGGGGTCAAGTACGGACTCGACGCCACCAGCCACGTCGATGAGAAGGGCATCCTGCGCGATGGGCTGCCCGAGTACAACGGCCAGTATGTTTTCAAAGCGAATCCCATCATCATTGAGCTATTGCGGAAACACGGAGCATTGTTGCACTCCGATAAGCTGGTTCACTCCTACCCGCACTGCTGGCGCTGCCATAATCCAGTGATTTTTCGGGCGACGGAGCAGTGGTTTATCTCAATGGAGACGCCGATGCCCGGCGGGAAGCGAGGGTCAGAAGAGGGTCGAGGTTCGGAAAAAGACACACTGCGCACGCGCACACTCGAAGAGATTAAGCACGTAAAGTGGGATCCGTCGTGGGGCGAGGAGCGGCTCTCGAACATGATCGCGACGCGGCCGGATTGGTGCATCTCGCGGCAGCGCGTGTGGGGCGTTCCCATCGCGGTTTTCCTGTGCGAGAGTTGCGGCAAACCGCTGAATGACTCCGCTATCAACCGAAAAGTTGTCGAGTTGTTCGCGCGCTCGGGCGCTGACGCATGGTTCACGCCTGAGCCGGACACGATTCTCGAAGAAGGCACGAAGTGCCCGCACTGCGCCGCTACAAAGTTTGAGAAAGAGACTGACATCTTCGATGTTTGGCTGGAATCCGGCGCGAGCTATCTGGCGCTGATCGCCGATGAACCGACTTATCCTTGGCCGTCCGATCTATATCTCGAAGGCGGCGACCAATACCGGGGCTGGTTCCAGTCGTCGCTTCTCTGCGCCATGGGAACGCACGCCACACCTCCATACAAAGGCGTGGTTACGCCGGGATGGACGCTTGACGAAAAAGGCCAGGCGATGTCGAAGTCGCGTGGTAACGATGTGGACCCGGTCGATATTGCCTCGCGTCTCGGCGGCGAAGTGGTGCGCCTGTGGACGGCCTCGGTCGACTTCCGCGAGGATGTGGTTGGCTCCGAGTTATTGATGCAGCGGGTCGCAGAGAACTATCGGAAGATCCGCAATACCTTCCGCTATGTTCTTGGGAACCTTGGAGACTTCAATCCTGATACAGACACAGTTCCTTTCGAGAGCATGGAAGCGCTCGACCAATACATGATGCGCCAGACCTGCGCCTTTGCGGCCGATGTGAGAAGTTCGTACGACGAGTTCGCCTTCCACAAAATCTATCATCGGCTGAACCACTTTTGCATTGTGGATTTGAGCGCGTTCTATTTCGATATTCTCAAAGACCGGCTGTACATTTCAGCGCCGAAATCGCCGGGGCGGCGTAGCGCGCAGACTGCGATCTGGTGCATTGGAGAAGCGCTGGTGCGCCTGCTCGCGCCAATTATGAGCTTCACCTCCGAAGAAGTTTGGGATTATCTGCCGAAGACTGCGGGACGCGCCGAGAGTGTGCATCTTGCGTTGTTTCCGACGGCGGCTGAGATTTTGGGCAATGCCAAAACAATCGCGGGCGCTGGATCTGCTGACGATGATACGGGCGAAGATTGGACCACGCTTCGCTTGGTGCGCGACGAGGTTCTCAAGGCTCTCGAAGATGCCCGGAACAACAAGCTGATCGGCACCGGGCTTGAGGCGCAGGTGACTGTGGCTGCTGCGGACCCGATTTATTCTGTGCTGTCGCGACATGCGGATCAACTTCGTTATTTGTTTATCGTCTCCGCGGTGAACCTCGTCCAAGCCGCGGGCAATGGCACGGGAGGCGTGCGTGTCGAGGTGAAGAAAGCGGATGGATTGAAGTGCGAGCGGTGCTGGAATTATTCGACCCACGTCGGCGAAGACAAGACATATCCGACAGTTTGCGAACGCTGCAGCGCAGTGCTGAAAGAGCTTGAGGCGTCGTAGGAACTTGCTGGTACGGATCGACTGACCTGTGAACTGGCGAAAGCTGCGAACGTTCCTGCTCACGCTGCTGGTTCTGTCCCTCATCCCTGCCACGCGTTATTACCAGATCGATGTGCCGCTGGTGGGCTTTCTGAAAGGCTCTCAAATCGACCCTCTCACGCTGCACCTGGCTGGGGAGTTTGTCGAGAGCAATCTTGGAACCGAACAAGACGCAGACGGCTCGGTCACGGTGCGAATGATCGCCGAGCAATACCTGTTCATTCCTCATTGCGTTCTGGTTCCTGCGGGGGTTCCGGTTCATCTTCGCATCACGAGCGCCGACGCTGTGCATTCCCTCGCCATCAACGGGACGAACTACAAAGTCGAGGTGCTGCCGGGCTCGATCGCCGAGGCGCAACTTGAGTTCCCGCAACCCGGCGAGTACGCAATGCCTTGCCGCGAGTTTTGTGGGGCAGGACACTACGCCATGCGGTCCCGATTACAGGTGGTAGCTCGGGATCAGTTTCCGGCACTACGGGCTGGGGAAAGGGGAATCTGTGCGGCGCAATAGCTGGTTCCTCATCTTGGGCGAAGGACGTTCGTCGCTGTCGGCAGCTATAGCTCTGAGCTTACTTGTGGCTTGCGGGCTAGGTTCGCTATTGCTTGAGGCGCGCGACAATCCGCCGGATCGAGTTCCCTCTTACGTATCGTGGACTCCGGAAACAATTGCGGCAGCTTCTGCCGGAGACGCCTTTCGCGGAATGCTTCTCGCAAAGCGATGCGACCATTGTCACGGTGCGGAAGGCTTCAGTCCGGCTGCGGCGACTCCGAATCTCGCAAGCATGGACACGCTGGCAGTCTTCAAACAGTTGGAGGATTTTCGAACTCATAAGCGACTATCGCGAGCGATGAATCCCATCGCGGAATCGCTTGCGCCACGGGATGTGGTGGATGTGGCGGCTTACTACGCAAAGGTCCCGGTGTATGCCGATCCTCAAGACAACCGGGCTTTTCCTCAGTCGAAGCCCGAGCACGGTCATGAGTCCATGGCATTGCATCTGATTTCGTTTGGAGACGGCGAGCGCGGTATCCCGCCATGCCAGGCGTGCCATGGTCCGGTCGCATACCGGCCGGGAGTGCCCGCGCTGGCGACACAGAATGCTGATTATGTTTTGAACCAGCTCGAAGCTTTCGCGAGCGGCAGTCGATCCAACGACATCAACATGCCGATGCGGACTATCGCGAGATTGCTCACGGAAGACGAACGGCACGCGATTGCGGAATACTACGGATCAGGGTTGGGCTTGCAGGAGGGGAGTTCAACGGGTCAGAGGTAGACGCTAGTGCGGCGGTTGCGTGAGGGAAACAGATTCCTCACCGCGCTTCGCGCGGTTCGGAATGACACAATTTGAACTGCTGCGTGAGTTCGGTGACAACCAACGTTGGGTGCAATCGTCCAAACCCGAAGCCCAGTGACGAACCAGCTTTATCGCAACTCTTCCATCGCGGCTTCGAGGGCTTCCCTACCGGGCCGTGTTATCGATTCTGGAAGCGTGGCCAGCGGCTCGTCGACCATGTTCAGCATATCGAGGAAGCTCGGCGCCTTCGTATTCACATAGAACACTCCGGTCAGAACCTCACCGGCGTCGTGAGCCTCGCTCAGACGTTTCATCGCCGCGATCCGGTCCGTCGGGTCATAGTTCTCTTCCAGCTTGCGCAGTTGCAGGTGGGAGCCGTCGTGCATGGTGACGCTCACCGTCGAGCCGGGATCGTACTCCACATCGATCTCTTCGAAGTGCGGGACGAAACTCATCTCCTGCAAAGTTTCTTCATGATCTTTCACATATTTGTAGGATTTGGTCGAACCCTCGTGATCGTTGAAGGTGACGCAGGGCGAGACGACATCGAGCATGACCGTACCCTGGTGCGCGATGGCAGCTTTCAACATTGTGCTCAACTGCCGTTTGTCGCCAGAGAAAGAGCGGCCGACAAAGGTTGCGCCGAGTTCGATGGCCAAGCCGCAAGTATCGATCGGGGGCAGATCGTTGATCACTCCCGACTTCAGCTTCGATCCAAGATCGGCGGTCGCCGAGAACTGGCCTTTGGTCAAGCCGTACACGCCATTGTCTTCGATGATGTAGATCATGGGAAGATTGCGGCGCATGAGGTGAACAAATTGGCCGATGCCGATGGAAGCGGTGTCGCCATCACCGCTCACGCCGAGCGCGATCAGATTCCGGTTGGCCAGCATGGCGCCGGTGGCGACAGAGGGCATGCGTCCATGGACCGAGTTGAAGCTGTGCGAACGGTTCATGAAGTAGGCAGGGCTCTTCGAGGAGCAGCCGATGCCGCTCAACTTTGCGACGCGCTCCGGCTGCACACCCATGTCGTACATGGCTTCGATGATGCGCTCGGAAATCGCGTTGTGGCCGCAACCGGCGCACAGGGTGGTCTTGCCGCCCTTGTAGTCAATTACGGTCAGGCCAATGCGGTTACTCTTTGGTTCGGGAGATCTGGGTTCAGCGGTCGGCGTGGTCGCCATTACTTGCCCTCCATGGTGCTTAATTCGTCGGTGACGGAGCGCGCGTCGAGCGGCAATCCGTCGAGATGGCTGATGCTGCGCAGCCGGGTAGTCAGTTCGGGCTTAAGATCAAGTCTAAGAAGGCTGAGCATTTGCGCGTCGCGGTTCTGCTCGACGACGTAGATGCGCTCGTGTTGCTCGATGAAGTCGTGCACTTCGCGCGTGAAGGGATACGCCCGCAAACGAAGATAGTCTGTTTCAATCGCGTATTCGTCGCGCAGTTGGTCGCGGCTTTCGGTGACACCCCAATGCGAAGTGCCGTAGGCGATGATCCCGATCTTTACTTTTTCACCGCCGGCTTTGCCGCCTTTAAAGATTTCCGGGCGCGGAACAAAGGATCGCGAGGTTTCGAATTTGCGATTCAGGCGCTCCATGTTGTTTTCGTAATCGTCGGGGCGCTCGCTGTAGTTGGATTTGTCGTTGTGGCCGCTGCCGCGTGTGAAGTAGGCAGCCGCAGGATGATCCGTTCCCGGCAGCGTGCGGTAACCCACGCCGTCACCGTCAAGATCCTTGTAGCGGGCAAATCCGCCGAGCTTGGCGAGAGCATCTTTGTCCAGCACTTTGCCGCGCTTGATCGGCGTCGTGGGATATTCGAAGGGATCGGACATCCAGTTGTTCATTCCGAGATCGAGGTCTGACATCACAAAGACGAGGGTCTGGAATTGCTCGGCGAGATTGAAAGCCTCGGAAGCCATGCTGAAACACTCCGCCGCAGAGCATGGAATCAGCATGATGTTTTTTGTGTCACCGTGCGAAAGAAAAGCCGTGGAAAGAATGTCACCCTGCGAGGTGCGCGTGGGCAAGCCGGTGGAAGGCCCGACGCGTTGAATGTCCCAGATGACGCCCGGAATTTCGGCGTAATAAGCCAGGCCGGAAAATTCCGACATCAACGAGATTCCAGGACCCGCGGTCGCGGTCATGCTGCGCGCACCCGCCCAGCCGGCGCCGATCACCATGCCGATCGCCGCCAATTCATCTTCTGCCTGCACGATGGCAAAGGTGGCCTTACCATCGGGACCGATGCGGTGCTCCTTCATGTACTCGATCATCGTCTCCACCAGCGAAGAGGATGGCGTGATCGGATACCAGGTCACCACCGTGCATCCGGCAAACATACAGCCCAAAGCGGCGGCGGAATTGCCGTCGATGATGATCTTGCCTGCGGTCTTGTTCATGCGTTCAATGTAGAACGCTCCGCGTTTTTGCAGACTGGCTTTGGCGTAATCGAACCCCGCCTGCGCAGCGGCAAGATTCAGATTGGCAGCTTTTACTTTCTTGGCGAACTGCTTGCGGATCGCTTTCTCGACTTCGCCCATTTCGATTTCGAGCAACTGCGCGACCACGCCCACGTAGACCATGTTCTTGACTAATTTGCGGAGCTTCGCTTCCGGGCAAACGGTGGCGACTATTTTGTCGTAAGGCACAGAATAGAAGACCAGATCGTTGCGCAATTTATCGAGGCCGAGCGGCTCGTCATAGAGAACGGAAGCGCCCGGAGCGAGCG
>JBAPOI010000224.1:0-2786 GCA_049279555.1 Candidatus Sulfotelmatobacter sp.
GCGAACTGGAGCTTGGTATTGAGCAGCTTGCGCATACGCACGGCACGCTTCGTCAGCACCTGGTACGTGTGGTGCTGCGCCTCCATCATCACCTGGACAACGCTGATGATGTACTCGTCGGAAATGCCCTCGTGAAACAGGTCAGACATCGAGTTAACGAAAACCTGGGTAGGCTTCCGCCACTTGAGAGGCTCCCGCAGCTTTTCCGGAATGAGACGCAGGTCAAAGCCCTGCTCAAAGGGGTGCCCCTTGACTCCCCGAAAACGCTCTGAGAAAGTCTCCGCGTAGCAGTTCTTACAACCGGGGCTAACCTTGGTGCACCCCCGGACTGGATTCCATGTTGCACCCGTCCATTCGATCTTGCTTTTAACGCTCATCCTTGTGGTTTCCTTTCTTCTCTTCTGAATCCGCTCTCCAAGGGGGCGGACACAATCCTTATATTTCAAATTCGGTTCACAATCGGGGCAGCTCCCTACACGAAGGAACCAAATTCCCGGTAGCGCTGCGCTGGCGACTGAGGCAGTTTGCGGGTGACCTCTTCCACTGTCACCTTTAGCTCCAGCGCCTCGCCAGATGGGCGACGGCAGTACATCTTGGCAAGCCTCTCGACAAACTTGCCAAACACATCGGTCATCACCTCGGGTTCGAGTTCCTTAAACGCAGCCTTGAAGTGCCCCCCGCATAAGTTGCTGATGCTAGAGAACAGCCCGCTGCAGTCGCCGGGCTTGAGCGCTGACGACAACAGGGTAGGCGGCTGCGGGGCTTGGGGAACTGCTTGAGGCTCAACGGAAGGCACATTAGCAAATAACTTGCCTTCGTCAATCGTCCGCTGCAGGTCTTTCAGCATTTCCGCAGCCCTCTTAATCCGCATGGACTCGCTTTTGATGGACTTGCCTAAAAGCACTTCCAACATCTTCTTGGCGTACTCAGTTAGAAGTTCGGAGCCGGACTTGATTTCCTCGCGCACACCCCGCTCAGGACATTCCCCGGCACCCGTCGCATCCGACGATCCTTCGGCGATGTCCACAGATTCGGGCTCAGGTGGCGCAGCCTGTTCTTTTTTCAAACGCCGCCTCCATGAACGCACTGTGCTCGGATTCAGGCCGTTGCGGCTGAGAAAAGCGGTAAGGTTCTTCTCAGACTTTTTTCCCCGCCTGGTCAGCAGCTTCTGTTTCTCATCTATCAACGGCATCAGGTCGCGCCAGCACGCGCTCTCAGCTTCAGCGTGGGAGCCGGATTCGTGGTGATGACGCTGAATCTCACCAGCCATCTCTGAAATGCGTCTATCGAGTTCCTGCTCATCGATTTTGGTGGCATCCGACTCCTTGGGCGGACCCGGCTCAAAGTCGGGCACAAGTTCAATCTGTTGAGTTACGTTGCATGCAACGCAGATGTCATCGGTCGCGCTTGACGTGACGCCCTCGGTTTTAACATGCTCGGACGATGATTTCTCTGCTTGCTTGGCGGAGTCCGTCTCCGGTACTTTATGGGCGGACTCATTCGTTTCGTCGGTCATATGATTTCCTCTTTCTACCGTCTATTCGACGTGCTCCTTGTGAGCGCACACCCGTCGCTCGGTGCATGGTGAGCGCTCGGCTAGCATTGCTGCCGCGCACTCCATTAATTAGGCACACCCACAGTCACACTGGTCACGGCCTAAGCACTTGGGACGCACGATGGAGGCGCAGAAATATTCCATTTCATCCACGACCTCCTGCCAGCGCAGAGGGTTGTTCCACGACGCGCCCGGCTCGGGGGAGGGCATAACGCAGTAATCAACATCGCATTCGTCAGAGGATTCTTGATCGGACAAATGCAGCGTGAATTCGTCCGCTGCGGGCTTACCGTCAAGCAAAGGCAGAACACTGACCGTGTACTCCATGTGCCCTGCCTTTTCGCACCCGCGCCATGCGCCGAAGTCAAAGCGAGTGCGGTCTCCGGCAAATATGGAAAAAGCCTGTTTATCGAACAGAAGACGCATATCTCCAATCTCGGGCAGCACCATAGGCCAGAAGGTGCGGATAACGCCGTCAAAGATGTCGGAGATTCCACAACCGGGGGACGCTTCGCTGCCTTCTAGCAGTTCCGCCTTCGTCAAGCAGTCGTCGTCGTCCGAGTAGACCGAATCATCGGAAAACAGGAAGTACTGCGTTGCATCGCGGCTTGTATAGCTATCTAGATGTTCTTCATACATCACGGCGAGGACATCATCTCGCTCGCCGTCGGCAACATTATTCAGTGCATCGGCCCATTTCTCAGCAATCGTCATTTTCTTACTCCTTGTGTCTTGCGTTTAGGCATAGTTGTGGTGTCCGAGTTTGGAGCTGCCTTCACTCCGCTCCCGGTGGGAGCCTTATGGCTCGGCGTTCATCGCGTGTGTTGCATTTCCGTCCGCAGTACCGCGCATAGCGTTTGGTCTGGCAACCTAGAAATTAGCTTTTGCATGTGAAAGTAATGCCCATAGCGGGTGAGTTCGCGCTGGTATTACTGGCCTACAATGCTGGCGATACTGACGTGCCTTTGCCCATTCGATGTAAGAACGCAAGGCAGCGTGAATCTCAAGCCAGACACTCTCATCAGGCTGTGAAACAGCGTTGTCAAGAGCCCACCACCACGCAGCGTATTCCTGTTCAATGCGCGTGCGCGGTTGCCGCCCCACGATGTGCCCTATCTCATGTAGGGCAACGAAGTAGCGAGAGAGTTGCGAAATCGCCGATATACGGATACGGCGAATGGGCATAAAATCCGCATCCCCAGTCTGGCGGCTTGACCTCATACTCCTAGCC
>JBAPOI010000225.1:0-3167 GCA_049279555.1 Candidatus Sulfotelmatobacter sp.
GCATAGCGCCGAAAAATCCGTGGGAGCAGGCATTTGTCTGGGTCCGGCAGAACACGCCGGTCAACGCGCTATTTGCTCTCGATCCCGAGTACATGCACATTCACGGCGAGGATGAAACTGGATTTCGATGCCTGGCGGAGAGAAGCCGCCTTGCCGATAATGTGAAAGACAATGGTGTGGTCAGCATGTTTCCTCCGCTGGCCGGGGAATGGTGGGCGCAGGTGCAGGCGCAAACGCCGTGGAACAGCTTCCGAGCGGAAGACTTTTCGCGCTTGAAAGAAAAATATGGAGTGAGCTGGGTAATGGTGCAGCAGCCCTCCGCGGGGCTGATTTGCATCTACGAAAACAGTGCCGTGCAGATTTGCCGTATTCCTTGAGAATGGCGGCTAAACTCGCCGAGGTAAAAAATGAATAATCGATGTTAAGAACGTCATCACGAATCTGCCGTTTCCACCTAGTGTCTCGTTTCAGTTTTTTAATTATTCGGAGAGTTGGCCTTTAAGTAGGTCCGTCAAGTAGTCGGCCATTATTGAAACGTCTAGATGTCCCTCGTCCCACTTTCTGTCCGCCGCCTTGAGAGCCGCGTAATAGGGATCGCGATTCTCCCGTATTCTTTCCGGAATAATCTTCTCGCCGGGAAGCATCCTACCTTGTTTCAGGCAAATCAGGTAATAGCAAGCTGCCCTCGCTGTCCTGCCATTCCCTTCCACAAAGGGATGGACCCAGTTGAGCCTCCATAGAGCATAAGCGGCTAGTGCAGTTGGCTCTTCGCCAACACCTTCCACGGTCCAGTTTTCATGGATAAAAGCAAAAAACAAATCCATTTGGTGCGGAACTTCTTGATAGCGAGGCGGTATGTGATCGCTCACGTAAATCGGCTCTTCTCGATAGCGACCGCCAAACTGGGCGATATTCGCGACGGCGGCATAGTTCAATGCCCAAAGAGTGTATTTGTCGAATGCCTCGATACCTTTCTCAAGCCCTATTTCAATGCAATTTGTTAGTAAATCGTACTGACGTAAAAGGTTTTGTTCTTGAATCCTGTCATACAGGTCGGGATTGTCTTTTTCGCGGACGGACATTAGAAGTAGCGCGGCCCACCGGTTTTCTGGGTGGGCCGCATCCTAGGAGTTCAAAAGAATATGCTGCGACGCTTTGCGCACACTGTCTTTCGTAATACTCTTAGCGTTGGCGGGTGCATTACCGTATGCGAAGCTAATTCTTTGTTTCTGCAATTCAGCCTCCGTAACCGGCGTGCGCTTCGAGGCTTCTAGCAGTTTTTGAAGGTCTTCGTCTACTTTGATGTTCCCTAAAAACGGTTTTCTTTCGGCCATGTTGTTACCCTTCTCTTTTTCTTCGGTCAACGTTTCAGAATAATAGCGTGTGCACGGAGGATGTCAACCGTTTACGGTTGATTTCTGTGAATTACCGAGGTTCGCCTCCGAATAGTAGGACTTTAGCATCCTCATTGTACGTCACTCAAATGTGATGCTTGTGTCAGCTAGCCAGAAGCACAATTTCTTTAAAGCCCCAGACATCTTCGGACAGACCAGGTACGTTCCTTTTCTATTGTGACCTAGCCGCGCTGTTGCTCTTAAGTACATAGATATGCACTTTTGGTGAAAGGGACTTCGGCTCGCCCGACCAATCACCGATCAGCTAGAATAAGAACTTCATGTCCACTGCCAGGGCCGTTCAGGCCAGCCCCCGTCTGTTTCCCTATGAACGATGGGGATCTCGCCTGCCTGCGCTGGTCCGCGAGTACCGTGAGAACCAGCCCTGCCCACATGTTCTGTTGAAAAATTTTCTCGATCCCGAGATTGCATCGGCGATGGCGGAAGAGTTCCCCAAGCCTTCGAGCGCCGAATGGACGCAATACAAGCATCCCAACGAGAACAAGCTCGGCATGCCCAAGCGCGAGCTGTTTCCGGCGACGATTGCGGCGGTCACGGACGAGTTGAATACTCCGGAGTTTGCGGCGTGGGTTTCAGAGTTGACCGGAATACCGAACCTGGTTGCCGACCCAATGTTAGAGGGCGGTGGGCTGCACCAGTCCGGGCCCGGCGGATATCTGAATGTGCACACCGATTTCTCGATGCACCACTTTCACACGAACTGGCACCGGCGCGTGAATCTGATTCTTTATCTCAATCCCGAGTGGGAGGAAGATTGGGGCGGATCGATCGAGTTGTGGGAGCGGTCGTTGCCTAGAAAATCGGCGCCGCGAAAATCGGGGCAGGGAAAGATGTCGCGCTGCGCGGCAAAGTATGCGCCGCTGCTGAATCACGCGCTGATCTTTACGACTGACGAGCGCTCGCTGCATGGGTTTCCCGATCCTCTCACGTGTCCCGAAGGACAATCGCGCAAGAGTCTGGCTTTGTACTACTACACCGTCGAGCATGATAAGAAGATCGCGGTGCACTCTACCGATTACTTTGCGCGGCCCCAGGATAATTGGCGAAAATCTGCGATGATCTGGCTGGATAAGAAGGCAGTCGATTTCTACTCGCGAGCCAAAACGCGGTTTGGATTCTCCGATGAGTGGGCCAGCCGGGTGCTGGGATTTCTTTCCAGGAAGAAATAGCAACAGATTCCTAGGGCTTGTAGAAGTTATTTTCAGAGACAGCGCTGAAGTCTCGCGCTACGCCGAGCGCGCGGTGGTGCGGATGTAGTACTTAGGAATGCCGGGTTCGAGTTTTCGGCCCTCATCGCTGAAGCGCGGCAAGTGGATCAAGCCGGCCCTCTGCAGCGCAAATTGCAAAGTGGTTGCCAGCACGCCGAAACCGTATTTCACGCTGCGGCGGAAGTTGATCGACGACGCTTCCTCAAAATACTTCGTGGGACACGAAACTTCTCCGATGCGAAAGCCGAAGTGCACGCACTGGGCGAGCATCTGATTGTCGAAGACAAAGTCGTCGGAATTCTCGAGCAGTGGCAACTTCGCCAGCACCTGGCGGCTGAAGGCGCGATACCCCGTGTGGTATTCGGAAAGTTTGACTCGCAGAAACAGATTTTCAAACGCCGTGAGCAGCCGGTTGGAAACGTACTTGTAAAGCGGCATGCCGCCCAGCAGCGCCGCCCCGCCGATGATGCGTGAACCCAGCACCACGTCATACACGCCGTAAGCCACCATGCTCGCCATCGCAGTGACCAGGTAGGGTGTGTAC
>JBAPOI010000226.1:0-2080 GCA_049279555.1 Candidatus Sulfotelmatobacter sp.
CCCGCACTCCATCTACGCCTGCTGCTTTGCCACGGGAGCGTTTCAGCACGCGGTCACAAGCCGCCGCAATCCAGCTGGGATTGTGGAGCAGGTCCATCAGGTTCCGAATCCGGCCGCCGTACGGGTCAGTCGGAAAGAGCGGCGTACCTGACTCCCTGGTTTGCTTGTGAGCCTGCGATTGCTCCCAGAGCCTACGTTGGACTTCTTCGATGTTCATTTGGAAGCCTCCAAATTGAAGAACACTTCGGTCATCCTTACACGAATCATCCTGCACCCCTTCGCCTTGTGAACGTCGTTAACGTCTCTGACTACTACGGGTGCTCCGCCACTCGGCTGCCTCGTCGACAGGTGTTTGGTGACTGCCATACTCAGCCGAGCTTCCCTGGTTTCCTTGCTGACACTCCAGCGTTTCCGGTTAGACTCCGACTTTTCTTCTACCCAACAGCGATCTGCTGCTCCCCTGAACATCGCGGGGTACTTGGTTATTCCGCGAATCTGGGCACCGAGTGCCGTGAACCGCTTGCAGGGACCAAATGCTTGCGGTCGTTCAGGACATTCCCTATCCCGGGGTCCAAATCCCAGGCGGCTTTGATATTGGCGGGAATGTGGTATCGATTTACCGAAGGTAATAGTCGGTTCCTTTCGTAGTCGTGCGGAAACTCTACCTAGCAGGACTTCCAAGGCTACAAAGCGTCGCCCGTGTCCCGCATTCTCGGGGTAGCTGTTTCGCCGATGAATCACACACTTCATCAACTTAACCCCTAGGTACAATGGCCGACCAAACGGCCGCGGTCCGAAGACATTGTCAACAAGGTCTCCCGCTCGCTCATCAGTGAGTCGAGCCGGATACATCAGGCGCACGGTCCCAGTCAACGACTTGTGGTGCGCGCTGGCACGGCTCCGGATCAAATTGAACCTCCACGGGATCGGCCAAGCTGAACCCCCGGCGGCGGATTTCACGCACTGTTTCGCCGATTGCTCGTGATACGGAACGTTCGATTTGGGACTGCGTCATGGGAAATCTCCTGAAAATGAAATGAGACTGCCCCTTTCCGGGGCAGCCGTGTTGGAAAAAACACAACTGCCCCGCATGAGCCCAGGGCGAAACCTAAATGATCGAGAATCTGTAAACGGAGCGCAAACTGTGATGGGAGCATATGACTTGCAACCCCTTGGACTTCTAGGCGTCAGGTAGCAAATAATTCACCCTGCTTTCTTCAGACTGCACTGCCGCCATGTTGAGTCCCCGCCCTGAAACTGCTCCCATTGCCGGTGGAACCATCTACGCAGTTGACTGATCCGCGCTGGACAAAGGCCAAATTTCCGGGCCGCTTCACAAGTCGGCTCTCCCAGCGCTAGCGCCTTGGCAATTCGGCGTTGCCGCCAAGGCAATGTGCCCAACCACACGGCCACATCAATCCGGGCAGCCGCCGTCTCAGCCGGGCCCGCGTGCTGGTCTTCGACCAGGATTTGGCGCCAGGCGCCAGTGGATTTGTCCGGCCGATCGATTCGCTCAACCGTGAAACCCTGGATCCTTCGGGCATAGGGGGACAGCAAGTCCTTTCTGTTTAGCTGGCTGCCAACGCGCCGCCCGGCACGGACTTGGCGGATCGCAAATTGTGCTAAGGGAGTGGGATACGCCACGGCCTGTTTACCTCGGCGCACCAGCTGGGCGAATGCGCAGTAAGCGTTGGCGATCACCTCCTGGATCAATTCTTCCCGGGCTTCGGCCCGCCGATCACGGAAGGCAATCCAAGCCTGCCGTCGAACCATAGGCAACATGGTCAAAAACTGGTGCTGAACGAACTCGGTTCGCTGATCAGCGGAGCATGTTCTTAACGGTGCAATCATGGGGACGACTCCTCTTTGTGAAGGAGGACCGCCCGGTAGGGCGGTCCTGTTGGTTAAAACAGAACCGCCCCAGCACCGCGCCGGGGCGTTAACTCAAATCAAACGCTCCGCGTGCAGACATCGCGCTAATAACGAAGCAGCATGGAGCTGTTAACCAGAAACACCCTGGGAGTGTCACCGGATGTCACACGGTCAGTACGTTGCAACGTACGGTGCAGAGGGTTAAACC
>JBAPOI010000227.1:0-1551 GCA_049279555.1 Candidatus Sulfotelmatobacter sp.
ACGGAAACGAGCAGAGAGTTGCGGTGGACTGGAACCAAAGTGGTGGTACGTAAGTACTATGTATGGAAAGATGGGAAAGGCTGTCTAATTACATGGTTGTTGCGCCTGTCCCAAGGAACAAAGCGAGAACAGCTGTACTGGCGGGCGATTGCCGCGATCGGAATGAAGAAGTACTCTTGCGAAGAGTAGCCACGCAGGGCATCCGAAAACACTAAACACTGGATCACCGGAAAATTATGAAGGCCCACCCTCATAAAAACGGTTTTTCGCTTATCGAACTTTTGATTGTCGTCGCGATTATTCTGATCATCGCAGCCATCGCCATCCCGAATCTCGTGCGGTCTAAAATGGCTGCGAATGAGGCTTCCGCCGTCGGTTCGCTGCGAGCCATCAACACGGCCTCCGTCAGTTACGCTTCAACCTACGAAATAGGTTACCCGGTGGCATTATCCGATCTGTCGCCATCCACGTTGCCCACTTCGACTGCGGCCGATCTAGTCGATGAGGTGCTCGCCACGGGAATCAAGAGCGGCTACACGTTTTCCTACACGCCGGGATCGGCAGGGGCGGGTGGCCAGATTACGACCTACTCGATTACCGCCAATCCGATTGCTCCCGGCTCATCGGGGCAAAGAGGATTCTTCACGGACCAGTCGCTTCTCATTCGCGCCAATGCAACCGGAACCGCATCGTCAACCGATCCTCCGCTTTAGAGCCTGCGCCGGAAGATAGTACATGTAGCGCCCGCCTTCAGGCGGGCATCTGCGTAGTTCCAAAGTGCCCGCGTTCAGGCGGGCGCTACAAAAATCGCCACTTTTAAATTCTCACGCTGGCTCTTTGGTTCGAATCGGAAGTTAATCGCGGTCTTACACTGTGGATAAAAACACGGCGCTGAGCTTTACAAAAAAAAATTACGCTTTGGCGTCCCGGGATGCGACAGCCCACTTCCCTTGCGCCTTGACGATCAGCTCGATCAACTCGCGCACGGCGCCTTCGCCTCCTGAACGGGAAGTAACAAAATGCGCCGCGCGCTTCACTTCCGGAACGGCGTTGGCGACGGCGACTGCGAGACCCACGCGCTCCAGCACAGGAAGATCGGGGAGGTCGTCGCCGACGTAGGCCACTTCGTTTGCGCTTGCCCCGGTCGTCTGCAAAATCTCCTCTAGCGCACCCAGTTTCGTCGCGCGGTGCTGATACACAAACTCGATTTCACATTCCCTCGCGCGCTGCGCCACCGCGCTGGATTCCCTGCCGGTAATGAGCCCGGTGCGAAGCCCGGCGGCGCGCGCGAGCTTCAGCCCCGCTCCATCATACGCACTGAATCCCTTGATTTCGCTGGCCGTGCCATCGCGGCGCGAAAGCAGCCAGATGCGCCCGTCGGTCAGCACGCCGTCCACATCCATCAGCAGCACGCGAATCTTTTTCGCGCGCGCAATAAGGGATGACGCCGATTTTGTGCTAGTCCGCTTTTTCGCCATTGGGATCGTTCCGCCGCCAATCTACTTTGGATGGTCCTCTACCAAACTCTCCGTGCCCTCAGTTTACTCTGTG
>JBAPOI010000228.1:0-12223 GCA_049279555.1 Candidatus Sulfotelmatobacter sp.
TTTGTTGTTATTCGCAAACCCAGGATTCGCTCAACAGGCGCTAATGACGCATCACGTGCGCGACGAGGTTGCCAGTGGCCGGGCGCAATTCGTCGGGCAACTTCCAGCAAGCCAAACCCTGCGCTTCGACATTGTTCTGCCGCTGCGTGACCGCGCAGGATTGCAAAGCTTCGTGCAGGAAGTCAACGATCCTGCGAGCCCCTCCTACCATCAATTCCTTACACCGCAAGAGGTTACCGCAAGATTCGGCCCCAGCCAGGAAGATTGGGACGCCGCCGTAGCATTCGCGAAAGCCAGCGGCTTTCAGATCGTCGGAGGAACCCGCGACAGCAGAGACTTGTGGCTAACAAGCACCGTCGCCAACGTGAACAAGGCCTTCCATGTGACCCTGGGGAACTATCACGACCCGGTCGAAGACCGCACCTTCTTTGCGATCGACCGCGAACCCACCGTCAACCTTCCGTTCCAGCTTTGGCACATCACGGGTTTGGACAACGATTCCAGGCCGCATCCGATGTATGTAAAGAAGAGCGACTACGCTAAGGCCCATGGGATTGACTCCGAGAAGGTTGTATCCCATGCCACCACCGGCTCCGGCCCATCGGCTTCCTTCTTAGGCAGCGACATGCGCGCGGCCTACTACGAGGGAACGGCGCTCACCGGCACCGGCCAGAACCTCGCCTTGTTCGAATTTCTGGGCACCGATTTGGCCGATCTGAACACGTATTACAGCAATGTCGGGCAGACCAAGCCTTATACTCCCACCCTCATTTCCACGGGCGGGTACAGCACGACTTGCACCGAGAGTGGCGGATGCGATGACACGGAACAGACTCTCGACATGACGCAAGCGATGGGCATGGCCCCAGGCTCCACAATGCTCTATATGTACGTTTGCGGCAACGCCTCGACTATCAGCGACACCGCCTGCATCAGCGCCATGGTGACGACTACGTCGGCTCCATTGTCCAAGCAGATCGGCTGCTCGTGGGGCTGGACACCAGCGGACCCCAGCACTCTGGATCCGTACTTTGAACAGATGGCATCGCAAGGCCAGAACTTCTTTGCCGCGTCCGGCGACAGCTCGGCTTGGTCTGCATCGAATGAGGCCTGGCCAGCGGACGATGCAAATATCGTCTCGGTCGGCGGCACGGACTTGACAACCTCCAGCGCGGCTGGCCCCTGGCACTCGGAAACCGCCTGGGTAGACAGCGGCGGCGGCGTTTCTCCAGATTCCATTCCCATCCCCTCGTGGCAGACGCCTGTGGATGGCTGCTCCGGTTGTTCAAAGACACTCCGGAATGGCCCGGATGTCTCGGCCAACGCAAACTTCACCTTCTACGTTTGCGCCGACCAAACCACCTGTACGGCAAACGAATACGGCGGCACCAGCTTCGCCGCGCCCATGTGGGCCGGTTACCTGGCTCTGGCCAATCAACAAGCAGCGGCCAACGGCAAAACGATCGGCTTCATTAATCCGATCATTTACCCGGCGGCGGAAGGATCCGGCTACAGCACGGACTTCCACGACATCACCAGCGGAAGTTGCGGCAAGTTCTCGGCAGCAACAGGCTACGATCTGTGCACCGGTTGGGGCAGTCCGAATACGACCGGCCTGATCAACCTGTTGGCCGGTTCCTCAACCCCGAGCTTCACGCTCTCGGCTTCGCCCAGCAGCGTAACTATTACGCAAGGCGGTGCGGGCGGGACCAGCACCATCACGGTGACCGATATTGGCGGATTCAGCGGCAGCGTAACCCTGGCAGCCTCCGGCTTGCCCAGCGGCGTCACAGCCGTTTTCGGCACCAATCCCACAACTTCAACCAGCGTACTGACCCTGACTGCCTCCGCGACCGCTACGACTGGCACGGTCACGGTGACCATCAGCGGTACCTCAGGCAGCCTGAACGCAAGCACCACCATCTCTCTCACGGTGAATTCATCGGGCGGTGGAGGAGGAGCACAAACCGCGGTTTACAACTCCACGCTGAAGGCTCCGGAATGCGCTACTGTAGGTACGTCGTGCGATTCGGGTCCGACCTTGCTGCTGGGCCGCGATCACATCTCGGGCGGCGCAGAACCCAATCAACCCAACACGATTAACAGCTCCTGCGCCGACGGCACCACTGGAACCTTCCACTCTGACGAGTCGAACGACCGCATAGTGGTTACCTCCTCCAGCGGTTCGTTGACGCATGGCACCACGGCAACGGTCTCGGCAACGGTCTGGGCCTACGCCGGATTCACCTCCGATGCTCTGGACCTCTACTATGCCGCCAACGCTAACAGCCCGTCGTGGACATTCATCAAGACGATCGTGCCCACCAAGGCCGGAGCGCAGACCCTGTCGACCAACTTCACGCTTCCCACCGGAAGCCTGCAGGCGGTGCGGGCGCAATTCCGCTATCTCGGAAGCGCGTCGTCCTGCACCACGGGCTCCTACAACGATCACGACGACCTGATCTTCGCCGTGCAGTAAGCGGATATCTGATCGTTTTACAAACTAGTCGAGCCGGCCCAAAAGGGCCGGCTCTTTTTTATTGAGCGAACAAACGGGATAGTCAAAAACCGACGCTAGCTCGGCCAAGCGCCTAGCAACCGGCGCAGATCGACTAATTGACCGATGTGGTAGGCGTTATGGTCGGCAACCAGCAAGGCTTCTTGCAGAATTGTCTGGCCATCGCCCCATGGGATGGGCGCATATAAGTCCGTCCTGGGATTCGCAACTAGATCCTGCATGGCTTTGAGATCTTTGCGGAATCGCTGCACGCTCTTATTCCAGGCAAACGCGCTGGGCGGCGCTTCGGTTTTCGGCCAATAGTCATCTGGCCATTTGGAAGACTTATATTTCGGGTTGCGGCTGAATTCGAGAATGTCCCACTGCGCCAAGCGAAGGTGCTCAAGCTGCATCCAGGCGGAGTGTGACAGGCCGGCGGGGACCGCGCCGCGCAATTTTTCCGGCATATCTTTTACAACGGCGTCAAACCTGGTGTGCGCGCCGCCGCCGTTGAGCAGATCGAGTAGATGCTCGCGAAGTTGTTTGCTATGTGGGTCTTTCATATTCGTATCTCGGCTTTTCATTACGGCTTCCTTTCTTCCTCCGGCGCGCTTGTTTGGGCGATTGGGAACTCCATAATTCCCTCGCGAACCTTCTGCTGATCTAGCAGATTGGTTTCCGGCCCCTCGCCTCGCAAGACACGGCCAATGCCGCGAACAATGCGGCGCATGGGGAAGGTGCCTTTATCGTCTGTTAGAAATATTTCGCCGATGCGATGGCCACGATAATACCAACGCTTCAGCAGAGCGAGATGCTCCATGGTTTCTAGCGCTGAGTGCGTTTTCGCCGGTGGAAAGGAATCGAGCACCTCCATTACCCGAGATTCCATGGATTGCGATTTCGCGTGATCGTCGGGTTGGATCGAGAACACCACCGGTCCGGAGATTGCTCCATTTTCGATGCGAAAAAAAGCGACGGAGTCGGCTAGATGGCAGGGTTGAACGATCAACGCCGAAAGCCGGTCGAGACGGCGCACGATTTCCGGGAACCGGCTCAGAACGGGTTTCAGCTTTTCCAGTCGAACGTGGACCGCGGCGGCATCTTCGAATGCAAGGTTCGCCGAAGCGGCGTCGCGCTGCACGGAGAGTTCGCGAGAGAGTGATTCTCCTCCGGAATCGAAGTATGCTTGTACGCGACTTACTTCAGCCGAATATTCTTCGTCACTGCAACCCTTAAAACAGGGCGCGAGGCACATCTTCATTTCCGAATAGATGCAGCCGGGAAACGCAGGGTTCGGGTCGAGGTCATCAACGCAACGGCGCATCCTGAAGAAGTCGAGCGAGTCGTTCATAAATTTCTCGGCCGCAGCGCGCGATTGAAAGGGGCCGTAGAAAAGAGAGCGGCCGTCGAGGCGTCCCACGCGAGTAGTGATGGAAGCGCGCGGATACTGGTTTTCGAGATGCAGTTTGACCACCGGCGCGAAGCGGAAGCGCATGCGGTTTCCATAGGTCTTGGGAAAAGTTTCGCGCAGGACTTTGTACAGCGTGAAGCCGGATTCGAAGTCGGAGCCGGTCGGTGTGTATTCGATCGAGCGGACGCGATCGCGCAGATTGAGTCTCTTCGTACGCTCTTCGAGCGGACCTAGCATGCGTTGCAGGCGGCGGCGAAGATTCGCTGTTTTGCTGACGTAAGGCTCCGACTGTGGGTCGTTGCCGGTCAACAAGAACACAGCTGGAGCAGCTGGGACAGCCGCGAAGACCTCATTGTCGCGTTCAGGCGCGAATTCCAGTCGCTCGGTCGGCACAAAGCCATTCTAGTGCGGATTCACAACGGAGGCACCGGGACACAGAGAAAACCAAAACAAGGGCTTTGTCCATCGACGCCCCACGCAGGCCGCTGTTTCCCTAGTAGGAGATGCTCTTATTTAAATGCACATTTCGGGAAAGGAGCCACAAAGTGGAAGGGGAAAACGCCGGAGTTGTCAGACGCTGGTAAATGCAGCCTACCCAGCCGCCAACAATGCGCCCGTCGCATCCGCTGGCGGCTTGGCGCCCTTGATCACAAGCCACAGCATGAACACGACCTCCCCGAAGGAGGCGGGCTGACAGTAGGTAAACACCTTATCGTAATATTGCGGCAACAATACGCCCGTAAGGCTGAGGATCACCCAGGCCAGACCGTCGATGGCGAGCCAGACGCCGAGAAACCGCGGCAGGAATCGCGACTTGTACACCAGCAGCGCTAGCGGAAGGAGCCAAAGACCAAAAAATATTTCGTCAACAACAAGGCCTTGAAAATGCAGATTGAGGAACAGCATCGCCAGAGCATCCCGCTGAGGCTTTTCGAATATGGATAGAGAATCAGCCCCGCGCACTAGGACGAGAGCAGCGATTGAGTTCAGCTCGTTCAAAAACGCTATCGGGATCGAGGCCACAACCAAGGTGACCATGAGCGAAGCGTACCGCCGGTTGATCCCCTTGAGCAGATCGTACAAAGCGAGGGCCACCAAGATAAAACCCGTCTGGCTTATGAGTTGGAATGCGATGCCGAGGCGAAACAGCGTCTCGGAGTGCGCGATGTTGTTCGCTGTCGCCGCTGCGTTTCCATGCACGATTAGCTTGCCGGGCACATAGACCATGGCGAAGAAGCCAGGTATTGAGAAGAGTACATAGAGCAAGCCTGCGAATCTGCCTGGGTTCTTGGTGGAACTCATGTGTCCTCGCTTGTGAGAGTTTAGCCCTGAAACATGGCGGAGGCTGTCAAACCGTTTCGTTACACTAGAAAACCGGCTTTGTGAAGACTCGGCGGGTGGCTTCAGAGTGATGCCGGACGCCGGAGTTGTCAACCGCCATTACGACAGGCTCACAGACCCCCATGGAGCCCGCCGAAATAGTGGGCGAGATTTAGCGACATAATCAGGATGCCTGCCCCGAGAACTAACACGTGCAGGGTCTTGCGCAGATCGAAGGTGCCGACACGACAGATGAGCAAGTAGCTGACGGCAAGATTGAAGAAGCCCCATGCGACATTGACTACCGAGGAGGACAATCCAACACCGGGCGGTGACGCGAACGGGCTCTGGAAGGGATGCCCGGAGATTCCGTTGCCGAGATGAGGCAGGGCGTTCGCGAGGAAGACTCCCCCGAAGAAATACGAGATGTAGTGATACCAGCGCATTGTTGCTCCCTCTTAGTGGAAATCGATTAGTGGTTGAGACAGCAGCGAAAGACTTCGGCATAGCGTTCCAGAGCGAACTTCAGGCGCTCAGTCAGCACGAAGCCATTCTAGTGCGGAATCTACCACGGAGGTACTGAGGCTCGGAGCAAACAAAGGCAAGTGCTCACGTACCAAGTTTCAGTACTGGATCACCGATTATTTGCATTGCGGAAGGTCTGGCGAAAGTCTGAGCCTTTCATCTCAACGATACGACACATCTCATGTAGGCGGGAACGCATGCGTTCCCCGACCCGGTCTCCAAGGCTGTACTTGCGCGCGGCACTCTTCGTCCTGAACTGATCGATCGGCTCGTCTGGACCGATGGCGGCAGCGGCAGGGCGATTCTCAAAGTTCGTAGTGATAATCACGGGCTTTTGGTCGTTGTACCTAGTGTTAATAATCAGGCTGACGGTGTCCCAGACCCATTCACTAGTTGTCTGCCCTCCCAGTTCGTCGATTACAAGCACTTCCGCATCGAAGACTGGACGCAGAATTCCGAATTCGGTTGCCTGTACAGACGGGCTGTAGGAATTTTGGATTTCCTTCAAGAGCTCGCGGTAGTCGTAAAATAAGCAGCTAACTCCCTTAGTGCGGATGAGCTCTTTGATAATTCCAACCGCTAGGTGAGTCTTGCCAGTGCCAATGTCACCTATCATTAAGAGCCCCGTGCTATCTCGCGGATCATATTCTTGGGCGAACCTAGAGGCCTTGAGGTGGGCTAGCGCCAGCGAGGGATGTGCCCCCGGAAAATCTGGAGTATAGCTGGCGAGTTCGCAGTGCTCGTATCTCTTTGGAATCCGTGCCGCAGCTAACAGGGTCTGATTGCGTGCCCGCAGTTGGCAATCGCATCGGGTCACGCGGCGGTCTTTTGGTGCGCTCGAGCTGGCAGGGAGCGTCTTCCACCCTGTTCCCTCGCATAGCGGACATACTTCAGCAGCCGTCTTAATTCCCAACCTGGTGAACCCTTCTTTCCTGAAAACTCTACCTTCTGACTTTGCACCCAGACCCCGCGTTCCCGCAAGTGGCAAAGGCTTCCTGCCTGTGCACAACCTGTGAAGGCCTATCGCCGACTGTGGAGAGATGAGGAAAACCGCCTTAGACTGGCTAAACCCGGCTCTGACAGGCCCAATCCGGGATCGAGGGGTGCGAAACAGGCTTCCCGCGCGGATTTTCACAGTTGACTTTCTCCGCGGAGAGAGGAGAATACCAGCCGTCGGGTTTCCCAACTCAGCGGCGGGACTTTTCCTTCGGGAATATGCTGAGTATGAAAGAGACCCGCGAGGAGAAACTATGAATAAAGCCGATCTGGTTGACACGATCGCGGGCGCCTGCGAAATCAGCAAGGCGCAGGCTACGACAGCGATTGATACCGCCGTGAGCAGCATCACCTCCGCTTTACGAAAAGGGGATCGGGTAGCTTTGATAGGTTTCGGCACTTTCTCGGTGTCGCAACGAAAGGCGCGAAACGGGCGCAATCCGCAAACAGGCGCCACTATCAAGATCGCTGCACGCAAAGTAGCAAAATTTACCCCAGGGGCTGAATTGAAGAAAGCTGTCAATAAAGGAAAGTAGCGGAAACACAGGGTCCTGAATTTCACGAAAAACGGCAGGGGTCGGCCCTGCCGTTTTCGTTGCTCTTCAGTATCCAGTATCTAGTACCCAGTACCCAGTGCGAACAAGGCAGCCCGCCTCTTGCTAGGTACTTGGTACTCTACTAACATGATTGCCCATCTGCGCGGAACATTGCTGGCCAAGAGTCCCAATCGAGTTGTGGTAGAGACCAGCGGCGTCGGCTATGAGTTGAATATCAGCGTTCCCACATTTTCCGATTTGCCTGCAAGCGGCTCCGAGGTCGCGCTGCACGTTTACACACACGTTCGTGAGGATCTGATTGCGCTTTACGGGTTTCTGCGTCCTGCCGAGAAGCAGCTGTTCGAGAAGTTGATCACGGTGAGCGGAATCGGACCGAAGCTGGCCATCACCATTCTGAGCGGAATGGCAGCCGACGAAATGGCCGGCGCGATACGCGGTAATGACGTGGCGCGGCTCACGCGAATTCCCGGCATTGGCAAAAAAACCGCTGAGCGGATGGTGCTGGAACTGCGCGATAAGTTGCCACCCGCCGGTGGGATCTCGCAACCCATCGCGCCAGCGATGAGTGCCGTCGAAGAAGATGTTCTGTCTGCGCTGGTGAATTTGGGCTATCAGCGGGCGGCGGCGGAGAAGACGCTCGCCGGCGTGGTCAAAAACGGCAAGAGCGCATCCTTCGATACTATGTTCCGGGAATCGCTGGCGGGATTGTCGAAGTAAACCAGCAGTGGCCGCCAAACATCTTGCATTGCCACTTGCCCCGTACTATCGGCCATTGTTACCGCAGTAATATACCGATCTTTCAATGAATCAGTTCTAATCAGAGGGAACATTTGGCGAGGGGAAAAACTCGACGCTGCAATCCATGAACGCGCAGATAGTTGTAGATACGGCGCGGAACTAGATTTCAAGAGCTTCGTCTTTACTCCAGTCGTCCAAGAGGCAGCAGAAAGACGCACGAACATTGATCCAATGCGCCGGTCCGCTACCGGCACGGGCCTTTTTATTTATGGACGCTCGCGAAACCAAGCGGTTTGGCCGATATCTGATTGTGGACCAATTGGGTCGCGGCGCCATGGGCGTCGTGTACAAGGCACGCGATCCCCAGATCGATCGCGTCGTCGCATTGAAGACCGTTTCACTCCTGGGTCTGGAACCCGAAGAGGAAGAAGAATTCCTAACGCGTTTTCGCTGTGAAGCCCAGGCGGCGGGTCGTCTACAACATCCGGGCATCGTCACCATCTTCGACGTTGGCGAAGATGACGAAAGCCACGAACCGTACATCGTGTTGGAATACGTGGCCGGCGAATCTCTGAGCCGGATTCTTTCGCGGGAGAAAAAACTTCCGCTTCCGAGGGCGCTTCAGTTGGCAGAGGAACTCGCCGACGCCCTCGACTATGCTCATGCCCAGGGTGTGGTTCATCGCGACATCAAGCCTGCGAACATTCTCATCGGCGAAGATGGCCACGCCAAAATTGCCGACTTTGGCATCGCCAAGCTGAACCTGGCTCACTTCACATTGCCGGGCCGCATTCTTGGCACTCCCGCGTATATGGCGCCTGAGCAGCTTGCAGGGGAAGGCGTCGACAGCCGGTCCGACCTGTTTTCTCTGGGCGTGATTCTTTACTCGATGGTTACCGGGCATTCACCTTTCACGGGAAACAGCGCTACGACGGTTTGCTTCAAGGTGGTAAATCGCGAGCCGATGCCGGCCAGTTCGTTCGATCTGGAACTGCCTCGTTCTCTCGATGGCGTGATCACGCGCGCCATGGCAAAGGATCCAGCAGAACGCTTCCAGCGAGGTTCGGAATTTGCCACTGCTTTGCGGGAACTGAGGGGAGAGCATGATCCCCGTTCGACGACCAGTTCACCCTGGAATCTTCCAACCTATGTGGGGAGCACAGGAACACGACAAGCGTTAAAACCGCCGGTCAAGAATGTTGCGGGAATTGCGCAACTCCAGCGGTTGGTTCGAACTGCGATTGCAAAAGCGCGGATACGAAATCTCATCTTTGCCGCAGCCGCGGTGACCGCGCTTATTATCCTCGCCATTCCTTCAAGACGCACCGTAACTTCGCAGAAAGCGACCGGCGTAGTGCCGCTTGCCAGCAATCGTCTGCCGGATACGGCGCCCATGGCTGGTGCGCAATCGAATTCCAAGGCTCTCGCATCCGAGAGTCCGGGCGCTACGGGATCCGGAACTGCGAAACCGAAAGACGGTGGAACAGCATCGTCTGCGGCTGCACGGAAGATCGACAACAAGACAAAAACAGCTTCACGGCTGAAGCCACCGCAGAAATCGCTCCAAGCTGCAGCGATACACCCAGCCCCGAGCCAGGACGCGTCGCCACCGCCAGTGGTTGCTCAGTCCACTATTGAAGTCGCCGTACAGCATCAATTCAAAGAAGCTACGCTGTGGGTTTGGATCGATGACAATCTCGCCCTAACGCGGCCGCTGCACGGAGGAACACAGAAGCATCTGGTTGTCTTCAAGAGCGTTCAAGGCACCGATGCTGAACCTTTGCAGGTTCCCACCGGAACGCACACTCTCCGCATTCGAACTCAGACAGCCGATCAATCGATCGATATATCCAAGACAATTTCCGGCACTTTCGCCGCGGGTGACGACAAGACACTTCATATCACCTTCGACAAGCACAACGCGGGCATGCATTTAGTCTGGTAGCGGCGGTGAAGTCTAAGCGTCCGATTCGCTGAGTTTCGTGAGAGTCATCGCGGGATTTCTCGATCCATTTTCCGACCCCAGAATTTCTTGTATCGCAGAAATCAGCCCGTCGGGGATGCCGTTCGATTTTGAGAAAACATCTTTGATTCCGGCCGCTCGAGCTTCCGTGACCAGGTATTCGTTGCTGTACATGGTAAACATCAACATGGGGAGTTGAGGAGCGATCCGGGCGATTCGCCGAGCCGCGTCCAGGCCGTTCATCACGGGCATTTGCAGGTCCAGGATGACCAAGTCGGGGGTTAATTCTTTGACTCTTGCGACAGCACTCTCGCCATTCTCGGCCTCGCCGCAAACCTGCAGGTCTTTTTGCAGCTCGATTGAAGAACGCAGACACCGCCGGATTGTGGCGTTGTCATCGACAATAAGGATTCTGTGTGCCATCGCAACCCTCGCGGGCCTTAGGTCAGGTTGCGGGGCCGGAGTCGTACCTGTGACGACCGATGGCAAACCAAGGAAAGGCAACTTAACTTTAGACCTTTACCGGAGAAGGGCAATACAGCGGGTACTGTACCACGTCGCAACTATATAAGTTCGCTATAAGACTTATATAGAACAAATCCTTATTTTATTTTCAGCACGAAATGGAATAAAAGAGTACTCTTCAAGAGTCTCTTCTAGCACCTTTCCGCCGCGTGCCTATGGGTAGCGGTTCCTTGCGAAATCAGACGTTTTCGCCAAGGAGCCCATTGTGGCCAAGAAATCCTCTGTTTCTGCATCTAGAACCCTCGGGCACAATCACAAGATAGACGATAACAGCGTAACCAACGAAATACTTCTGAAGTTGCCGGCCAACGAATTTGACAGGCTTTCTCCGAAACTGGAGTTCGTCAGGCTGCAGCTTCACACTCTGCTCCACGAAGCTGGAGAGCAGATCAGATCCGCTTACTTCGTCAATACAGGATTGCAATCCGTCCTCACTGTCCAGCCGGATGGAAAGAGCGTGGAAGTTGGCCTGATCGGCAAAGAAGGGTTTGTTGGCCTGCCGATTGTTGCGGGATTTCGCACGAGTCCCACCAGGGTGATTACGCAGGGCGAGGGCACGGCGTACCGAGTGGATGCCGAGGCCTTCCGGCAAATCTTACCGCGTTGCCCTCAACTGGAAACGGAGTTACACCGCTTCGGGCAACGGATCGCCATGCAGTCCACGCAGATCGCCGCCTGCAACCGGCTTCATGAGGTGGAAGAAAGACTGGCACGCTGGTTGTTGATGAGCCGGGAGCGCATCGGCTCTGACGAACTCCCTTTGACCCAGGAGTTCTTAGGCCAGATGCTTGGAACTCGGCGGGCAAGCGTCAGCGTGGCCGCAAGCATGCTCCAAAAGGCCGGGATGATCCACTACACGCGTGGCAACGTGACCATTCTCGACATGCCAAAACTTGAGGAGGCTGCCTGCGATTGCTATGAGATCATCCAGCGTCAGCTAAGAAATTGGCGGAGAGAGACGGAAGACGGAAGTAGACCGCTAGGAAGCCATTAGAAGCTTGGGATAGTGTCTAGCACTGCGTTGCTAGGGGTTATTCAGTTTGACGCGGCGAGCTAGATCTAGATCTAGCTGCGCTATCTGCTTTGCAATTCAGCCACATGCGTCTTAAGGGTTTCCGCCTGCTCCATCAATTTGGCTGCGGTCGCCATCAACTCATCGGATTCGCAGCGAAGCCGTTCGGAGTAGGATTCACTCGGCACGCCACCATCATGCCACACGACGGACTGCTAGGGGTCTGTTCCGTGGCTTTACTTTAGAGAGATTCCCGCCCTTCGATAAGAGCAGCGCGGTAACAGTCTTTATGGACAGCTTGGCCCTTTGCGTCTACCACGCATTCTTCCAGCAGGCAAGGCTTGCGGCAAATCGGACAAATGGATTGTTTCTGGTCAGAGCGGTCTGTTTTGCTCGTGGAGGCTGTCCTCCTTTTTGAGGCAGGAAACTGTACCACATCTGTGCGTAGCGTACTGTTTGATGCCAAACAGAAAACGAGGAACTGTCCGTCCAAATAGTGCGCTGCTGCCCCTACGGGATGCCCCTCAACAACTCGGCAGGCTTGACTTTCAGAACGTTGGCAAAAGCTACGATGGCATCGAGACTCGCAGCATAATGCCCATTTTCGACAAGGGAAACATAGCTTCGGGTGTATCCAGCCTTCGCCGCGAACTCTTCCTGCGACAGCCCACGCTTGAGG
>JBAPOI010000229.1:0-9757 GCA_049279555.1 Candidatus Sulfotelmatobacter sp.
TTTCCATACTGATCATGGCCAAAGTCCAATTCTTGCCGGTGGAGCTATCCCCGGAACGGCCACCGTCCTGTCCACAAACACGCCCGACTTTTTTGGCTCCTTCACCTGGAAAAGGTTGATGGTGGCCACCGAATACGATAGGATCAACGGCCGCTTCGGGGTACAGGTCACTGGGGCACCAATCGCCGCCCCCACCCCGTACGACGACCGGAACGGCTATGCCATGATCACCTACAAATTCACAGAGAAATTCAGCGCAGGTGTTTACGATAGCCTGGAGTTTTCACCTGACACTCCACCCGGACCGGCACACTACTCGAAAGATTGGACCGTCGGAGGCCGGTACGACTTCAGCCAGTACATCTACGCCAAGGCGGAAGAGCACATCATCGACGGAACAGCCTTCGGCTACGACACCACCCTGAACCCGAATGGCCTCAAGCCGAACACGAAGCTGACCGTTCTCAAGGTCGGCGTCAGCTTCTAGCGCGGCGCGGCGCGGGGCGCGGCCAGGCGGGCGCTAACTTAATTTGATAGAAGGAGAGAGGGCAATGAACAAACGATGTCTGTCGATTTTGCTTTTCGGTGTCGTTATCAGTGGCGCGGTAGCAAAAGCCCAAGACGCGATGGTGATCGTGAACAACGGAGTAAAAGCTACCAGCGCGAGCGTCGACGACATACGCGGAGTTTTTACTGGGGATAAGTCTACCTTGGGCGACGGTTCCAAAGTCACTCCCGTGACTCTGAAGGGCGGGGCCGCTCACGAGGCATTCCTGAAAGCATATGTTGGCAAGAGCGACGCCGCCTATCGTACCGCATGGCGAAGCCTGGTTTTTTCAGGCCAGGGGTCGATGCCAAAGACGGTCGACTCGGACGCAGCAATGGTCGACTATGTTGCCGCTACTCCCGGCGCCATCGGCTATGTGGGCAAGGACGTTGCACACGACAAGGTAAAAACGCTGGCCATCAAGTGAGGTTCTGATGAAACGGTTAGGCATCAAAGCGAAGATCTGGTTGAGCATCGCCATATTCGGCGCGGGCTATGTTGTGCTGCTGGTGCTGTTGCAGTGGACGAGTGCCAAGACCCAGGAACACTTGAAGATAGCCTCCGGCTCGTTGTTCCCGGCGGCATTGAGCGGCCAGGAAGCCAGCGCCGGCTTCCAGAAAGTGGGGAAGCGCTACAACGACGCCGTCCTGATGCAGGACAAGAAGGCGCTGGCCGCAGCGGATGACGAAGCGGCGGCGGTGACGTCCGCGCTGCAGTCGGTGCAGGAAAAGACCAGCTTCAATCCTGCCCGGCAAAAGGACGCGTCCTCGCTGCTCGACCGCTTCGCCGACATCCATTCACGCTCGAAATCGCTCTATACGACGATGGTCGAGCACCCCGAGAGCATGACGCCGCAAACCCAGCAGTCCATTGCCGCCCTGGCACAGGACAACAAACAGATGGACGCTTCGCTGGGAGATTTGCGGAATGGATTGGCAAAGGATTTTCAATCGGAGTTGGACATCGTTACCACATGGTCCTCGCGGCAGCGAACGTTTGGAATTATCGTTCTGCTGCTGGCCGTGATTTGCGGCGGGGGCGTATCGTTCGTCGTAATTGAAAGCTATATCGCGAAGCCGTTGCGGCAGTTGAGCAGCCGGCTCAAGGATATCGCCGAGGGCGAGGGCGATCTTACCAAGCGGCTGGAAGTCATCAGCCAGGATGAGATCGGCGAAACCAGCCGATCATTCAACCTGTTCATGGACAAGCTTGAGGGAACCATAGGCCAGATCGCAGCCAGCACCCGCCAGGTGACCGGTGCCAGCGAGACCCTATCCAACACGAGCCAGCAAATCGCCACCAACTCAGAGGAAACTTCGGCTCAGGCTCGTGTAGTTTCAGGCGCAGCCCAACACGTTAGCCGGAATCTTGAGACCGTGGCTACCGGCGCCGAAGAAATGGGCAGCAGCATCAAAGAAATCGCCAAGAACGCTACTGAGGCCGCCAAGGTTGCCACCGGCGCCGTCAAAGTCGCCGAAACCACCACCATCACTGTCTCCAAGCTCGGCGAGTCTTCCACCGAGATTGGCCAGGTCATCAAGGTCATCACTTCCATTGCGCAGCAAACCAATCTGCTGGCGCTCAATGCCACCATTGAAGCCGCCCGCGCGGGAGAAGCCGGTAAAGGCTTCGCCGTCGTCGCCAACGAAGTCAAAGAACTGGCCAAAGAAACCGCCAAAGCCACCGAAGACATCAGCCGCAAGATCGAGGCCATCCAGACCGACACCAAGGCCGCAGTCGACGCCATCGCCTCGATTTCAGGCGTCATCAACCAGATCAACGACATCTCGAGCACCATTGCCACCGCCGTCGAAGAACAGAACGCCACCACCAACGAGATGTCGCGCAATGTCAGTGAAGCCGCGCACTCCAGTGGCGAGATCACCAGCAACATTGCCGGCGTTTCCCAGGCCGCCGAAAGCACCTCGCGCGGAGCCGCCGACACGCAGAAGGCCGCGCAGCAGCTGGTCGAAGCCTCCGCCGAACTGCGCCGCCTGGTTGAGCAATTCAGGATCAATGCCAACGGATCGAGCGGCGCGCCACGCACTCAATCACAGAGTCGCTCCGCCTACGCCGGCTCATGACTCGTTCTCATCGCTTACGCCCAAAGTGGTTAGGGGAAATTGCTGCCTCGCAACTCCGTCAGTTTCCCCTTGGCCTTTAGTCTTGCCGATCTCCGCCCTAAAGTCTTGGGATTGTCTGCCGAAGTTGTGTGAGTGGCCTCATCCATGCTCACGCTCCGTTTGGTGAAGCATGGGAAGGCTCCCGGAAAAACAATATGAATAAACTTTTCCTAACCATCCAACCGCGACTCCTTTGTTTGACTCTGCTCGGGCCGCTGGTACTCTCCGCAACCGCGCAGCAGACGCCTCCCGCAAGTCAAGCGGAAATCAATCAGCAATTGATGCAGCGCATTCAGGAGCTCGAAAAAGAAGTTCAGTCACTCAAGAGTCAACCGCAACCACCGGTGGTTGCGCCGCCTCCTGTTCCCGCTCCGGCACCTGAACCGGTAGCCGAGATGCCCACGGTAAATGAAGTCGCGCCGCGGCTGAAGCTCAATTTCTTCGGCGATCTGGGATACCAGACCGGACATTATTACGGCGCCACGAATGCCTTTGAGATGAGCGAGTTCGATATGTTTGCGACGGCTCGCATCTCGGACAAAGTATCTCTTCTCGGAGAGGTCCTGTTTACTGCATCCGCAGATAACAGCATAGATCTCGACATTGAGAGGCTCTACCTAAAATACCGCCACAACGACTATTTCGCCGCCACCATCGGGCGCATTCACACCGACATCGGCTACTACAACACCGCCTTCAACCGCGGCGATTATTTTCAGACCACCATCGGACGTCCGGCAATGTATGAATTCGACGATCAGGGGGGCTTCATGCCCATGCAAGACCTGGGCGTCGTCATCGACGGCAAAATTCCTTCCGGCAAACTAGGCCTGAACTACGTATTTGAAGTGACCAACGGGCGGGCTTACGGCATTAACGTGGAGCCCGCCCAGAACAGTACCGACGGAAACAATAGCAAGGCCGTCAACGTAAATATCTCAGCCAAGCCCGAATGGGGACACGGATTGGATTTGGGATTCAGCGTTCGGCACGACTACCTGAGCGACGTGAACAATCTCCACATTTCGGAAACCATTCCGGTGATGTACGTCGTGTTCAACAACTCCAAGTACGAATTTCTCAACGAGGCAACGCTGATCCGCCATGCGATGCCTGGGGGACCGGTTTTCCATACGAGCGGATTTTACACACAGTTTTCGCGCGGATTTGGTCGCTATCGTCCCTATTTTCGCTATTCCTATGTGAATGCGCCCGAGAACGACCCGATCTATGGCAACCCCGCCGAGATGCCCGAAGTAGGCCGCATCAATGGGCCTACAGTTGGAATCCGTTACGACTTTACCGATCACTCTGCTTTCAAACTGGAGTACGAAAGAGAAGGTACGGACGGCGAAAAATCCACCAACGGATTGGACGCACAGTTTGCCTTCACCTTCTAAGGGAGATCGCCATGAAAAGAATTCAACCTGCTTTGTTGTTATTTGCTGGAATGGTGACCGTGGCCTTCGCCATCCTGTCCGCGATTTCCATCCGGCCCGTCGAAGCCGGGGGCGATCCCATCGTGGTCATCGTCAACGCCGCCAATCCTGTCGACAACCTGAGCATGAGCGAACTCAAGAAACTTTTTATGTCGGATCGCAGTAAATGGGATACCGGCAAAGCCGTGGCGCCGGTGATGGTCACGACCGGCGCACCTGAGCGAACTGCCTTTCTGAAGCAGGTCTGCGGCATGAATGACTCCGACTTTGGCAAGTATTTTGTGCAGGCAGCGTTTTCCGGAAAGTCCGCGACTCCGCCCAAAGAAGTTGGCAGCGCCGGAAGTGTCAAGAGTGTAGTAGCTGGCGCTCCTGGTGCCATCGGCTTTGTGAAGGGAGCCGACTTTCATGGCGATGGCAGCGACGGCGGTGTAAAAGCGGTCAAGGTGGATGGTGCAGCTGCGGGGGACGCCGGCTACAAGCTCAGAATGTAACCACGCGGCAGACGCCGGCAGTGGACTTTGCCAGTGAACTTTGAAAGAGAACAGGCATGATGCAATTCACCATCAAGACGAAGCTGTTCGGCTTGACCATCGCCAGTCTGGCATTCGTCGCCGGAGTGAGCGCCACCGGGTACTGGGGAATCAGTTCGGTTGAAAAAACCACTGTCGATGTAGCCGCGACCGGTTCGTCGATCCGAAACCACATCGAAGCCGGCGTCTTCAACGACCTCACCCGGTCCGATGTTTCCGCTGTCTTCACCCAAAAAGGCGACGAGCAGCAAAACAAGGTCGAGGAATTCACCCAGCACTGCAAGTTACTTCAGGACCGGATTGCTAAGGCGCGCGAGTTTGCGGTCGATCCTGCCAGCCGCGCTCTGCTCGACGAAGAAATCCAGATGGGCGATCAGTACATAAAGGCTGGCCAGTCTCTGGTCGATGCCATCGTCCACAACCCCAGCGCCGCCACTTCCCAGCTTGGCCCCTACCTTCAGCTTTATAAGGATCTGCAAGGCAAGATCGAAACCGCCAGCGACCAACTGGCCAAGAGCGCTAGAGATGCCGAAACTGGAGCCGAGGCGAAAGCCGCGCACGCCACGCGCGCCATGTTCCTGATGTGCGGATTGTCTTTGCTGTTGCTGTTGATCGTGGCGGTTCGGATCACCATTTCGGTGACTTGCGGGCTGGATTCTTTTTCGCTGCGCTTCAAAGCGATGGCGGAAGCCAATGACCTCACCGACCGCGTCGATCAGGATCGGCCCGATGAGATTGGCGATCTGGGCCGGTCTTTGAATCTGTTCCTGAATAAAGTGCAGAATATCCTGCGCGAGATCGCACAAGCTTCGAAGAGTATTGCCGGCGCAAGTGAAACTCTTTCCAGCACCAGCCAGCAAATCACCGCCAACTCGGCAGAAACCTCCGCTCAGGCCAATGTCGTTTCCACCGCCGCTCAAACCGTCAGCCAGAACCTGCAGACCGTCGCCACCGGCGCCGAAGAAATGGGCGTCAGCATCAAAGAGATCGCTAAGAATGCCACCGAGGCCGCCAAAGTCGCCACCGGTGCCGTCAAAGTCGCAGAAACCACCACCATCACTGTCACGAAACTCGGCGAGTCTTCCACTGAAATTGGGCAAGTCATCAAAGTCATCACTTCTATCGCGCAGCAGACCAACCTGCTCGCCCTGAACGCCACCATCGAAGCCGCTCGCGCCGGCGAAGCCGGCAAAGGCTTTGCCGTCGTCGCCAATGAAGTGAAGGAACTTGCCAAAGAAACTGCTAAAGCCACCGAAGATATCAGCCGCAAGATTGAAGCCATTCAGACCGACACGAAAGCCGCCGTCGATGCCATTGCCTCGATCTCCGGAGTGATCAATCAAATCAACGACATTTCCAGCACCATCGCTACTGCCGTCGAAGAACAGAACGCCACCACCAACGAGATGTCGCGAAACGTGAGCGAGGCCGCGCAGTCGAGTGGCGAGATTACCAGCAACATCGCCGGCGTATCTCATGCCGCCGAAAGCACCTCCCGCGGGGCCGGAGACACGCAAAAGGCGGCACAGCAGTTGGTGGAAACCTCCGCCGAACTTCGCCGCCTCGTCGAACAATTCAAAATCGACAGCGGCAATCCGAGTTACGGTACCAGCAACGCTCCAGCTCATCCACACAGCAGAGCCGCCCGTGCTGGCTCTTAAGCTGCCGGAGAGACAGCCATCATGGAAAACAGCAGGGATTCATGCGTTCGCTCCAATCTGCGAAGTTTTCCTAGCCCCTTAAAGCTTTTCCGCAACACCGCCGATTATTCGCCTATGAGAGAAAGCGCGTTGCGAACTGCATGCAGGCTGGACGGATTCGACCGACGGCGGCAATTAAAGCTTTCTAACGGGAGGAATGCGAATCTCTGCCCCGTATTGTGAAAAGGACCAACAAGATTTGTCATGAGCCGCATTCGCATTCTCGTAGTCGATGATTCGGTGGTGATTCGCAAGGTACTCTCTGACACCCTGTCGGAAGAGCGCACCTTCGATGTGGTTGGTGTGGCCAGCGACGGACGCATTGCCCTCGCCAAGATTCCACTGCTCAAACCAGACCTCATCACCCTTGATGTCGAAATGCCTGTCATGAACGGCCTTGAAACCTTGGCCGAAATCCGCAAACTGTATCCCAAGCTCCCGGTCATTATGTTCAGCACGCTGACCGAGCGAGGCGCATCTGCCACACTCGACGCCCTTGCTCTTGGAGCCTCCGACTACGCCACCAAGCCCAGCAATACAGGCAGTCCTGATGTGGCCATCGCGCGCGTCCGCAGCGAGCTTATCCCCAAGATTAAGGCCTTGTGTGGCGCATCCCCTTTGAAGCTTCAGCCGTTGCCGCGAACCCATCCCCCCGCGAAAGTTCGCGTACGATCGACCTCCCGCATCGAGATTGTGGCCATCGGCACTTCCACCGGAGGCCCGAATGCCTTGGCCGAAGTCTTGCCCCGGATCCCCAGCGATTTCCCCGTCCCGATTGTCTTGGTCCAGCACATGCCGCCAATTTTCACCCGCTTGCTCGCGGAGCGTCTCGCCAGCCGCTCCGCCATTCCCATAGAAGAAGGCAGCGCGAACACGGTTCTCTCTCCCGCCCACGCCTGGATCGCTCCAGGAAACTTTCATATGAAGGTGACGCGTGCTGGCCTCTCCTCTTGTTTGAGTCTCAACCAATCACCCCCTGAGAACTCCTGCCGTCCGGCGGTCGATGTGCTATTCCGCTCGGTGGCAACCGCCTACGGCGCAAGCGTTCTCGCGGTAGTGATGACCGGCATGGGTTCGGACGGAGTGCTCGGAGCGCAGGAGATTTGCAATGCCGGAGGCAGCGTGATCATCCAGGACGAAGCCTCGTCCATCGTTTGGGGCATGCCCGGTTTAGTGCATGCCTCCGGGCTTGCAGATGCCGCCTATCCTCTCGATCACCTGGCGGCTGAAATCACCCGCCGTGTTGTCCAGAGTCGCAATTCCCACGCCCCTGTTGACCTCAATCGTTATGCCACCATGGAGCATCCCGCAAAATGACGACTGCCCCCCAAACCGCCCCGGTTCCGGCTAAGGCCGAACCCGTCGATCCCGTGTACCGGCAAATCCGCGACCTCGTTTACAAGGTTTCCGGTATCTATAAGGCCGATGAAAAGCTTTACCTTCTCGCCGACGGCTGCGTCCGCCGGATGAAAGTGATGGGCGCCAAGTCCGCCCGCGACTATTGGGATCACCTCACCGCTAACCCCAGTCGCGACGGCGAACTCCGGCAACTCCTTAACGAGATCACCATCGGAGAAACTTGCCTCTTCCGCAGCCAGCCCCAGCTCGATGCGGTGCGCAAGGTCATTCTTCCGGAGATTGTAGTGGAGAAAACCAAGCAGATCACGAAGCGGCTGCGCATCTGGAGCGCCGGCTGCTCCACTGGCGAGGAATCCTACACCCTGGCCATGAACATGATGGAGGAAAGTGAAGGACTCCTGAAAGGCTGGGCCGTCGAAATTCTTGCCACCGATCTGAATGACCGTTCCGTGGAAACCGCCAAGGCCGGCATTTACGGCGACTACGCGCTGCGCAACACCACCGACTACTACAAGCGCAAATATTTCACCACGCTCGATGAAAAAAAACTGCAGGTCCGTCCCGAAGTCAAGAAGCTGATCACCTTCAGTCGCCTAAATCTGCAGGACGACTCCAAGATGCTCTTCATGAAGGGTATGGATTTGATCTTCTGCTGTAACGTGCTGATTTATTTTGACGGCTCCTCAAAGGCCAAGGTCGTCAACCATTACTACACCAACCTGAACTTCGGCGGTTATTTCTTTCTCGGAACCTCGGAGTCGCTGCTCAATCTGAATGACAAGTTTCACCTTGTCCATTTTCCCGGCAGCATCGCGTATTGGAAACCATCCCTCTCGAGTGGCAAGCTATGACCACAACTTCTTTTACCGCTACCATCCAGGATCGCGTGTCGCGCATTGACACCATGCCTTCCATCCCCGCAGTGTTTCTGCCTTTGCTGGAACTGCTCAACTTGCCGCCCGAAAATGTTAAGTTGGACGAGGTCGTCAAGTTAGTCTCCTACGACAACACCATCGCCGCGCAGTGTCTGCGCGTCGCCAGTTCACCGCTGTTCGGGCTGGCAAAGACGCCCGAATCGATCAAGGGCGCGGTGATCAGTCTGGGCTTGCGCCGGGTCGAAACAATTCTTCTCACGTGTTGCCTGGGTAGCGCTTTTCCTTCTAAGAACTGGGCTCTCGATCCCACGATTTTCTGGCGGCATTCCCTCGGCTGCGCCATGGTTTGCCGGAAGTTTAGCGAGAAGTTAGCCGCACCTGACACGGACAAAGCTTACATGGCAGGGCTGCTTCACGATATCGGCTTTCCTGTAAACTGCATGGTCTTTCCCAAGGAATTTGCCATAGCAACGGCCAATGCTACTCAGGGGCAGATTCCTCTCGATGAAGCCGAACGCGCCACCATGGGATTCTCCCACTGCGAGACCGGCCGCGCACTGGCTGAAAAATGGCACCTGGCCGACGATTTAATTCAGGTCATCGCGTTCCACCACACGCCTGAACTGAGCGAGTCCGCCAAACCTCTGGTCGCCATGGTTCACCTCAGCGACCTGCTCTGCCGCATGCGCAACATGGGGTATGGCTACTATGAGAGCCGCAAAGTAGACCTGGCCAACAATCCAGCTTGGTCCATCCTCTCGCATGAGTATCGCGCCCTCGAAGGCATCGATCTCGTGCGCTTCACCTTCGAGCTCGACGAAGCCGCGGGAGAAGTCTTCAATCTGGTTTCGACTATCTTCGGAGCAGGTGCGGCCGCAGGAAAAAGTTAAACCGGCTGGCTCTGGTCAGAAATCGGGAAGGGCACGAGTTCCACTCGGGCCGTAAGGCTTTGCAAAACGAGTGAGGCTTTAGCCCCTGAGGTCTGACACTGTCTCGCGAGATCTGGTTCCGAATGTGGATTACGGCCTTTATATATTTTCAGCTCTAGACCTATAAAATCACTAGAAGCTATCTCATAAATCAGTTTTGGGAAGGGCACGGCTTCAGCCGTGCCACCCAGAGCCAAGAATGACGCGGGCTTTAGCCCCTGAGGTACACCCGCCTCCAACCGTCGAGGATTTATG
>JBAPOI010000230.1:0-17450 GCA_049279555.1 Candidatus Sulfotelmatobacter sp.
TTCCAGAAAAGTCTGGAGAAATTGCCGCCGCCAGCTTACCGAGTCCGATTCACGGCGTGGAATGTAAGCCAGCGGGAAGCCGCCGCGCAGCCAATGCCGGCTTTGCGCGGATGCCCCCAGGTCTGCCAGCCGGAAGCCCTCCAGAGGGATGGTTTCAAGCCTGCCCGCCAGCGTTTCCGACGACTGCCGCAGCAGGTCTTCCGACGCGCTGCCCAGAATCAGAAAGCGCGCGGGGAGCGGCGACCGGTCCGCCAGGACGCGCAGAAGCGGAAAAAGATCGGGACGCCGCTGAATCTCGTCGATCACAACCAGCTTCTTCAGCGGCCGCAACGCGGTATCCGGTTCGCTCAGCCGGGCCACGCTCTGCGGGTCTTCCAAGTCGAAATAATTGAGCGAACCGGTTGATACAAACTGCCGCGCCAGGGTGGTTTTGCCGCACTGGCGCGGCCCTAACAGTGCTACTACACGGTTCCGTCGCAGCGCCGCACGGACCAGAGCCAGATCAGTTCTACGGTTAATCACGAAAATATACTACCATGAATATCCCGCTATGTATGCGGGATTTTCATGGCACTGGTAACCATCAATTCAACAGTTTCTCCATCTCCTTTTCGCCAATCACACTTACCCCTAATTCCTTCGCCTTATCCAGCTTCGACCCCGCATCCGCGCCCGCCACCACATAATCCGTCTTTTTGCTGACCGACCCCGTCACCTTCCCACCCGCATCCTCGATCATCTTCTTCGCTTCATCTCGCGTGAAGTGCGTCAAAGTCCCGGTGAGCACAAATGTCTTTCCCGCAAGCTTCGTCCCGCGCTCTTTCTTCTTGCCCGTCAGCGTCAGCCCAGCCTCGCGCAACCGCTCCGCCAGTTTGCGATTCGCAGCGATGCCAAAGAACTCGACGATGCTCTCCGCGATCCGCGGGCCAACCTCATTCACATTCTGCAATTCTTCGACGCCCGCGCTCTCCAGCGCTTCCATCGATCCAAAATGTTCCGCCAGAAACTGCGCCGTGCGCTCCCCTACCATTCGAATACCCAGCCCGTAAATCACGCGCTCCAGCGGCAGTTTCTTGGAATTCTCGATCTCGTCCAAAATGTTCTGCGCCGATTTGTCGCCCATGCGCTCCAGGCTCAGCAAGTCGTCTTTCGTCAGCTTGTAGATGTCGGCGACATTCTTCACCATCCCGCGCTCGGTAAGCTGATTCACCAGCGCATCGCCCATGCCATCGATGTTCATTACCCCACGCGAAGCAAAGTGCAGAATCGTCTCGCGTAGCTTCGCCGGACAATTTGCATTCACGCAGCGATAGTCGACCTCGCCTTCAGTCCGCACCACTTTCGTCCCGCACACCGGGCATTTCTCCGGCATTTCAAACGTTCTTAACTCCCGCGGCCGCGGATGCTCTTTGTCGTCAATCACCTTGGCGACCTTCGGAATCACATCTCCGCCTCGCTCCACCTGCACCCAGTCGCCAATCTTCACGCCCAGCCGCTCAATCTCATCCATGTTGTGAAGCGTGGCATTTCGCACAGTCGTCCCGCCGATCAGCACCGGAGCCAGCATCGCCACCGGCGTAAGCTTTCCAGTGCGGCCCACCTGCACCCGAATGTCTTCCAGCTTCGTAATCCCCGCCCGTGCCGCATACTTATAAGCGATCGCCCACCGCGGCGCCTTGCCCGTGAATCCAAGTTCATCCTGCAAACCCGTTCGATCCACCTTCACCACAATGCCATCAATTTCGTACGCGAGCGATTCGCGCTTCCCCTCCCACTCCTGAATGAAATCCCAAACTTCCTCCATGGTGTGCAAAAGCCTGCGATTCGGATTGACTTTGAATCCCGCGGCGGCCAGCGCATCGAGAGTTTTCCAATGTCGATCGAAATACGTGCGCCCGTTCTTGAGCAAGATGTAAGGGAAGAAGTCCATGCGGCGTTCCGCTGTAACGTTTGCATCCAACTGCCGCACCGTACCCGCAGTGAAATTGCGGGGATTGGCAAATGTCGGCAGTCCCTTGCGTTCTCGTTCCTCATTCACTTTCTTGAACGCAGCCGTCGGCATCAGCAACTCGCCGCGCACTTCAAAATCCTCGGGGATCCCAGCTCTCTTGAGCTTCTTTTTCGGAATCGACAACGGTATCGACCGCACGGTACGCACGTTGAGCGTCACATCCTCGCCCACACTGCCGTCCCCGCGAGTGATGCCGCGTACCAGCTTTCCCTCTTCATAAATAAGCGCCAGCGACATCCCATCCAGTTTCAACTCGCAAACATAGTCAATCTCTTTTCGCCCGCTCAGTTCGTGTACCCGGCGCTCCCACGCCCGCAATTCCTCCTCGCTATACGTGTTGTCGAGCGACAACATCGGCGACGAATGTGCCACTTTGACGAACCCCTCGCGCGGTTTGCCTCCGACCCGCTGCGTTGGAGAATCCGCCGTGAGCGACTCCGGATGCTCCGCCTCCAGATCCTTCAACTGCCGCATCAGCTTGTCGAATTCGGCGTCGCTGATTTCCGGTTGGTCCAGAACGTAATAGAGGTATTCGTGGTGCCGGATATTCTCCCGGAGCGCTTCAATCTTTTTTTCGAGGTCTTTGCTCGCAACAGTCATCGCCAAAGATTATAAGAGAACCATGTGAGGACAGCCGTCCTTCGACAAGCTCGGGGCAGGCTCTAGGCAGTCCAGCGAAGCGCAGCGAGCAGATTATGCAAATCCTCGAAACAGAACGCCTGACTTTGCGCGAGTTCCATGCCGAAGATGTAGATGCCCTAAGCTTGATCCTGTCCGACCCAGAGACCATGCGCTTTTACGTCAAGCCGTTCGATCGCCACGGAACCGAAGAATGGATCACCCGCAACCGCCAGCGCTACACCCGAGATGGCCACGGACTATGGGCGATGGTTTTGAAGTCCAGCGGAAAATTAATAGGTGACTGCGGTCTGACTGTTCAAGATGTTGAGGGCGCAAACGAAATCGAGATCGGCTACCACGTGCGCCGCGATCACTGGGGACAAGGCTTTGCGACCGAAGCCGCGCGCGCCTGCCGCGATTTCGGATTCGCTCACCTTAGTGTGAGCCGGCTGGTTTCGATTATTCGTCCTGAGAACCTTGCCTCCCGGCGCGTAGCCGAGAAGAATGGCATGGTGATCTGGAAAGACGTGACGCGAGTAGATCTTCCCCACGTGGTTTACGCGATTCGAAGAGAGCAGTCGCTAGAAAAACAAAAGGGCTGACGCTCGCCAGCCCCGAAAGACGAATTCCACGAATTCAAACCTACACCAAATCATCCACCGTCAGCGCCTGCTTCCCACCCTTCCACGACGCCTCAAATTCCTTCTGGATGAACCCCGCATCGTAGTCGCGCTTCTGCTCGATCAATGACTGGTGCAGTCCCCACAACGAACGAGGATTCCGCAAATTCCTCTCCAGGTCATCGCGGAATACTTTCTCCGCGCCTGCCGCGTCCCCATTCATCAGCAACGCCGCTCCCAGCGATTCGCGCACCGGGAAAAACCAATCGGGCGGCTCGCCATACTTCAGGGTGTCCTGTATCGTCACAGCATCGCGCAGCATGGCGATAGCGCCGCTGTTGTCTTTCTTCGCCAACGCGATCTTCGCTCCCAAAACATCCTTCGAGATTTTCATGATGTCTTTGGCTTTGTTATTGATCGGCATCTGGAAAATCACATCGGGAGGCGTGGCGGCCTCGGCGTCGGCCACAATTTTGTACTCGGCCTCAGCTTCGCTAATCTTGCCTGTGCCAGCCAAGGCCAGCCCACGGCCGAAGTGCCAGAACACAGTCGCTGTCTTCATCGCGGCATCGGGTTGAGGCATCTTCAGAATTTCATCCCAGCGGTGGAAGCGGATCTGCACCGCCACCGGAATCGTCATGAAGCCCTCCAGCGGAGGCATTTCCTTCACGTGCGGCCCCACATTCTCCACCAGCAATTCCGCGTTCTTCATCGACTCCGCATAGTTGCCATTCATCGCCGCGCACATCGCAATGAAGTGCAGGTTGTGGCTGTAATACATCATCGGATAAATGCCCTGCACTCCCGTGGCCTTGATGTATGCACGGTCCACCGCGGCGGCCTGCTCGTTGGTTTTCACCGCAGCTTCGTAGTCGCCAGTGCGAATGTAAACATGCGCGGGCATGTGAACGATGTGTCCGGCATTGGGCGCAAGCTCAGCCAGTTTGTTGGCTCCAGCCAGCGCGCGCTCCGGCGTGGGCGAAGCCTCCACTGCATGAATGTAATAGTGGATCGCGCCCAGATGGTTGGGATCGCGCTTCATCACCGACTCCAGCGTGGAGACAATTTCATCCGTCCCAGCCTCTGGCGTCCCATCGACATGCCACAATCCCCACGGATGCAAATTCATGCCGGCCTCGGCGAAAAGCGTGGCGGCGTCCAGGTCGTCGGGAAATTCCTTAACCACCTGCCGCATCGCATCGCGATATTCTTCCGCAGCCTTTTTCAGATCAGATTTGGCATCCGCCGGAAAGCGCTTCGCCAGCGCATGGATGTAGGCTTGCTCACTCGCCGAAGTGGACCCCGATAGATCGACGGCTTGTTGCACGGCGTCATGCGCATGCTTGTACCGGTCGGGGTCGGCAGGATCGTTATAGTTCGGTCCAACCGCTTCAGCGACGCCCCAGTAAGCCATCGCCAACTTAGGATCGAGTTCTGCGGCATGTTGAAATGAACGCGCCGCCTCGTCATGATTGAAAGCGTAGATGAATCGCAAACCCTGATCGAAGAACTGCTGTGCCTGCGGATTTTTCGTGGAGACCGGATGGTGAAGGTCCCCAAGTCCGGTCACCAGCGTTACCGGATGCTCCTTCGCATGCGAGGTGTGATCATGTGAGGTGTGATCCTGGGCTACAGCGCTAAGGCAGAGAACTCCACAGAGAAAATGCGCCAGAGTTTTCATCTGGTCAATCCTCCTCAATTCGAAATTGTGGGCGGGCCGTCGAAGGTGAGTAACAGGGAGACGCGCCCCTTTCCAAGCGGCCACAGCTTATTCCAAATCCTCCCCATTTGCCAAGTGCCTTGTCACCAGCCGCAAAACGACTCAGGTACAATCCAGCTTCGACTAGGCCATGCGTAAGGCAGCTCTGCTCTACAACCCTGATTCTGGCGGCGGGCGCAAGCGTCGCCATTCCGAGTTGCAATCCGTTTTGGCGCTTCTGTCGGCTGCTGGTGTCGATGCCACCCTCGTCCTCACCAATTCACGGGCACAGGCCGAGGAGAAGGCACGCCAAGCCGTCCTTGCCGGATGTGACACCATCTTCGCTTGCGGTGGCGACGGAACCATTCACAACATCATTCAGGTGCTGGTGAATACCAACGTCGCGCTTGCAGTCCTGCCCATGGGCACCGCGAATGCGCTGGCGCACGATCTTGGCTTACCCATGAATTCCGTCGCCGCAGCGCGAGCGTTGCTAGACGGTACTCCACGCCGCGTGGCTCTCGGCCGCGTTCAATACATCGATCTTGAAGGCCGGCCGGGCAACCGTTACTTCGTGATCGCCGCCGGTGTCGGCGTCGACGCCCATCTCTTCTACAAGCTGGGCCCCGGAACCAAGCGACGCCTCGGCATGGCCGCCTACTACGCCAAAGCCTGGCATTTATGGTTTACCTACGCCATGCCGCGCTTTCAGGTCGAGTACACCGAAACTACTTCGCCCGAAACTGCTTCTACCGAAAAAAGCCCGGACCATAGCAAGCGCGCCGATCTCACCGAACTTCTCGGCGTGCGCATCCGCAATTTTGGCGGAGTAATTAAGGAACTAGCTCCGGGCGCCTCTCTCGGGCGCGACGACCTGCGCCTCATCCTCTGCCGCACCGCCAGCCGCCTCGCTTATCTTTCCTATGTAACTCGCGCGTTTCTGCGCGGCGCGTGGGCCGCCCCTGGCATCGATCTCGCGCACGCCACAAAGGTCGCATGCCAATACCTTCCGACCGCGAATGACTCCACACGTCCTCAACCCAAAATCTACGTTGAAGCCGACGGTGAGCTCCTCGGCACCCTCCCCGCGGAAATCAGCGTTGTTCTGGGTGCTTTGACCATTTTGTCGCCTTAACATTGATAACGGCAGTTGGCCGGCTTCCGACTTGCCCCTCATTCGGAAGAACCGTCGACTGACCCTGCGGGTGACTTCCTAGAAGACGGCTTCTGGACTGCATGGCTCAGAGTACGTTTCCGGAAGGTCTTGAAGGGCCGGTGTAAAATATTCGCTGCACTTGAAAAACAATTCTGTTCCAAGCATTCAACGTAAACTCTTCGACAATTTTCGAACTACTTATGCTGAGATTGAATGTTATCCAGAAAACCGGGCTTGCGGCAGTGCTGCTCAATGCAGTGCTGGCTTGGGGAGCCGGATCGTATTCCATCGAGCCGGCGAAAATTTCCTCGTCCGTGCCCAAGAATATAACGAATGATTTGGATCCCAGTGGGGTGCTTTTGTTTACCTCTGGCACTGGCGTTAAGGAGGAGATCTGTACGATCTTTTGGGCGAAAACGACCGCAGCCGCAGCCGCGCCGTCAGCCGAGGTTGGCTACTCGAGCATTCGCGAAGGAGCGCTGGTAGGAGTGATCCACCTGTTTCGAGAAGCCACGGAGGACTACGACGTTGATTTTAACGACCAGAAATTGAAACCCGGTTATTACACCATGCGCTACGCTGTGCAACCCGCCGGCACCGGAGAACACGGTCCCATAGCGGGAGATTTTGTGGTGCTCAGTCCGATCGCGATGGACTCGGATCCCGACCGGGTTCTTAGCAAGGACGAGATGTTGCGCTTTGGCAAGTTAGTCTCCAATGGCAACGAAGCAGCTCGCATGCAGTTGGTGCCCGTGGAAGATTCAAAGGATACAGCGCCCGGGGTAACGACGGATGGTTCTGGTAGTGCGATCGTGCATTTCAAGATGCATTTGGCTGTAACAAAAGGGGCTCCAGCGCAGCAACTGAATGTGGATCTCACGGTGGTCACTCCGAAACCTGATCTTGGCCGGAACTCAAGTTGATGCGGTTTGCGCTACGAGATCAGACTTTCTTCCTGAGATTTGTTCTGGTCAGCGGCAATTCCCGGATGCGCTTCCCGGTTGCGGCATAGATTGCGTTACACAACGCTGGAATGAAGGGTGGTACGCCGGGTTCGCCGACCCCCGCCGGCGGAGCATCGCTTTCGAGAATATAGACATTCGTCTCATGGGGAGCCTCGTCGATGCGGGCAACCGGATAATCGTGAAAATTAGACTGTTCAATTATTCCTTTCCTGGCAGTGATTTCTCCGCTGCGCGCAATGCTCGTCCCGAAGACCGCCGCGCCTTCAAACTGTGCGCGCACTACCTCCGGATTGACAACTAAACCGGCGTCCACTGCGGTGTCGACTCGCGGAATTGTCACCTCACCCTCGTCGCTTACTTCGACTTCAACCACGGTGGCCACATAAGTCAAGAAACTGCGATGCGCTGCAATGCCGATTCCTGAGCCTCCGCCTGACTTTCTTTTACCCCATCTCGATTTTTCAATCACCATCTCCGTTATGCGGCGCAGGCGTCCCGTCTCCCAGGGATAAGTCTCGAACGAAGCTCCGTAATTCGGATAGCGCATGTTCGCCAAATCCAGCGTGCGGGGGGCGCCAATCAGTTCAAGCAGATACTCGGCCGGATCGCGACCCGAGTGATGAGCCAGTTCATCGGTAAAAGTCTGCACGGCGAAGGCGTGATAAATATTGGCGACTGAGCGCAGCCAGCCAATGCGCACGTGCGCTTTGGCGGGTCCATTTTCCACTCGAAGGTTGGGAATGTCATACGGTATATCGGTCCAGCCTTGTTGCAGGTGGCTGGGGTCACCGTAGACTGCATCCACATCGAAGATGGAAGGAATCGGCGGAAACACCGACCGCTGCAGCCACGCAGTCGGCCTTCCCTTCGCATCCACGGCGGCTTTCATGTACATGGCGGCGGCGGCGTTGTAATAATCGAACTTGATGTCGTCTTCGCGCGTCCAGACCACCTTCACGGGGCGGCCCACTTTCCTGGAAAGAATGGCCGCTTCGGCGACATAGTCAGGCTTCGATTTTCTTCCGAAGCCGCCGCCTAGCAGCGTCACGTGGCAGACCACGCTCTCTTTCTCTATGCCTAACTCCTGCGCGACGATTGCCTGCACCGCTTGCGGATTCTGGGTAGGAGCCCACACTGTGACTTTTCCATCTTTGAAGTCGGCCACAGCAACCAGGGGCTCCATCGCAGCGTGGGCCAGCAATGGAACGTAGTAATCACCTTCAAACGCCTTGCCAGCCTGGGCAAAGGCAGACTCTACGTCTCCCTGGTTGCGGATGACTTTTCCAGGTTTGTGCGCGGTTGCTTTTAACTCTTTCCAGTAGGCATCGGAATCGTAGGATTCGTTGGGACCGTGGTCCCAGACAACATTCAGTTTCTTACGGCCTTGAAATGCCGCCCACGTATTATCGGCGATGACGGCGACGCCTCCCAGCGGTTGAAAGGCGCACGGAGGCCGAAAAGGATCGATGGGAATCGTCTGACGAACCCCCGCGACCTTCAACGGCGCTTCCTCGTCGTAAGATTTGACCTTTCCTCCGAAGACCGGCGGATGCTCGACCGAGGCGTAAAACATTCCGTCCAATCGCGCGTCCATCCCGAAGATAGCCTTGCCTGTACATAAGTCGGCAAGGCCATTGCTCTCCATCCCTTTGCCGATATAACGCCAAGCGTCCCTTTTCTTAAATTGCAAATCTTCTTTTCTTGGAACCGGCAACTTCGATGCTGCAGCGGCAAGTTCTCCGTACCCGAGACGCCGAGCAGTGGCCGGATGCACAACGGCGTGCAGATCGGTAACGCACTCGGCGGGCGAAACTCCCCATTGCTGCGCCGCCGCGTGGATGAGCATCAAGCGAGCTGTAGCCCCGGCCTGGCGCATGATGTCATAGAAGTTGCGAACGGAATGGGAGCCGTCAGTATTTTGATCGCCATAACGGGGGTCGCCGATGGCCTGCTCAATCTTGACCCGTTTCCAGTCGGCGTCGAGTTCATCAGCCACTATTAGCGGCAGAGTCGTGAGGATCTTCGTGCCCATCTCGGAGCGGGAGGCAACGATGCGGACCGTCCCATCGACGTCGATTCCAACAAACACATTAGGATGAAATGTTGCCGGATCCGGCTGCGTCGTATCCAGGACCGTTTCACCCCTACCAAGCAGCGTCGGTTCAAAGTGTGCCCCCAGGAGGAGAGCTCCCGAACCCAAGATGCCGTGAAGGAATCCGCGGCGGCTGATGTTGGTAATGGTGGTTATGTCTGCGCCTCTGTGCCGTTGTTAGTTGCGGCCCGAACCTGCTAGCCGCACGGGAGCGTCGGTCAACTGGATTTGCTTTAAGCCGAAATCCTTGGCCCTCTGCCCTTCGATACCCTCAATTCGCTCCGAAGGATATCCTTCTCCAAACTGCCGCCATTCCTTATACATTACCAGATAGTCGATTTGGTCCTTCGCTGCCCACATCGTGTAACACGCAAATATGCGGAGGAAAGTAATCCAATCGCCCCTTCGAAGCGGGCAGTCGGTTGCACAGAGACCTAACCACAACTTAACTCCCCACCTTGGCATTTCTCCCGCAATCCCCCTACAATCCATTTACCGCTTGGAACCCGTCACCCACTTCCTGACCGGCGCTTGTATGGGACGAGCCGGGCTCAACCGTAAGACCGCGCTGGCCACGCTCACGCTCACTCTCGCTGCCGAAGCTCCCGATCTCGACGTCCTCAGCCGCTTCCACGGTCGCGCCTTCGCGTTCGCCCATCATCGCGGCTTCACGCATTCTTTCCTCGGCATCGTGCTAATGGCTGCGGTCGTCGTTGCCTTTGTGTATCTCATCCACCGTCTTCGCGGCCGCAAGGTCAACAATCCAAACCTGCCCCCGCGCTGGGGACTATTGTTCTTTTACGCTTGCCTCGCTGGCCTCAGCCACATCCTGCTCGACTTCACCAACAACTACGGCGTTCGCCCGTTCTGGCCGTTCTCCGAAAAGTGGTATTCGTGGGATATCGTTTTCATCTTCGAGCCCATCATGTTCGCGTTCCTCATTCTCGGCTTGATCGTCCCCTCGTTCTTCTCACTCGTCGACAAAGAAATCGGCGCCCGTCAGAAAGGCCCACGCGGCCGATTCGCCGCCACTGTTGCCTTGGTTGCCGTTGTCCTCCTCTGGGCGTTGCGTGACTTTCAGCATCGCCGCGCCGTCCACGCCCTCGACTCCCGCACTTACCAGAATGCCGAACCGTTACGAGCTTCTGCCTACCCAACGTGGGTCAATCCCTTTCGTTGGGCTGGCGTCGTCGAGACTTCCAGCTTTTTCGTCCTCGCCCCTGTTGATTCTCTCGGCCCCGAGGTCGATCCGCGAGGCGAGCTTGAAATCCGCTACAAGCCCGAGGAGACGCCCATTACCCTCGCCGCCAAGCGCTCCTATCTCGGACGCGTTTACCTCGACTGGGCGCAGTATCCCATCACAGAAACTGAAGACGTCAGTTCTCCACAAGATGGTTACATCGTGCAATTCGTGGATCTTCGCTTCGTCCGGTTGCCTAGCCTGCTCGGCCGCGTCGCCGGCACTCGCAATCAACCAAACCGCGCCCTCAGCGCCAGAGTTTTACTCGATCACAATCTTCAGGTCGTCGGCGATGTCTACGGCAATGGCGGTGATCGTGTCATAGTCCCCGACCCCGGCTCCCGAAAATAACTTGCGCCGTTGTGCTTATGTGGGGACAGCCGCCCTCGGCTGCCCATCGAGCGAAGCGCCTGCCCTACGCGAAGTCGAAGGGATCTCCCGCTTGACCGGCCCGGCGCGTACGTCAAATTGCACCACTACTGGAAATCAAAACCCTAGGAAAATCAACGCAGATGGCTTCTAGACGAAAACATCGCCATGAAGCATCAAAAGAACACAGAAAGAAAAACAGTGGTGGCTCAGCTTGGCTTACGCGCTGGGCCGGTTGCGCCGTGCCGGCCGTTTTGCTAGAAGCTAGTAGCCAGTAGCTGTTTTGCGGAGCTTCGGGAATGACTCCGACAGGTAGAAGTGCACGCTGCTTTTTCAAACTGACCCACTACCTCTTTTCGCAATCTCCTCCACGGCCCGGCTTGCGTGTGACAGTGTTGTACAATCCCCCAACTCAAGTTGCGGAAGGAACCCGGGCATGACGCAAATCGCACTGGAGCATTCGCAGAAAACGGACTACGGTTTGCGCCGCGAGATTCTTTCTCCCATGGAGACGCTTGCGCAATCTGTCTCCACCATGGCCCCCACTACTACGCCGGCGGCGACAATTCCGCTCGTGTGCGCGCTAGCCGGCAATGGCACGTGGCTCGCGTATGTACTCGCGACTGCGGCGGTGCTGCTGGTGGCGCTGTGTATCGGCCGTTATGCTCGTATTTCCGCCTCTCCCGGTTCGCTCTATACCTATGCGTCGATGACGCTACCTCCATGGCTGGGCGCGACCGTTGCATGGAGTTTGCTTCTGGCGTACGTGGCTACCGGATCGAGTGTGATTGGCGGCTTCTACCATTATGCGAACCTGCTTCTGCACCGCGCTCCGGGCCAAGTCTACTCGGCAGTGTTTCTTGCCTTGCTGGTCACAGGCATATCGATATGGATTGCCTATCGCGATGTAAAAATTTCGGCGCGTCTCATGCTTTGGATCGAAGCTGTCTCGGTGACGGTAATTCTAATCGTCGTAGTTTTGTTGCTGGTGCGCCACGGCTGGCATTGGGACTGGGATGAACTTCATCTGCGTGGCATGACCGGCAGCGGACTGCGGCTCGGATTGGTGCTTGCATTGTTCAGCTTTGTTGGGTTTGAAAGCGCGACCACTCTTGGTTCGGAGGCGCGCAATCCGCTGCAGGCAATTCCACGCGCGGTGATTCAAAGCGCGATTCTCGCTGGAGCTTTCTTCACGCTTTGCGCATATGCCGAGGTGCTGGGCTTTCACGCTGCAGGAGAAGATTTGGGCGCGAGCCAGGCGCCGATGCATGTGCTTGCGCGGGTAGCCGGCAGCCCGATTCTGGGAGTGCTTATCGATGTTGGAGCATTGGTCAGCCTATTCGCCGGAACTCTCGCGTGCATTACAGCGGCCGCTCGCGTGCTGCTGCTGATGGCGCACGACGGACTCGCGCACGGCTCCCTGCGCGCCACTCATGCTCTCAATCAAACGCCGAGTCGTGCCGTGATTATCACTGGCATCGCGGCAGTGCTACCCGTGGTTGTGCTGGCTGCACGCGGGGCGAGCGGCCTCGACGTTTACGGCTGGCTAGGATCGCTTGCGACTTACGGCTTTATCGTTGCTTATGCGCTGGTCTGCGTCGCTCTCCCACGATACTTGCGCGACCGTGGCCTTTGTCGGCCTGGCGCGCGGATCGTCCCCTGGCTGGCTGGCCTCGCGATGCTGCTGGCGTTGGTCGGCAATCTCTACCCCGTGCCCGTGGGGCCTTACGGAAAGCTGCCTTTCATCTATCTCGCATATTTGATTGCGGGCCTGCTGTGGTTCGCATTTCGCGGACGCGGAAAAGAGCTGCCCGCTGCTCAAAGCTAACGTTGGCCTTCGCTTTCCGGTTGGGCGACGAGCAGCAACACGATGCCAACTACGGTAAACATGCGGAAGGCTGCCTCCTGGCCATTCCAGGTTTTCGACTGCCACATCAGAAACCACTCGCCGCCGACACTGAGAAAAGCGACCAGCCACATCAGCAGAGCGCTGGTGAGCGCGGCTATTGCGACGCGCTTGGATTGATTGAACGCTTGCGAGGTTCCGCGGAGCGAGCGCGCCAGGTTCACTCCGCCCCACCAGCAGAGAACCATCGTAATGATTTCCCACGCAATGATCGATAGATAGAAAGACGTGTGCCAAGCCGGCGAATTTAGAGCGCGCCACATACCGCGATTTCCGGGGAAGGTTGAATCCATCATCAGAACGTGGCGGACGAACTGATAATTCGAGTCGTAATCGGTGGTGTTGTTAAGAACCAAGAGGGAATAGAAAACCGCGACTGCAAAGACCAGGAGTGTCTTGGCCGCGCGCAGTGTCATGGTTTTGCTTTCTCCTGCTCCTGCGGTGATGAAGAAAACGTTTTGAAATAGGCGATGAGAGCGGTAATCGTTTTGTTGTCGTAATCAGGATTGCCGCGCATCTGCGCTTGCGGATTTTTCGATTGCGGGTTGCGCACGTAGGCGGCGAAGTAGTCCGGTGAAGCCGCAGCCCACGCCGATAGCACCAACCACGGGCGTCCAGCCTTGGTCCCGCCTTCGTTACCCATGTTGTGGCAGCGGAAGCAATTTTGCTGCGCGATGCGGTAGCCGCTCTGCACCAGTTCATTGGCGGTGTCTGGGCCGCGAGGTGCAATCGCACTGAGGACCGCTTTTTCTTCCCGGAACTCCAATCGCAGCACGCCCCAGGGAATTTGCGGCTCATCGGAATGGGAAAAAATCTTGAAGCTGGGAGTGAACTTGGAATGCGAAATCAGAAACGGGCCCATGTCATTGCGATGAGTCTCGGAATCCTTTGGCCATGCAGAAGGCAGTTCGCCGTTGATTTGCAATACCAACAGTGGATGATGCTCGGCGACATAGGCCTTGGGGTAGTTAGCATGATACCCGTCGCTGCTAATCGCGATGGCTATATCCGCCGAAGGCGCGGCGCTGAGCCTTCCGGTCAGCTCTTCCAGCAGGACTCCGCTAATCTGCGTGGGGCCGGTGAAATTAGCATCGTCGGTAACCCGGTAGCTTACCTGGGGCAACGCCAATAGATCCTCGCGCGTTATGTAACGGGTTGCGTCCGGGGGCACTCCCGCAAGTTCGCCGCCGAGTTCAAGGTCAGATGGCGACGAACGGTCTGCGCGTAGCACCAAAGCGTGAGGCTCCGGCCAAGACGGTAGGGGATGTGTGGTCATCCCTCGAGCAAAATGAAAACTCACCCCATCGGCGACCAGAAGGACGGCGAGTGTGAGCATGCGAATCCAGCGTCGTGGCATGGCACATGTTAGCGCAGCCGCGAGGTCCACCGCAGGCCAGCGATAAAAATATCTAATCTCTGGTAAAGAAATTTTAACTGGATATAATGCTTTCGTTCCGCACACAACTCGCGTAGATTCGGTCCATCATTTTCGGGTGCGGGCGAAGCAGGGCCAACCATCTCTGCTTGAAAACATTTTTTGAACAAACACATTAGGTTTCGCAGGTTTCGGCGCCGGCGTTGTGCTTCTCCGTGCGCACTTACACATTTTTGCGAGGTCATTATGTTCGAGAACATGATGCTCAAGAAACTGGTGCTCGAGACAAAAAGAATCGCACTCATCGCCCTCCTCGTCGCGTCTTCTCTGTGGACGCCGTTTGCCCTTTCACCGATGGCCCGGGCACAGCAGACACTCGGTGGCATCACTGGAACGGTTACTGACAAGACCGGAGGCGTTCTGCCGGACACCGTCGTCACCATCGTTGGGGATCAGACCAAGCTCACACGCTCGCTGAAGACCAACGCAAACGGCAGCTACGATTTCGTGAACCTGCCTATCGGCAGTTACACGCTCACGTTTACGCACGATGGGTTTCAAACGCAGAAGGTGCCTTCCATCACCGTCCAGGCGGATCGCACCGCGACGGTGAATGCGGTGCTTCCAGTCGGCCAAGTCGGCACGGTCGTTGAAGTTCAGGCTGAGCCGATGATGAACGCCGTCGACACCACGAACGGCTACATCCTGGAAAAAGATCAAATCGACGCTGTGCCGCTGCCGACAGGGAGTTTCACAGGCCTGGCTATTCTTTCGCCGGGTGTGAATGCTGAGTTGCCGAACGGAACCGGCGCCAACGCCGGCCTGGGAAATCAGCCAATTTGGGCGAATGGTCAACGCGACACGAGCAACACGTTTTTGTTGAACGGAGTCGATGCCAGCAATTTATTTAATGGCAAGAGTACCAGCCAGGTAGCTTCGGCTCGCATCGTAAACAACACCGGCATTGCCGGTGCCTCGAGCACCACCGCAGAAGTGATCCAGAGTACGGCGTCGCCTTATCTGGCGATCGGCCAGGCGCTGCCCACTCCCGCACCGGAAACTGTTCAGGAATTCAGCGTCAACACTTCGATGTACGACGCCCAGCAGGGATCGACCAGCGGCGCTCACATCGACATGAGTACGGCCTCCGGAACGAACGCGATTCACGGCACTGTTTACGGTCACCGTGGGACCAACTGGATCAATGCCGCGCCCTACTTCTACAACCAGGACGGCAATATCCCGAGCAACGAGAAGGTGCCTGAGTTGCACCGTTACACGGCGGGGGCGGCTGTTGGCGGCCCGATCATCAAGGACAAGCTTTTTGGTTTTGTCAGCTACCAGCACATTCACGTTTCGGACTTGGAGATTGGAACCTCGCGCACCGCAGTGCCTTTCGGGCTTACGGACGATCGCAGTGCGGCAACGCTGGCGAATGTGGCTAATTTGGATTTCACCGGCCCTTGTGGCGGCGCTAACGAGCCAGCGTGCATTACAGCCGGCCAAGTGGATCCGGTCGCGTTTACGTTGTTGAACTACAAATTACCGAACGGCCAGTTTCTGTTCCCGTCCGCGAATCCGAATTTCATTCCGACGGTGAACTTTCCCGAGAATGTTTTCATCACACAGCCCGCGTACTTCATTTCCGATCAGGCCGTCGCCGATTTCGACTACCTCGCTACGACCAAAGATACTCTGTCGTTCAAGTATTACTACCAGCACGATCCCAGCACGGCGCCTTTTGGGTTCTCCGCCTTCGAGGGTTTTACGCAGCATCTCGACGCGGGCAGCCAGGTTGCCTCGATTACGAATACGCAATCATTGCGCTCGAACCTCAGTATCACCGAGAGATTCGGCTTCATTCGCGAGAAAGTTTACAGCTCGATTGGCCAGCCCTTTACTCCGCAATCCCTGGGCATCAACGCATTTGGTTCATCCATATTTCCGGGGATCACGATCGTCGACAACATGGGGAACGAAGCTCCGGGCAATGTTAATTTTGTGTTCAACGGCGGCGCCACGCTTGGCATGACCGCAGCCTCGCAAGCCGCGTTCACTGGGGTTTTCCAAAATCGCTGGATGCCTTCCGGCAACGTCATCTGGAACCGTGGCAAGCACACGTTCACCTTTGGCGGAAGCTTTTCATACACGCAACTCAACGCCCGCGACGATCGCACGAATACAGGAACAATTGGATTCCTCAATTTCGCCGACTTCCTGACGGGAACCCCGATCACCTATACGGCAGACGGATTTATCACCACAAGCTTTCTGCAAGGCGATGCCAACCGCTACTACCGCTCGAACGAAACCGGCTTTTATCTGCAGGATAAGTATCAGATCCGCTCCAATCTCAGCGTGAGCGCAGGTCTGCGTTTCGACTACCACGGGGGTCTCAAAGAGAAGAACGGCCGCATCTACAACTTCGACCCCTCGCGATATAACTACGACGTGAGCACCGATGACATCATTTCCAATGGCCTGATCATCGCGGGCAACAATCCGCAGTTCCCAACCAAGGGTGTCAGCGACTCTACTCTCACGGGACGTCAATGGGGTCTCGCGCCGCGTGTCGGCCTGGCGTGGAGCCCGAGGAAGTTTAATGACAAAGTTGTCGTCCGAGCAGGCTGGGGTCTGTACTACGATCGCGGCGAGCTGTTCGCGTATCTTTCTCCGGGTTTCGCTTCGGGTGTAATCGCGGGAGGCCCGTTTGGCGTGAACCAGTCTCCGCCGTGGGTGAACACCTCGGCTTGCAGCCCATACGGATACGCGAACTGCAGTAATTTCGAAGCTCCCTGGGGTACCACGCTCGGTCCACCTCCGAGCGGCGATCCCTCCAAGCTGGTGCTCCCCAATGCGAACGCGATTACGACGGGGATCCCATTATTTTCCTTCGCCGATTACAATCGCGCCAACAAACTGCCCTACACGATGAATCAGACACTCGACATTCAGTGGCAGCCGCGTCATGACCTCGCCATCGAAATCGGATACGTGGGCAATCTTGGCCGCCATGAGGTCGTCCCTTTGCCTTTCAACCAGGCGCAGATAGCCTCTCCCAGCCATCCCCTGTTAAAGGGAAGTCCCGTTGGTGAGCAGGACTATACGTATGGCTACTCAATCGTCACCCAGCCCGGTGGCTTCGACCCCATCCAGCTTCCCAACGGGCAGTTCTACCAGGAGACCTTTGAAGGTGGAAACGTCGATCTCCGCGTTCCCTACATCGGTTACTCATCCGAATCGGAGTCCTATACCGCTGCGGGCATTTCCGCTTACCATGCTCTGCAGACTCACGTTGAAAAGCGGCTCAGTCACGGCTTGAGAGTTGGCTTCTCTTATACCTTCTCTCACTCGACCGACGAGCAAAGCGCGATGGGGCTGTTTTACAATGGCAAC